>DBYG01000033.1:0-199 GCA_002310175.1 Bacteroidales bacterium UBA1192
GGAGGTGGCTATGGTCTGCTTCTCGTCTGATTCCAGCCTGTGCGGCGGTTTTAACGGCAATATCATACGTCACAGCCGTACACTTTACAATGAACTTTATAGTATTGACCAGACTCCTCTGGTATATACCGTAGGACAGAAGATAACTGATGCTTTCCGTAAGGAGGGACTATCTATAAACACCGGTTACGCCGGCATG
>DBYG01000033.1:293-815 GCA_002310175.1 Bacteroidales bacterium UBA1192
GGATCACAGCAGATTGTCGATGAGGTGCTGCTGCCCGTAACCGTTCCGGCAGGCCAGGGGGAGCAGGAGAGTGACTACATTCTGGAACCGTCGGCCGTAGAGCTTATGAAAGTGCTGCTGCCCAAGGTTATACGCATGAAAGTCTATTGCGCCATGCTGGATTCTTTTGCCAGCGAGCAGGCCGCCCGCGTGATTGCCATGCAGGCTGCCACCGAGAATGCCGACAACCTTATCGGAGAACTTACCCTCCAATACAACAAACTGCGCCAGCAAGCCATAACCAATGAGATACTGGACCTTGCTGCCGGCGCCCAAAAATAGTACCATTGGGGTCTGACCCCAATGGTACTGTTTTGTACCTAAACGAATTATGTCAGAAATGAAGATAGAGAGCCTGGCGCTGCACTATGTGGGCAATCAGGCTAACGAGGAGCCCTTTGTATGCTCCAAGAAACTGTTTACGCTGAGCGAGGATATGAATACCCTGCTCACAGACTACTTTGTGGGCTCGTTCAAGAGTGA
>DBYG01000033.1:981-1780 GCA_002310175.1 Bacteroidales bacterium UBA1192
GTGGCTCATATTACGGGTATGGGCATCGGCCGTGACATAAATGAGGCAATAGGTCTGTTCAAGATAGAGAACAAGGAGACTTTCCTTACCGTTGAGCATGATGAGGAGGGTTTTGACATATCACCCGTGGATGGCGTGAATCTGCGCCGTCTGGACAAGGGTGCGCTCATAATGAACTACGAGCGCGAGAAAGGCTATATGGTGGCTGTTGTCGATAAGACCAACACTCAGGGTGCCAGTTACTGGATTGATGACTATCTGCACCTGATGCGCCGTCAGGACTCATATTTCCAGACACAGAACGTGATGGAACTGACCCGCAACTTTGTGGCTCAGGAACTCCCCAAGCAGTTCAACGTGAACCGTGCCGATCAGGCCGACCTTTTGAGCCGCACCATGGGATTCTTCAAGAACAACCCCAAGTTCGATATGCCGTCATTTGAGCAGCAGGTTATGGCTCAGCCCGAGGTGGTGGGTATGTTTGATGATTACCGCAACCGCTACGAGCAGGAGCGTCAGATTCAACTGCAGGACCAGTTTGACGTGAGCGAGGGCGCCGTGAAGAAACAGAACCGCCTCTACAAGAGCGTCATAAAACTGGACAAGAACTTCCACATATACGTGCACGGCAGCCGCCAATTGATAGAGCAGGGTGAGGACGAGCACGGCAAATTCTACAAACTTTACTTTAACGAAGAATCCTGATTGATATGAAACAGTCCTTTTTCACAATTGCCATCCTTATTTGCCTTGCCTTGTTACCCGGTTGCAACAAGAGTGCCGGTGATGTATCGGAATT
>DBYG01000033.1:1823-2561 GCA_002310175.1 Bacteroidales bacterium UBA1192
TTGTTTGAATCGGTGTCCTATATCCCTCTCAAGACTGACATTCCCATGGGACAGATAGATCAGATTGTAGTCAGAGACGGTCTTATGTATGTTATTGCCGATGGCCTGTTCTGCTTTGACATGGAAGGGAACTGTAAGTTCGGGAACATCAATAAGGGACGTGCCAGAAATGAATTCCTCAAACCGTCGTCACTGTCAGTGTATGACGGGAAAGTCTTTGTCTATGACATGTTCAAGAACCAGATGCTGGTCTTTGATGCCCAGTCAGGTTCTTATATTGATTCTTTTGATGTACCGGGTTATATGTCACACTCGTGGTTCAATGGCGCCAGTTATATCTGTAAGGATATGGATCCCAAGGACGGCTGTTTCTTTAAATGTTATTCAAAAGATGATATCAATAATCTGACATCTGAGTTTTTTGCAAGGAAAGAGGATGTAGGTGTAATGGTTGGTTCTACATCATGGGCTAATGACGGTCTGTTGTGCCTTTCATATCTTAAGAATTGTGCATGGAAGATAAACGGTACGGATACGGTACCGTATATCAAGGTGACCGTCCCTGAAAACAAAAGGTTATCCGATAATGCAATATCGGCTATGTTATCGGAATATTCATCTAAAGGATCATACAGGGTTAAGGATTACGCAACAGGTGTGATGTGCGGTTTATATAATGTAACTGAATGCGACGGATTCATTACCGGCAAGGTAACAGACTATGAAGATTCAGATTTC
>DBYG01000033.1:2601-2861 GCA_002310175.1 Bacteroidales bacterium UBA1192
CTGTATGAGCCCTGGTATAAAAATCCAATTTCAGACAGAGATAATCCGGCTGCCGGTGATGGCGACTGCATTTATGTTGTCTATTCTTATGACGAACTTACAAGGAAATTATTGGGAGAGGGAAATGCTCCTGAGGATCCCAAATACCGTCAGGCATATGAGGTGTATAAGTCCTTGACTATTGACAGTAATCCCTTTGTAGCCCGATTTGAATTAAAAGAGATCAAATAAAAATAGGTGTCCCGATTGGGACACCTATT
>DBYG01000008.1:0-4369 GCA_002310175.1 Bacteroidales bacterium UBA1192
GACTTGCGCCTGTGGACAAACGGGGCTCCGTGGAGCCGTATCAACGGAACAGACCTGAAGATACTGCTGGAACGCTCCATCCGGCCCAAGCCCAGGAAGATTTCCGTGGAGGAATCCCTCATTCCGGAAACGACAGACTGGAGTACTGATTATGCACATTCCGGTGTAAGGGTTTACACCTTATCCCAGCTGGAGAATCTCGGAAACGATGACGAGGAAGAAGATGATCCTGAGGACCTAAGTTGGACAAGAATCGGGGACAGCTACATCCTTCCGGATGTCGTCATCAAAGAGAAGCGCATGTTCGTGGATTATGACACTTTCAAGGAGTATGACATTCAGGCGGATACCGATGAGATGCTTGATAATGCCGGTTTCACCACGGATCTGGAGGGATATCTGATGGATAAGACAGGCAGGGCATATTATTATGACGAGACAGCGTTTCTTGTGCATTGCAAGGACCTGAACATTCTGAGAGCCATTAATGTGATGCATCTTGACATGGAGAACATACAGAATATCTGTGTGTTTGACGAACTTTTACAGTTTGATGAGATATTGAAGATAGATGAGGCCATACGTAAAACACTGCATGAGCTGGATACCACATATTATTCTATGGTGGCAAAATACAACTCAAATCGACGTAACTATTATCTGGTTGACATCACCTTGAAAGACCCAGGCGAGTTGAAAGATTCATACGAACTTATGGACATAAGCAAGCGGCAGACCACCTTCCAGGGGTTCACAGCTCCTTCGGCCTTCTATTCCCCACAATACCCATCAGGCGCAGTACCCGGTGATGTGGATCACCGCCGCACCCTTTACTGGGACCCTAATGTAATAACGGATAGTCAGGGGCACGCTCACGTAGAGTTCTACAACAATTCATATACACAGGACTTCCATGTTACCGGTGCCGGCATAACAGCCAGCGGCATACCATACGTGCTGGAAACTGATTTCTGAACGGTTAGAGACTGCTATATATTCAATAATCGCAGACAGGCCTGATACACATCTCCTCATAGCGATATGTTGCGATGGGAAGGTATTCCAACTCTCCGGTCTGGAAAACATAAGCTTTGCTATCATCGGTTTCAGACATGGTACCAGTCCATCTCATCGCAGCCTTGTTAGTCGATGATTGGGCATTAGCTGTGTACCTGAAAGACATTACGTTCATTTTGAATGATGCCCCATTCTTCGCCTTGAACAGCAGAGATGTTGCATTACCATAACCATCGGATTGAAGAGGCTCCAGAGTGCAGTTATCAAACAGTTCCTTCACCTCACTGCTGGAAGGCATTCTCCATTTACCTCCATAGACCTGAGTGACCACATCATAATCAGGGTTGCCGCAGATGGATTGACCTATATCAATGTACGAGCCGTTTGAATAATATGTGTAGTTGTCAAGGGAACCTTTCCTGAATGATTTGTTCATCCCCCATGCATAGCACTCACCATCCTCATCAGGGGTCTGTGCCATGAAGTCAGAGCTGGCCCATTTCACGCTCAAACCCATGTCAACCGCCATATCATCCACATTCCGGGTCTTGACACTTTTTATCTCACCGTATGACTTGTAATCAATATGCTCAACATAGAGATAGGTCCTGTAATAATAGTCAGTGCTGTGATTGAGCTTGCTGAATGAGGCTGTGAACGAGCCGTCAGAGGCAATTTCATTTGCATCGAAAACGGTTCCTGCTGAGAGTTCATCCCTGTTGTCAGAAAGCATAATGCCTGTCTTGCACAGTTTCAGGTCCTCGGCATCAACCTTGATCTGGCCGTTGACTTTTGCATTGAAATAACGTAGTTCAGCGGCATCGGCAGTTATGACTTCAGGATTGAATGCTTTTGTGGTAAATGAACCTGTCTGGCTGATGGAACGTTTCTTGCCGCTTTTTGATTTGTAGAACAGGCAGTAGCTGTAGGTGGTTTCCGGCTTGAGCCTTTCAATCAGGCTCGTCAGGCTTCCGTCCGAGTTCACACGGGTGCGGGAATAGACCTGACAGTCAGCATTGTCGTTCCCTTCAGCCCATGAGTTGAAAGCGTTAGTTGCATTTTCTCCAGTGGAATAGAGGACACCGCATAGACCAGATAACATATCCTGGGAGGTGACAGCGTCACCGAAACCGCCTGATACGGTGGCGGTGAAAGAGGTTACGGCACTTGATACAGGCAGTTGTTCCTGAACAGGATCATCACCGTCGTTCTTCTCGCATGAAACGAAAAGAAAAATTGTAGATAAAACATACAAACGGGCTTTCATATCATAAGGTTTTTAGTTTGATAACTACCAATAAAGATACATAGAGTGCAAGTACAAAGGTAATAATTCTTTTTGTTTAGTGGGATGTTTATCGACTTCCATTACTTTAATTGAGTATTCATCAGTTGAAATATTGGTATTTACGTCATACGGCGTACCTCCTGTCTTTAGTTCAATGTCATTTGCATATAGCGGGAATGTAATCATTGCCGCTATCAAAAAAGGTGATGTTTCAATTTCATAATAGTATATTTTCTGTTTTCTCATTTCAAAAATAGAAATAATCTACTCATCAATATGAAAACAACACCGTTACATTTTGTAACAACAATAATCTACAGAAAAACAATTATTTGCAATTTCTACAGAAATCTTGTAATTATACTGTCTGAACCTAATAGGTTTTTCAGACGGCTTTTTATGACTCTGTAATTAACATCAGAAATACACAAAATATCCACGATTCGGTTTTTACAAAGGTAATCTGTTTTGTTGATATTAACAGCCGTTTTTTTTAAGCAAACAGCTACATGTTTGGCACAAATGCATTATCTTTGCAGCGGACAATGTGGAAAGATTTGAGAGCCATCCGGTTCCAGACAGCTTGCAACCACACAAAAAAATGCTAAAAGTCAATCTTTTAACAAATTTTGCATAAGACCGGTTTCAGCCCCTTTGTCCATACAGGCATAGGGATTTTTATTTTTATATAGATGGCTTATTTATTCACATCCGAATCAGTGTCCGAGGGACACCCGGACAAGGTGGCGGACCAGATATCCGACGCCGTGGTTGATGAACTTCTGGCTTTTGACCCCGAGTCAAAGGTTGCATGTGAAACGCTTGTCACCACCGGTCAGGTGGTTCTGGCCGGCGAGGTCAAGTCAAAAGCATATATTGACTTGCAGGAGACGGCCCGCCGCGTTATCAACCGTATTGGCTACACCCGCTCCGAGTACAAGTTTGACGGAGACTCATGCGGTGTGCTGAGCGCAATACATGAGCAAAGTGCCGATATAAACCGCGGTGTGGAGCGCGAGGACCCGGATAATCAGGGTGCCGGCGACCAGGGAATGATGTTCGGCTACGCGACAAACGAGACTGAGGAGTATATGCCGGTATCGCTGGCTCTCTCCCATCGTATTCTGCGCGTTCTGGCCGAAATCCGCCGCGAGGGCAAGGTTATGACCTATCTGCGTCCCGACTCCAAGAGCCAGGTGACGGTTGAATACAATGATAAAGGGAAACCCGTACGCATAGACACGATAGTGGTTTCTACTCAGCACGATGAGTTTATCGCACCTGAGAACTCCACAGTGGAGGCGCAGCTTGAGGCTGACCGCCGTATGCTGGCACAAATTGAGGCGGATGTAAAGAACATACTTATTCCACGTGTTATCAGCACTATTACATCGGATAAGGTTAAGTCTCTGTTTGGTGACGGAATCAAGTTTTTTGTCAATCCTACCGGTAAGTTCGTTATAGGCGGACCTCACGGAGATACAGGTCTCACCGGCCGCAAGATAATTGTGGATACCTACGGAGGCAAGGGAGCCCATGGAGGTGGAGCATTCAGCGGAAAGGACCCCAGCAAGGTGGACCGCTCAGCAGCTTACGCCACACGCCATATAGCCAAGAACCTGGTTGCCGCAGGTGTGGCCGACGAGGTTCTGGTGCAGGTTTCATACGCTATAGGCGTGGCCAAGCCCATCAACATATTTGTAAATACCTATGGCACCAGCCACGTGAACATGACTGACTCTGAGATAGCAAAGGTTGTGGACCGCCTGTTTGATATGCGCCCCAAGGCTATAGAGAACAGGCTCAAGCTGCGTAACCCCATCTACAGCGAGACAGCAGCCTACGGACACATGGGCCGTGAACCCCAGACCGTTACCAAGGTCTTCACCTCACACTACATGCCGCCCAGGACAGTAGAGGTGGAGCTCTTCACCTGGGAGAAGCTGGATTATGTGGAAACCGTAAGGAAGGCTTTCGGAATATGATGGTTTATTACAGGGCTCCGTACTTGCGGCCGTAGTCCAGCTGCTGCTTCAGGTAGTCATCGTTATAGACCACTTCATA
>DBYG01000008.1:4437-12396 GCA_002310175.1 Bacteroidales bacterium UBA1192
ACCTCCTTGTGCAGGACAGGGTCGATGTTGACGGCGTAGGTCTCGATCAGATACTTGCCGGCCTCGTAATCACCCTCGGACTTGATGCGCTGGATCTCGGCCAGCAGCTGGGCGAAGAGGTCACGCAGTTTATCATAGTCATTGACTACAAAGTAAGTCTTGCCGTCGCGAACCTTCTTCTCTATCACGTTGTCCTTACGGCCCTTCTCATAACACCACTCGGCTATAAGCTTGCGGTTCTGCATGTGGGCCTCTGTGTTGGGGCGGCCCAGCTCCACGCGGGTGAACTGCACCATCAGGCCGTTGCGGATATAGTTGGCATACTCGGCCTTGTAGGCATCCTTGTCAGGCATGATTCCCAGCTCCACCATCTTGGGGTCAGCGGTGAAATAGAGTCCGAAGAGGTCAGCGCGGGCCTCCTCCAAGGCCGATGCATACTCGCCCATAGCGGTTGTGGATACACCGGGCAGCAGCTGGCCTGAACCGTGACCCAGGCACTCGTGCAGGTCTGTATGGATCTCATCGGCCCATGAGCCCCACTGACGGTAGAACGCCTTCTCTTCATCATCCCAGGCAAACTCATCCAGAGTGCTGGTGGGTGATTCCTGTGCGGCGTAATCATATGCGTGGGTGATGTTGGCGATGGTCACACTCTTGCTGCCGTACATCTTGCGTATCCAGTCGGCATTGGGCAGGTTGATGCCTATAGGTGTTGAAGGATATGAGTCACCGGCCAGGCAGACGGCGTTGATGACCTTGGCCGATATGCCCTTGCACTCCTTTTTCCTGAAACGGGGGTCAACCGGTGAGTGGTCCTCAAACCACTGGGCGTTGGCGCTCAGTATATTTGAACGCTCTGATGCCTTGTGGTCCTTGATGTTAACATAACCTTCCCATGCTCCCTTGCGGCCCAGCGGGTCGTTGTAATCCTCTATGAATCCGTTGATGAAATCTACGGTCCCTATGGTATCCTTCACCCACTCTATGTTGAACTCATCCCAGACACGGAGGTCACCTGTCTCATAGTATTTTACCAGAAGGCCCAGGGCACGTTTCTGGATATCGTTCTCGGCACAGGCGGCAGCCAGCTTGAGTTCTTCACATATCTTTTTGATGGCTGGTCCGTACATGCCGTCAATCTTCCATGGAATCTCGATGATATTGCCGCCCTCATCCTTTGTCACCTTGGTGTTCAGGCCGTAGGCGATGGGGGTCTCATCGGTCTTATCCTCTATTGACGCGTAGTATTTCTCAACCTCATCGCGTGTAACGCCCTCATAGAAATTTCCGGCTGACAGAACCACGATATCGCCGTCTGTACGGGTGGAACGGCGCTGTTGAAGGGTGTTTGGGTTATAGATTACATCCAGCAGTTCAGCGCACTTACCGCCGTCACCTACAGCCTCCATGAGTGAGCGGAAATACTGCTGTGAGCACTCCGGGAAGAACTTGTCCTCAGCGTAGTGGTGATGGATGCCGTTGGCAAAGAACAGGCGCTTGGCATATACCGTGAACTGGTCAAACTCCTTACTTGTGCGGTCACCCTTATAGTTGTTCAGGATGTTCTCCACCACATGACGGATAGGAATGTTGTACTTGCAGTTCTGGTCCCAATGGATGTCACGTCCCCATTTGGCTGCCTCGGCCAGATGGTATGCATACTCTTTCTGCTGCAGAGTGAGCTCCTCCCATCCGGGGATGGTGTAACGCATCACCTTAAGGTCCGCAAACTCATCAAGCAGATACTTGAAGTCACCTTTCTTCTGTCCGCAACCGGCTGTAATGGCCAGCGCACCTCCAATCAACATGATTCTTGTCAGTCGTTTCATATTATTTTATTCCAAAAATTTTATAACCTCCTTGTTGCGCGGTTTGGCATCAGGCTGCTCGTCGGGATAACCCACCGCAATGAGGAACTGGAGCTCCATTCCGTCGGGGATGGCCAGTTTTGACATGAGGTCGGCATTTGACTTGACGGCTCCTACAGGGCCACCCAGACAGACTGTTCCCAGTCCGAGCGAGTGTGCTGCCAGCATCATGTTCTCGCCCATGAGTCCGCAATCCACTCCGGTACGTCCGGCCACAAAAATAAGGGCGGGAGCATTATATGTGCCGCGTATTCCGTTAATGAGAGCCTTGTCAGTAGTGATACGGACAGCCCAGTTCTGGGCATTCACGGCATTGGGTGCGTTTATTCCGCACTCGGCTATCTGCTGCAGCAGTTCCTTCTCTACGGCGGTATCTTTATATTTACGAATGGAACGGCGTTCCATGATGGCGTTGACTACTGCATTTGCATCCTTGCAGCAATCGTCGTTTTCACAGTTCTGAGCCTGTTTGTTTCCACAGGCTGTGAGAATGGTACATGTCAGTACCAGCGCTAAAGCTATCTTTTTCATTTGATTTTTATTTTTGGTTGGTAATAATGTCCTCTTTCCGGATTCCTGCAAGGATCACGCCTCCCAGTATCATGGCCGATCCGAGTCCGGACACTGTTGTCAGGCTCTCTCCGAGAATCAGCATGGCGCTCAGAAGCGTGAATACAGGGTTCAAATATACATAATTTGTCGAAGTTACGTTGCCTATCTCAGACATAACTCTGTTCCATACTATAAAACAAAGCTGTGAAGCTATGACGGAGAGGAACAGAAGGTTCCCCCATACCTTTACTGAACTGAATGGTACGCAACAGAGATTGGTGTTGTCACTGAACAGCAGTATAGGGATGATGGTGAGTAATCCGTAGAAGAATACTTTTCTGGTAGCAAAAAAAGTTCCGTAACGTGAGGTCATCTGGCTCATGAACTGACTGTAGAATGCCCAGCACAGTGCTGCCGAAAAGGCCAGCAGGTCACCTTTGGGGGAGATGTTCAAGGTGTATCCGTCAAAAATAACCAGAAACATTCCGGTCAGTGCCAGCAGCGTACCTGCCACAAGAGGTATTCCTATGCGTATATCCTCAAGCCCCTGGACGAAGGATCCCTTGAACAGCTTCCTTATGGCGAGTGTCATGAGAATGGTGAGCAGGGGAGCGGAGCAGACTATGAATGACACGTTACATGCCTGTGTGTTGGCCAGTGCGGAGTTTTCGGTAAGGAAATAAAGCGAGCCGCCGCTTATGCCCATAAGCAGGAACAGGAATTCATGCCTGACCGATGATGAGAAGAGTCTCCTGTCAGTTCCGCCTCTGACGGCACACATCAGCCATATTCCTGAATAGGCAATGGTAAACCTGATGGCGAAGATCTGTGCCGGAGTGAGGCCGGAGTTGATAAGGATCTTGGTGGAGATGAAAGTAACTCCCCATACAGCAGCGGTAAGGAAGGCCAAAAGGTGGAACAGCAACTTGCGATTTATCTTCATTATGTTTCAGTCTGTCTGGTCGGGATGAAACCTGTGTCTGAGTTTTTTCCTGAGTTTGTACGGCCAGCGTGAAATCCTTTGCGGGACCTTGATAATCCACCTTATTATCTTGTTGACGATGAATGAGAGCCGGTCCGTCAGCCCGAATGACGGTCTTTCCATTCCGCGTATGGAATATGCCTGGTCTATCACTGCGTCAATGCGTTTTTTCTGGATTCCCCGTTTGGAGTCAACGAATCTTACCAGCCATGTGGGGGTGGTATAGAATCTGGCGAACCATGTATGAAGGCATAGCGTATGGCCCTCAAGGTCCTTCAGTATGGTGGTCATACCGTCCTCATGCCGTTGGGAAGGCAGGTAGAGAGTCCTGAAATTATATGCCAGCCAAAGGAAGAAGGGGTAATAGGGTTCCTGTTCAGTCCTGTCAAAATCATATTTGGTTTCCAGTCTCTCATTGGGGAAATGCTTTATCATCTCTTCCTTGTGCTCTCTATAATTGAAATCCCTGATGGCCTTCCGGTCATATCGGGTTCGTATGAGCTTGAGGTTGAGGATATTGAAGAACGGATTGGTGACTATGGGATTGGCGGCGCGAGGGCAGAATCCTCCTCCGTCGGGGCATCCTGCATTGGCGTAACCGTTCTCCACCACATAGTCTATGAGCCTGAACATGGCATCGGGGTCAGTCAGGAAGGCATCCTCATCAATATTGACGGCAATATCACATTCCGTGTCCTTTAGCATGGTGTGGAAATAGCCGTCGGCACTCTGGTCAGTCAATCGTACTACGGGTACACCAAGCTTGTCAAACAGCCCTTTGGAATTGAGATAGAGCCTGAGGTCAAACGAGCGGGTGAATATCTTGATCCTTTCCATTGTCATTTATGGTTTTCAGTTGTAGAGGTTTTTCCTCTCAGGCCTCTGGTTACGTTGGAACGGAAACGGATCAGCATGTTGCCGCGACCCACCCTGAATGTAATCAGATAGTAAAGCCACAGTATTAAGGTGGCGCACCATTTCTTACATTCGGAAAGGAGCCGTTTCCTATATGCCTTGCGGCCGATGCGGAGGGTGCGGGCTCTCTCGCTCTCACCTATGCTGACTGTGAGCCTGTTGAAATAATCCGGCTCCAGTTTGTATGCCGGGATACTGTGATAGAGGATGGCATCGGGAAGATAGATGAACTTCATGTTTTCCCTTTTCATTTTGGAAAAGATGTCTTTCTCTTCACCTCCTGCCAGACTGTCGCCGTTCCTGCCCAGCTCCACGTTATACAGCCCCACTCTGTCAAAGACGCTCCTGCGGTAGGCTGCATTGCCTCCGCCCGGATAGTTGTCACCGGGGAAGGGTCCGGCCTTCTTCCCGAAATAAAGGTAGCCTGTAAGCAGTCTCTTTATGAAATAGGTCATCCATCCGGGTTCTTGCCCCGTCTCATAATGTGGTATTATCGGGCCACCGGCAGCATCGGTGTCCGGGTTGGCCGTGAACCATTCCGAATACGCGGTCAGGTATTCAGGGTTGACGGTGGCATCGTCATCCACATAAACCAGGATGTCACCTCTTGATTCAGTTATACCTCTGTTACGGGCATGGGAGAGTCCCTGACGGGTCTCTGTAAAGTAACGCAGGCTGACATGGGGGAAATCTTTGCAGAACCTGTCCACTTCAGTGCGGGTGTTGTCGGTGCAGTTGTTATCCACGAGCACTATCTCATACCCTTCGGCAGGAAATGTTCCCTGGGCGATACTCTTGAGCACATTGTATATGTACCGTGCCCTGTTATATGTGCATATAATTACGGAAATCATCTTTTCTTGTCCAGCCCTTTAACAAAATCCAGGATCATTCCCGATGAGTCATACTGCGCAGTCTCTCCCCAGAACCTTTCCAGAAGGCGTTTTCTCTCCTCCTTGTCAATAGCGTAATCACCGGACTCTATGACGGAACAGAGTGATTCAAAGGAATCCACCCGGCATCCGGTCACGTTCTCATCAAACGGATAGAAAAAGTCACGCTCCCTGACATAGGCATCATAATCATACAGATACAGTATTACATCCTTCCCTTCCATGAGCAACCAGTCGTATATGATTGAAGAATAGTCGGTAATAAGGACATGGACATAGGGAAGTATCGGGTAAATATCCATTATGGGCGATGCCAGCATGATGTTGGTCAGTGAACTGAAGTTCTCCGTAAGCCTGACGTTGGCATGAGGCTTGAGGATGAGCATGCTGTTGGTGTCAGCCATTATCCGGTTGAGCCTTTCCAGGTCCATGCTCTGGGTGAAAAGTGAGAGTTGTGAATCACGGAAGGTAGGCATGTAGATATAAACCTTGTCATAGTCCTTAAGCTTATGTATAAGGGCTGATGTCTGTTCGGGTTCATAATTCTCCACGAATTGCATCCGGACCTTGTCCGGAGATATCAGGATGCGGTTACGGGGATAACCTGTCTCCAGGCATCTTGACTCAGGAATACGGAATGCGGATGAGAACAGGCGGGTCTGGTAGGGGGTTGATGTAACCAGCCAGTCCGGTTTACGGAAACATTCAGGATGGGTGAAAACATCGTATTTGTTCTTTTTTTTGAAGCGGTCAGCCAGAGGTCCTGATGTGGCATTGTATTCTATACGCTTCAGTCCTACTCCGTGCCATAGGTTTATACATACCGCCCTGCCCGACAGACAGAACATAATGTCTGAAGTGTAGGAGTTGAAAAACCAGTACCTGGCTGTAAGAGCATGCCATACTCCCCGCGGGTCCAATACCCAGTATGCTTTTAGTCCGTAACTGCGAACCTTCCTTACCGTGGCTTTCCGGGTGGAGAGCCAGATGTAACTTATGTTACTGTCACCATGTTCAACAGCATACAGGAACAGATATTTTGCGTTATCTGCAAAGGAACCCCGATAGCTTCCGAATACGTATTTCCTGCTGCTGCGCGGAAACAGGAATGAAAACGGATAGATAAGATAACAGATTATGTAAGCCAGTAGTTTCATAGCGCCTGTCTTTTGATCCTGACATCAATAACCTGTCCTGTAAGGTCCGACAACAGGGTGCGGAGGGAGGCTTCGGCCACACTGTGCGCATCGAGAAGAGTTCCTTCAGGCTCAGTTCCGAAATTCCTGATACGCATGGGTGTCTTGGTGCGTTCCGGATTCATGACATTAACCCGGATGGCATCAGGTTCCCATTCCTGTGCAATGGCCTGCATGAAATTCACCACTGCAGCTTTGGTTGATGAATAGATGCTGTAAAGGGCTCTGCCTCTTGTATAGGAGCTGGATGTGTAAAGCAACAGCTGTCCTTTGGTTTCCCTGAGGTATTGAAAGCTTTCAATGGCGATGTTCACCATTCCGTCATAGTTGGTACGTATCATGGTGTCAAGTATGTCATGATTCATCGTAACGAGAGGTTCGCGGATGAGAATGGCTGCACTGTTCACTACATAGTTGATTCTGCCCTCTTTATCTCTGACTTCCCGCAGGCATTCAGAAACGGCATTACGGTCAGCGATGTCAGTTCCGGTGGTGCTGCGGGAGAAAGAGTATGCCGATGCGCCGTATTTCCGGGCCATTGAAACGACTTCAGCTCCGATTCCGGAATTGCCACCGAATACGACTAACACCTTTCCTTCAAGTGCGGAGAAATCAGCCTGGTCACTGATGGTTGTAGAACGCAACTGAAACAGCTTGTCAAGCAGATATGAATCCTCCTTGTATGTCAGTTTCATGTTGGATTCCTCACCAGGGACGACGCAGACCTTTTCATCCGGAAGATATTTTACAACGGTTCCGCAGTCATCGGACGATGTGAAATCCGGGTCTTTCAGGGCAATTTCATAGGCTTTTTGTATCACCTTTTGCCTGAAGGCCTGGGGAGTCTGGCCACGACGCAGATAACGTCTGTCAGGAATACTGTTTATGACCTTGCCTTCAGCGTCCACCTGTATGATGGTATCAGTGGCCGGAACCGCCACATCAACGGCGTTGTATGTGTTGAGAGCATCAATTATACCGTCTATTATTGAGTTGCTGATCAAAGGGCGCACGGCATCATGGAAGATAAGTGAGCAGTCCGGCTGGTCAGAGTAGGCGTTTATGGCGGCCAGACTGGATTCGTATCTTTCTTTACCTCCTGACAGAATCTTCTTGACTTTTTTCCATTTGTTGCGAATCACCATAATTTCAATTTCCCGGTTGTATGAAGGATTTGTCACTATGGCAATCTCATCAATCTTCCTGTGGTTGTCAAAGACACTGACAGTATGTTCTATTACTGTCTTGCCGGCCACCTTGAAAAATTGTTTGGGAGTTCCGAGTCCTGAACGGGAGCCTACTCCTCCTGCCAATATTACAGCTATGTTCTTACTCATATCATTTGCTTTGGATATTGATAAACTTGTATGGAATGGTTCGCGATTCTTTCAGGCAGTTCTGTCCAGTTTCCATAGATTTTCCTCAGATAATGGTCGGAATCATGCGGAGCTGAAAACTTATGCCCTTCAAAAACAGTCTCTTTCAACGGGAAAATATCCCTGACTTCCTTACTGATATAATAAATGCCGGTCCCGAAGTCATCAATGAGCTGT
>DBYG01000008.1:12461-37096 GCA_002310175.1 Bacteroidales bacterium UBA1192
GCGATATGTTTTATCCATCCGTCATTTACCAGCTTGTAACGGCGTCTGAAACAACGGCCGAAGAAGACATCAATTCTCTTTGAAACGGAGGGGGATCCGTTCACACTGAAGAAGATGTCAAGCCAGATGTTCTCTTCTTTTTCCGTGGTTATCCCATGTGGCCCTGTACTTCCGGCGGCTCTGGATACTGTTATGGTCCTGTTGGCAACCCTTGACCACCGTCGGGTGTATCCGGAACCGGAGTCCAGATAAACGAATGGTTCCTTCAGTTCTTCCTTTATTGCCCTCTCCAGTCTTTTCTTGTCTTTCTTAAGGATACTGACATCAAGGTCATCATCCCAGGGAATGAAGCCTCCATGTCTTTCCGCCCCTAAAAGAGTTCCGTACTCCAACCAGTAGTCTATATGATGCTTCCTGCAGATACGGTCAAATTCAATCAGTATGTCAAGCAGATTCAGCTGGACAGTTCTCAGTATTGACCCGTCCGGATTGTATTCGCTTCTCAGTTTATTGTGTAAACTCTCGTCAATCATAACTCTTTCTCAGTTTAATTTTTTTGAGGAATGCAGTTATCACCTCCAGAATATGCTTACGTTCGGTTTTGGTCATCCCTATTATGAAAGCGGTAATACATAACACTATCATGCTGGATCCTATGACGGAAAGGGATCTTAGCCAGATATGCTGATGAAGAACCAGATGCGCTGCATGGCGGATAATCAGGGATATACTCACGCTGATTGCCGCAACGCCGGCAATAGGGACAAAAACGCCTTTTATGTACGCAGCCGGATCCAGTCCGACCTGTTTCCTGACAAACAGCAGTCGCAGGACCTGGGTGAAAACGGTAACCGTTATGGACACTATGAATACCGATGAAGGAGCCCAATTCAGATATCGGATTCCGAGATATGACAGCGGAAGGATGGTCAGAAGCGTGCATCCGATGACAATCTGATAGTTCCGGACATTACCTGTAGCTTGAATGGACGTAGCAAGCGGATTGGTAAAACAGTTCACAAGACCTTCAATCAGCATGAGTCTGGTAAGGATAAACGCATAACCGGACACATTTCGGCCTTTCAGCCAGACCGGCAGGATAAAATCCGTTTCCAGTAAAATGGGAAGGGCAAGCAGGAACAGGAGGTAAAAGGAGAAGCGCGTGCTCTGGCATATAAGCTTATGCATGTCTTTCATTTCTCCTGCAGCGAATGATTTGTATAGTTGAGGCCTGACAGCCGTAAAGAAATTGTCGTTAAGTTGGGCAATGGTACTGTAAACCTTATATCCAATGCCTCTGGCTGCACTTACAATGACTCCGAAAGAGGCGTTGAGAAGCAGGTTGATACCCTGACTTTTCAGAACGTTGGCAGATGCTCCTATCATATTCCAGCCTGCGTATGAGAATATTTCCCGGAACTTATCCTTGTCTATCATGAACCTGAAGCGGCATTCCCTGTAGAATAGTCTGCAGTAAAGCCAGTAGAACAGATACATCACAATCTGTGTGCCGGACATCAGTCCTGCATAAAGGACCAGTCTTGCGTTTTTGTCATCGGCAGTGTGTGAAATGAACAATGCTATACCTAAGGCCGCAAAGGCCTCAAACAGGCTCAGGTATGCGAATATTTTCATTTTCTCCCTTGCTATAACCATTCCCATGTACGGGACTCTGAGAATCTGCAGGGAGAATGTGAGGATACTGAACTGGAAAACCCATTTTGCAGCTTCAATCTCTCCGTTGACATCCATCTTGTTCACCAGATACCAGCTTCCTGCGGTTTCAGACAGCAGAAGAATGATTGCTGTAAGGATGAAGAATACGGTCATGCTGATGCAGAATACCTTCCTGAGCTCTTCCATGCCATTACGTTCCATCTCATAGGAGTAGAACCTCTGGCATGCGGACGACATGGTCGTACTGATGAATGAGACCATAGTGACAATTGCACCTACAGCATCGTAAATGCCGAAATGTGTCTGTCCCAAAGAGTCAATGATAACTCTTGAGGTATACAGACCCACAAAAGTCATGATCACCATCCTGAAATACAGCAGAAGGGTGTTGACGGCAATTCTTTTCTGGTTTACTGTAGTCATGTCTCAGGATAATATCAGTTCATTCTGCCAGAAAACCCATTAAGGCCTGCTTGTTTTCAATTGGAGTGGTAGTTGGCCGTCCCAGTTCTTTGCGATGACCCTTTCTCACCTTGATTTCAAGGAATACGGCACCTTGAGGGGAGACACTGTTGCTGCTGATGACGGGCAATAACCGTAAAAGCTCCTCTTTTGTGGATACGCTGTAGGTGGCGGCATATCCCACACCTCTGGCAACAGCGGTCAGATCCACTTTGAGCCCTACGGTGGGTTGGCCTCCAACCGAGTCATGTGCACCGTTGTTGAAAATCACGTGAATGTAGTTGGCCGGCTTTTTGCTGGCCACAATGGCCATTGAACCCATATGCATTATTGCGGCACCGTCACCGTCAAAGCACCAAATCCGACGGTCTGTTTTCTCCAATGCTATCCCCAAGGCAATCTGGCTGGCATGACCCATGGAGCCCACAGTGAGGAAATCCCTCTCATGTCCTTGTCCCCAAGCTGTGCGCGCCTCGAACAGTTCACGGCTGATCATGCCCGTGGTGCTTACAATGACATCCCTGGACCCTATGGCCGATGCAACAGCCTGAATGGCTTCCTCGCGTGTCATGGCGAGGTCATTTGTCTCAGCTTTCTGTAGTTTGTATTCGTCAAAAGTGTCCTTTTCTATAACGAGAGCATAGACTTGATTGTTTTCCAAAGCCTTGGCGGCTTGTTTTATCTGGATTGCCGCCAACTCCTCTTCCTTGGATAACACTTCATGGCTTATACCCATGACATCAAGCAGTCCGGTTGTTATCTTTCCCTGTTTGATATGCTGGGGTTCATCCTTTACTCCGGGACGTCCGCGCCAGCCTATGAGCAACAGGACCGGTATGTCATAGACTTCCCTGTCTGTAAGAGAGGCAAGCGGGTTGATGGCATTGCCCTCGCCGGAGTTTTGCATATAGACGACACCAGCCCTTCCTGTTGCAAGATGATAGCCTGCGGCCAATCCTATGGCTGCCCCCTCATTGGCAGCTATGATGTTGTGCCTCTCATCAGAATGGTCTGTGATATAGGCACAAAGATTCTTGAGCAGGCTGTCCGGTACTCCGGCAAAGAAATCCATGCCGCAGCTTTTCAATGTCTCAAAAAAGAAAGATGGCCTTAACATTGTAATTACTTTTCGTTACAGTTCCTGCAATCGTTATCCCTTACAGCTTTCTTGAACTGAGTGGATGAAACCCCCTTGGTATAGTCAGGCTCAACGACGCTGCCACCCCATTCGGCAAGGATGTCTATGGCTTTCTGACGTACCTGGGCAAGAGGTCCCTCGCGCCAATCCTTACCGTGAACCATGATGTCGGGTTTGAAGCGACGAAGATTATTCTCGTAATCCTTTGTCTCCTGCTTGACCACATAAGTGACTCCCTTAAGGTTCTCTACGACTGTCTTGCGTTGTTCATAGTTCATATATGGTTCAGGTTTGTAGGATCGTATTGCTTCATCGCTGAACAATCCCACCATTACCCGACCCAGGGCACTCGCTTTTTTGATTATGTTGATGTGTCCGGGATGTATGATATCAGCCGCCATGGGCACATATATCAGTTTGGAATAGGGAAATCCTGCGGCTTTGATACGCATACGTACCTTACAGTCATTGAAAATGTCATCGTTAGGGGTTGCATACTCGGGCATCAAAGGCTCTGCCGGAGCATCGTTGTGGTGAACGCAACAGTCACAGATAGTGCCGTCAAGCACGTCTTCGATAAAGCCTTTGCGTAACTCTTTCATCTTTTCACCGTACCAGGCCTCTTTCAGGCTGACCTTGTTCAGGTCACCTACTATCAGCATATTCTCGTAATCGGCATTTTCAACGGAGAGATAACCTTCACAGGTTACGCAGATGGCGTCAAATGGCAGGTTACAGCGGCGATATGTCTCATGATCACAGTCGCACTTGAGAAGATGCTCTATTTCAGGCATATAGCCACCCTGATTATATACAGTCTTGAATACAATCTGGTCAACTATGTCTCCAAACAGCTCCTGATACATACCTTTCATCTGTTCTGTGAATCTGGTAAGGATACCTGTGACATAGATTTTATATTTCCTGCCTGTTTCGTCCCTATACTGACGGACATATTTGAGGTGCTCTACCACCTGGTCAAAGTGGTCATGTCCGTGGATAAACTCATACATCTTGCGCTCAGGTGCATTGATTGAGAACTTAATGCTGTCAAGTCCGGCATCAATGACCGCACGTATCTTTTCCGGGGTGGCAAGTGAACCGTTGGAGGTCAGATAGGTGTATTCATAACCTATCTCCTTGGCAAGTCTGATGTATTGGGGCAGTTCCTTTACGAGAAAAGGTTCGCCTGTTGCATAAAAGCCCACTTCACGCGTACCGAGTTCATAGGCTTGGCGCAGTGCGCTTTCTACCATTTCCGGTTTCATCTTTCCCACCTTGCGTTTCATTTTCTGATGGGCGCAGAAAAGACACTCATGATTACATGCGTTGGATAACTCCAGAAGGAAATTAGTGTATGGGAACGGAGGATTCAGCGAATACAGCTCAGAACGGTCAGCTTTCTTAAGTCTTACTCTTTCTTGTAAATCCATATCTTCAGTCATTAGGAATTAATGTTATGATATCTTTTATGCTCATGCACATATCGTCACACTCTTTGGCACGATGATTCTCAAGGATGGTCCTTGCGGCTTTCTGCATGGCAGGGAAACCTGTACGAGTGAGTTGGTTGGCGTAAATTACAATGTTCACTCCCCTGCTTCTGAATTCATCCTCAGTCACTGTGTTGAAGGATGTGGGAACCACTACAACCGGAGTCAGGGTGTCCTTTTCACGGAACTTCTCCACAAAAGTGAATATTTCAGTCGGATCTTTCTTTCTGCTATGGATCATTATGGCATCCGCACCAGCCTTTACAAATGCGAAGGCACGCGTAAGGGCGTCGTCCATACCCTTTTCCAGAATAAGGCTTTCAATACGGGCGCATATCATGAAATCCCTGGTCTTCTGGGCACGCTTACCGGCAGCTATCTTGGCACAGAAATTCTCTATGCTGTCCTGGTTCTGCTTCACTTCAGTACCGAAAAGGGAGTTTTTCTTGAGTCCGGTCTTGTCCTCAATAATGACCATGCTTACTCCCATACGTTCAAGAGACTTGACAGTATATACGAAATGTTCTGTAAGTCCTCCTGTATCCCCGTCAAATATTATTGGTTTGGTGGTAACTTCCATTATGTCATCAATAGTACGGAAACGGGATGTCATATCAACCAGCTCTATATCAGGTTTACCCTTGGCGGTGGAATCACAGAGGGAACTGATCCACATGGCATCGAACTGGTATGTCTTTCCGTCCTGGACGACTGTGGTGTTCTCAACAATTAGTCCGGTTATGCCGCTGTGGGCTTCCATCGCTGTAATAAGTCCTTTCATTCCCAGTATCTTCTTGAGTCTTCCCCGTCGCATGTCCGGCATTGAAAGCTGCATACGGGCATGGGCCTCCATCTTGTCATATTCCTCATTGACAGAGTAGGGGAACTCCTTCAATTCCCCGCCATACTCAGACAACAACCTTATTACTTCCTCACGGATAGGCTGTTGTAAGCCTGTACGCCAGTCATCTCCATGCACAATTATGTCCGGATGATATGTCTTTATGACAGAACGGTAGGACATTTCATCCTGTTCAATAACATGAGCCACCCCTTTAAGTGACGCTGCTATTATCATTCTTTCCTTACATGACAGGAGCGGATAGCGTTTGTAACTTGCCACAACCTGGTCGCTCAGCACGCCAACGGTAAGTTCCCCTAAACTGGCGGCGTTTTCAATCATCCTTATATGTCCACCGTGTATCACATCGGTGCTGAGACTCATGAATACCTTTTTCATAAGATTATATTGATGATTTCTAATAGGATTATCATAACAACACTGTTACAGCGCTTCGTCATCAGGCCTGACCGGAGCTGAGATGTCTTTCCCGCATTTTTTGTGATGACCTTTCTCCCAGGCGGCTTTCCGCTTGAGATAATCTTCATAATGGTTCTCCAGATAGTTGTCAGCCATAACTTTGTTGTCTTATTTCTTCAAACATCTCCCTCACAGTCTTGTGAAGGAGCGGGTGTACAATCTCCGGAGCAATCTCCGAGAGGGGTTCCAACACGAATTGGCGCTTGTGCATGAGAGGATGCGGAATCTTCAGGCCGGGTAGTTCAATCACCTGATCGTCAAAAAATATCAGATCAATGTCTATCAGCCGGTCAGCATACATTGAGTTGTGACTTTTACTTGTCCTGCCCATCTCACTCTCTATGGCTTGCGTGACCTTAAGGGCGTCAACGGGATTCATGTCTGTTGTGACTTGAAGAGCCTGGTTGAGAAATGCGTTGGGGCTCTGAAACCCCCATGGTTCAGTCTCAACAACCTTTGACACTGCCTGTACTGTACCTATTCTCTGGCCGATAAGTGTTACGGCAGTCTTCAGATTGGACTGCCTATCACCCAGATTCGTTCCTATGGAGAGGTACAGATTAGACATGGTGTCAGTCTGTTATCAGCATTGCGTCACCGTAGCAGCCGAACCTGTATCCCTCCTTGACGGCCAGATGGTAAGCTCCCATGATAAGGTCATATCCGCCGTATGCACAGGTAAGCATGAGTTGGACTGATTCAGGCAGCTGGAAATTGCTTATCATACTGTCGGCCACGTTGAAGGTGTAGGGTGGGAAGATGAACTTGTTTGTCCAACCCTCGAACGGTTTGATAAGGTGGTCTGTACCTACGACGGTCTCAAGAGCACGATTCACTGTGTTGCCTACTGCACAGATCTTGTGGCCGGAAAGCTTGGCCTTGTTGACAATCTCGGTGCACTCTTCAGTGACGAACATCTGCTCGGATTCCATCTTGTGTTTGGTGAGGTCCTCCACGTCTATGTCACGGAAGTTACCCAGTCCGCAGTGCATGGTGATGAAAGCGCGTTCCACACCCTTGATCTCCATGCGTTTCATCAGTTCGCGACTGAAATGCAGTCCTGCGGTTGGAGCGGTAACAGCACCCTCGTTAGTGGCGAAGATTGTCTGGAAACGGGCTTCGTCCATTGGGTCAACCTTTCGTTTCAGATAGGTAGGGATAGGTGATTCGCCCAATGCGTAGAGAGCTTTCTTGAACTCGTCATGCGGGCCGTCGTAGAGGAAACGCAGCACGCGTCCGCGGGAGGTCGTGTTGTCAATAACCTCGGCCACCATTGAATTGTCCTCACCGAAATAGAGCTTGTTACCGATACGGATTTTGCGGGCCGGATCCACTTGTACGTCCCATAGCAGATTCTCCTCGCGCAGTTCCCTGAGAAGGAAGACCTCGATGCTGGCACCGGTCTTCTCCTTATTGCCGAAAAGGCGTGCGGGAAAAACCCGCGTGTCATTGAATACGAACACATCGTTCTCCTCGAAATACTTGAGTATATCCTTGAAGATGATGTGTTCAATCTCACCGGTCTTCTTGTGAACAACCATCAGTCTGGATTCGTCACGGTTCTCAGTGGGAAACTGTGCTATCCTGTCCTCGGGGAGTTTGAATTTGAATTGTGAAAGTTTCATTCCCTATTGTTTTAGTTTGATCTGTTTTTCTATTAAATATCCAGCCCGGAAGTGAGTTCTGGCAGTATCTCTTCAAAACGTTCGGGGTCAAGGCAGTCCTCTACCCTGACTTTTCCGGTGCGGGTGCGTCTGAGTGCCGTCAGGTGCGCGCCGCTCTCCAGAGCCTGGCCGATATCTCGTGCCAATGCCCTTATGTAGGTTCCCTTGCTGCATACCACCCGGATCCTGATGTCGGGCAGGTTACATTCCATGAGCTCTATCTCGTCAATTACAAGGGTTTTAGGTTTGAGCTCCACCTCCTTGCCCTTACGGGCCATGAGGTATGCCCTTTTCCCGTCTATCTTGCAGGCCGAGAATGTGGGGGGAACCTGTTCAATGGTTCCTCTGAACTGTTCCAGACACCGTTCCACCGCTTCACGGGTTATATGAGAGGTGGGGTATATGGCGTCAATGGGTTTCTCCAGGTCAAATGAGGGGGTGGTGGCACCGAGACGGATATCTGCAATGTATTCCTTTGTCCCGGACTGAAGTTCTTCTATCCGTTTGGTGGCACGTCCTGTACATACTATCAGCACTCCTGTGGCCAGCGGGTCCAATGTGCCGGCGTGTCCCACTTTGAGTTTCCTGATTCCTGTCTTGCGGCAGATGAGCCAACGGACGCGTCCCACAACATCGAATGAGGTCCAGCGGTAAGGCTTGTCAAATCCCAGTATCACTCCTTCCTGAAAATCCATGTGCTCCGGTCAAAGGAATAAAAGTGTGAGTAATCCGACCACGGCACAGTAGATGCCGAACCATATCAGTTTACCTTTCCGTACTATGGAAATCATCCATTTGCAGGCGGCGCATCCGGAAAGGAATGCGGCCAGGAATCCCAGTATCAGCACTCCTGTCCCTGCAGTCTGGTCTGCAGTAGTGGCCGAAGCGGATCCTATCAGGTCCTTCATGTCAAGAAGAGCCTCACCCAATATGGGAGGGATGACCATCAGGAATGAGAACTGTGCCAGCCTTTCCTTCCTGTTTCCGAGCATGATGCCGGTGGCGATGGTGGCACCCGAGCGGGATATGCCCGGCAGAACGGCAATGGCTTGGGCTATACCGATAATGAAAGCATGGAAACAGGAGATATTCTCCCTCTGCCTGGGCTTGGCGTAATAGGAGAATGTGAGGAGCAAGGCGGTGACAAGGAGGCATATTCCCACCACTGTGGTTCCTGAACCGAATATCTCCTCTATCCTATCCTTGAAGAACAGGCCGACGATTCCTACCGGAATCATAGAGATAATTATGTTGATGGCATATCGTGTTCCTTCGTTCAGGCTTTCCCAGCTCTTCCATTCCTGCCGGGCGAAAATATCCTTGAAGATCCACACTATTTCTTTCCAGAGGATAACTATTGTACTGAGTACTGTGGCCACATGAACGAGCACTGTGAAAGCCATGTTCTGTTCCCCGTCGATCCCGAAGAGGGATGAGGCGATGGCCAGATGCCCGCTACTGCTTATGGGGAGGTATTCGGTAAGTCCCTGCAGTAGTCCCAGCAGTATTGATTCAAACCAGTTCATACGTGATCCTCAGTTTTCTCCTGTTTGGGCTTGTACATGATAGCCGCAATGATGGTAAGGAATCCTATAAGCGTGACTATGGGTGAAACCTTGATACGTCGGACGCTGAAGATGTCCTCTACGAACTGCTCCTCGGTACTGTTGGCACCGGTCATGAGGAGCAAGCCGATGATGATGACCGCCATTCCCACGGCTACGAGAATGTAGTTGGTCTTGGTAAACGCGAATTTTTTCTTGTCCATAATATTGTTGTGGTTTTGTTATGTCAGATATAATGCAGTTCTCCTGACTTCATTCTCAGGAAACGGTTTACTGATGCCAGGGCGCAGAGATATGTAATGAGCAGGCCTGTGGCGGTAACGACTAAAGCTACCGTGGTAATGATCCTCTTTTCAAGAAGCACGGATAGCCACGGTTCCCGGCTGATGCCGAATTTAAGTCCGCCATATATGGCAAGACAAGCGAGTATGGCCGATAAAAGCCCAATCAGAAGGTTGCGTTTCACGAACGGGCGGCGTATGAACGACCATCTGGCCCCCACAAGTTTCATGGAGTAAAGGATGAAGCGTTGGGAGTATATGGTCAGTTTTATTGTATTTCTGATCAGTGTCAATGAAATCAGAGCGAGTACCAGAGCCAGAACTATGAGGATGATGGCTAACTTGCGGATGTTGTCATTCATGGTGTCGAGCAGTTCCTTCTGCCAGGTCACCTCCTTGACTCCACCGGCCGAAGCCAGCTCCCGTGCTATCAGGGTGAGGCTGTCATTGACGGTGTACTCCTCCTTCAGCCTGATATTGAGGGATGCGTAGAATGGATTGTACTCCAGGAACATGGATGGATCAGTACCCATCGCTTCGGACATCTCCTTGAGTGCATCTTCCTTAGTTATAGAGGTGAGACTTTCGCAGTAAGGGGAATTCTTGATTTTCATGTTCAGGGAGGACAGTTGGGATTCGTTTATATCATCCTTCAGGATTACCTCAACGGTCATTTCCTGCCTGAATTTTCTGGAAATGTCACGTGCTGTGAGTAGCAGGAGCGTAATCAGTCCTATCAGCGTCAGCACGAGTGAGGTGCTGATGCATGAGGTGATGAATAACAGGTCAATCTTCCTCTTCTTTTTTTGTCTGGTCATATCTTGGTAGGTTTTTTTTACGGAATACGTAAACGATGGAACTTCCCCGGCCTCTGTGGACAGTTGATTGCATCCATGACCGGAATCCGAATACCATTCCTTTGAGAAATGCGAGTTTATGATGCATCTGCCTTTCTGAAAGTATGGAGATGTAAAAACTGTCAAACGGCAGTATCTCGTGGTGCATGAGTGTGAAACTGTGTCGGGAGGCCAGTCTTGTTAATGACATGGCGTCAAAATGCCAGCGGTGTCTCGGCACGTTATATGCCGCCCAGTAGGGACCGTAGTGCAACGCATCTGCGGAGCGTATGTTGGGACAGGCAATCAGAAGGATTCCTCCGGGTCTGAGCAGGGAATGGAATGTATCCAGGAGCTTATGGGGATTTGCAGAGTGTTCGAAAACGTGCCAAAGAGTCACCACGTCGAATGATTCGGGTTTCAGGTTATCTACTTCGGAAACATCAATCATCCTGTGATGGAACATCTCAAGCGAGAACAGTCTCTCCTCGTGATAATTTTCGACCGATGTCACTTTCCATCCTTTTTTCTCCATATAGCTGGAGAACCACCCTGTCTTGGCTCCGTAATTCATAAGACTGCCTTCAGAGCGGTAGGCACACTTTTCAACTATGCGGGCCTTGCGGGGAAGCATGATCTTTCTGACCCTGAAGAAAAGCCTGTCGGTAAGACCTTCAGGGTCATCGCCCAGCTTGAGCCTGTGTTTGAGCCTGTCATAGCTGGTCATATGTTGCTCATCGGGAGCGTTGTCGGTGAAAACGAGACCGCATGATATACAGCGCAACAGCATAAACTGCTCCTTGCTGACGGCGAAGTCAGTGCAATAGGAGTAGAACGTGGTCTCCGGTGATCCGCAGAGAGGACAACTGTTGAAAATCTGTTTTTCCATCAACGGTCTTTGGGGCTTGCGTGCAGTGCGTGGGCGCGTACGTACCAAATTTTAGTCGGGCGCAAAGATAATACCCCGAAATACCCCTTGTCAAGTGTTTTAAGGTTTTTTAGAACACTTCAGTACCGAAGAGTGTGGCGGAAGTGGCGCCGGTAATCCGGATTGTAAGGAAATCTCCCGGACGGTGGGTGCCCTTGTCAAATACCGCCGTGCGATTCTGTTCAGTGCGTCCGAAAAGCTGCTCGCGGGAACGTTTGGAGTATCCTTCAGCAAGCACTTCATATTCATGACCGATGCATTCACGGTTCCGCTCAAGTGAGAGCTGGTTCTGCAGCTCTATCATCTCGTTCAGCCGGCGGATCTTAATTTCCTCAGGAACATCGTCCGGCAGATGTTTGCTGGCGTACGTGCCCGGACGCTCAGAATAACGGAACATGAACGAAGCATCAAACCGGCACTCGCGCATCAGGGACAGGCTCTCCTCGTGATCCGCTTCAGTTTCAGAATGATAACCGGTAAACATATCGGTAGTAAGACCGCAGTCCGGGATTATTCGCCTGATGGCATCGACACGCTCCAGATACCATTCGCGGGTGTATTTTCTGTTCATCAGCTTGAGTATCCGGGAACTGCCGCTTTGGACAGGCAGGTGTATATGGCGACAGATATTGGGAACCTGTGCAATCGCATACAGGGTCTCATCACTCATGTCTTTGGGATGTGAAGTCGTGAACCTTACCCTCATATCAGGGACAGCTTCCGCAACCATACGCAGCAACTGCGGGAATCCTACCGTCACTCCGTTATCCTCAAACTTGTAGGAGTTTACGTTCTGCCCCAGAAGAGTCACCTCTTTGTAACCTTTTTTCTTAAGATCCAGAACTTCATTAAGGATGCTCTGTGGCTCACGGCTGCGTTCACGGCCACGGGTGTAGGGCACTATGCAGTAATGGCAGAAATTGTTGCAGCCGCGCATTATCGACACGAATCCGCTTATATGATTGCCGCAAATACGCTCCGGAATAATGTCCTTGTAGGTCTCAGTTGTGGAGAGATCCACATCCATTGCCTTGTGCCCGGATTCAACCTGCGCCATAAGGTCCGGTAGTGAAAGGTATGCATCCGGACCGCAAACCACATCCACGTGGTGATTCTCCGTAAGATCCTCCCTGGTACGTTCCGCCATACAGCCCATTACCCCGATGTACAGGTCCTTTTTCTTCCTTTTCAAAGCATTGAGAGCCTCCAGACGGTTCCATATTTTCTGTTCTGCGTTCTCGCGTATGGAACAGGTGTTGAGGAATATGGCATCGGCTTCATCAATGCTTTCGGTAGGTTCGTAGCCGGCCATGCGCATAATAGATGCTATAACCTCGCTATCGGCCACATTCATCTGGCAGCCGTAGGTCTCAATGAACAGTTTCTTGTTGTTCTCTTCCATATCCCTTTATTGTATGCCGATGCAAAAGTACTCAAAATCCATCATATAGGGAATTCTGAGGCTACGCACTTGTTTTTATTTAAGGTATTGTTTACTTTTGCGCGGTTTTATGCCAATGGATTCAAAACAGGTAAATAAACATATAGCAATGGCTTTTAAAAAAATGACTGCTGCTGAGGCAGCACGTTTCGTAAAGAACGGTGACAACGTAGGTCTGAGCGGATTCACCCCCGCCGGTACCCCAAAGGCCGTCACCCATGAGATAGGTTTAATGGCCCATGAACTTCATGAGCAGGGTCAGGAGTTTCAGATAAGCATATTCACCGGTGCATCCACCGGCGATTCATGTGACGGCATACTGTCACGTGAACACGCTATCCGTTACCGTGCTCCATATACCACAAACAAGGATTTCCGTACTGCTGTCAACAACGGAGAGATAGCTTATAATGACATCAATCTGAGTCAGATGGCACAAGAGATGCGATACGGTTTCTACGGCAAGCTCAATGTGGGCATCATGGAAGCTTTCGATGTAACGGAAGATGGTAAAATATGGGTTACAGCAGGTGTGGGTATAGCTCCCACCGTTGCCCGTCTGGCTGACAGGCTCATCATTGAGCTCAATGCGGCTCATGCCAGGTGCGCCAAGGGTCTGCATGATATATATGAGCCGGCTGATCCCCCTTGCCGTCGTGAGATTCCCGTTTATCAGCCCAGTGACCATATCGGCAAGGATTACATACAGGTTGATCCCGCCAAGATTATCGGCATTGTCGAGGTTGATATCCCTGATGAAGCACGCGGATTCACCGCTCCCGATGAGACCACCCTCCAGATAGGTCATAATGTGGCTCAGTTCCTTATTTCTGACCTCAAGCGCGGCATAATCCCTTCAACGTTCCTGCCTCTGCAGAGTGGTGTGGGTAATGTGGCAAACGCCGTCCTGGGTGCTCTGGGTGAGGATCCTTCGGTTCCCGCATTCCAGATGTACACCGAGGTTATACAGGATTCAGTGATCAACCTGATGCGTGAGGGGCATTGCAAGTTCGGTTCCAGCTCATCACTGAGCGTAAGCAACGAGACCTTGCAGAGCATATATGACGATATGGACTTCTTCAAGGACAAGCTGGTGCTTCGTCCAACCGAGATTTCAAACAGCCCCGAGGTGGCCCGCCGCCTGGGTCTTATCGCTATGAACACTGCCCTTGAGGCCGATATCTACGGAAACGTCAATTCAACCCACGTAAGTGGCGTCAAGATGATGAACGGCGTGGGCGGATCGGCCGATTTCACCCGCAATGCATTCATCTCCATATTCAGCTGCCCCTCTGTAGCTAAGGGAGGTAAGATAAGCGCCATTGTTCCCATGTGCTCACACGTGGATCACAACGAGCACAGCGTAAAGGTTCTTATCACCGAGCAGGGTATTGCTGACCTTCGTGGCAAATCGCCTGCCGAGCGGGCAAAATGTATAATTGAGAACTGCGTGCATCCGGATTACAAGCAGCTCATGTGGGATTACCTCAAGATAGCACAGAAGGGTCAGACCAGCCATGCCCTCGACAAAGCCTTTGCACTGCACAAGGCTCTGGCCGAGAAGGGTGATATGCACCTGGCTGAATTCTAAGGGACATAGATGTTGATGAGAAATAGTACAATTGGGGCCAGGCCCAATTGTACTATTTCTTGTGTTTTGCAATCAGATCCAGGATCTGCTCGCCGTACTGTTTCCATTTGGCGGGGCCGAATCCGCTTACTGCCAGGAGTTCCTCTTTGGTTGTTGGGCAGGTATCAGCTATTTCCAGCAGAGTCCGCTGGGTCAGCACCCAGTACGCGCGGATGTTTTGCTCCAGATATTGCTCTGTCCGCCAGTCTATCAGTGGCTGGATGAGTTCTGGATGCCGGTTGTCGGAATAGATCTCTTCGATGGTGGGTTTGGGCTTGGTTACTTTTTCCTTTAAGGGCTTGGGCTCCTTGGTTTTTTTGACTGACGTCTTGTGCCTGGATGAAAGCAGTGCGTCATTCCTGATACGGAGATATGACTCTATACTGAATCCGTTTTCAAGTATCTCTTTCATGCTTTCAAGGTGTATTGAGAGTTCCGGCAAGAGCTCTTCCGATGCTTCCGTAAGGGATTTCTTAACCTCCTTATTATCTATGGAGACTGACAGAACAGGAGCGATATCCGATGCCGCTTCAATTAGAATCGGGAGGAAATATCCGGCTGCTTTCCCTAACCTTTCCTCAAGAAGCGGCTTGTTGTCTGGACCTATCCGATCCAGTTCCCTTCGGAATGCATCAGCAACTTTCTCAATATCCCTGAACTTTCTGCGATTCTCTTCTATCCTGGCAGTTTGCTCAGGATATGTATTTTTGAGATGATTATTGAAAATTCCGCCCGCCCAACCGGTAAGCCTCTCAAGTCCGCTGAATGTAAAACACTCTTTGAGTATGTTCATATAATACTCCGCACGTGACGCCTCCAACTGTCGCTCCATCTCGGATACCGGTAGGAACTGCTCGTGGAATCCGGAGACATCGCTGTTGTTGAACAGGCAGGATTGGGATATCGGACTGCTCAGGACGATACCTTCAAGGGTCCGGCAACGGGAAAGCGCAACATATACCTGACCGAAACTGAAAGCCGATGCAGCATCAATGATTACATTGTCAAATGTCAATCCCTGGCTCTTATGGATTGTTACAGCCCAGGCTGCGCGCAGCGGATACTGTGAGAATGTTCCTTCAACTTTAGGCACAATCTCCTTGGTATCTTTATCAATCTCGTACCGGATGTTCTCCCATTTTTCAATAGGAACATTGATTTCATCGCCGTTTTCATCGGTCACGGTTATGCCGTCATCATAATCGATGGAGGTTACCGTGGCTATCTTCCCGTTGTAATACCGGCCCTCACGGGAGTCGTTGCGCAGGAACATCACCTGCGCGCCCTCCTTGAGTTGAAGTACCTTTTCTGCCGGAAGCGTGTTTTCGGGAAAGTTTCCCTCAATCCCGGCGTAGAATGTGTACAGTCTGGTTCCCAGAGCTTCCATCTTCTGTTGGTTGATGCTGTCAGCCTGTCGGTTGTGGGTGGTCAGTCGTATCCACCGTCGGCCAGATACCGCTATGCTGTCATCGGGATTGAACCGGGGATCCAGGCGGCTGTTGAGCATACGGTATGTGGCGTTGTCCATCACTCCGCCACGGATGCTGTTGAGTATATTTAGAAAAGATGTATCGGATTGCCGGTAAACTGTTTGCAGTTCAATTGTTACGTATTTGAGTTGCTGCATCACCTTGGAGTGGAAAAAGAAGGGTGACTGGTAAACCTTCTTGAGCCAGGGCTCATCCTGCTCGGTCACTACAGGCGGTAGCTGGTGCGCATCTCCTATCATCAGCAGCTGCACCCCTCCGAATGGCTTGTTGTTACGCCTGTATCGTCGCATCACATTATCGACCGCATCCAGCAGATCGGCTCTTACCATTGATACTTCATCAATTATAAGCAGGTCCAGCGTCTTGATGATCTTGACCTTTTCCTTGCGCAACTGCCGTCTGGCCTCGGGCAACTGATACTCTGTAATCAGTTCCTTGACTTGGGGCAGATAAGGGCACAGTGGGAGCTGGAAAAACGAATGAATCGTTACGCCGCCCGCATTTATTGCAGCAACGCCGGTAGGAGCAAGCACCACGCAGCGCTTGGGCGTATTCTCAACGATGTACTTAAGGAATGTGGTTTTCCCGGTTCCGGCCCTGCCCGTCAGGAACACTGAGATTCCCGTCTGGGAAATGTAACTCTCGGCCAGTTTAAACAAATTATCTTTATTCATAGTATTTAGGTCATTTATATTGCAAATATAGTGCAAGCCGAGAGGAGAAAAAAGGAGTTCACTCATTTTTTATCCCGAGACGCAGCCTATATTCAAAGTGTAGCTTTAAATTATGGGTAATTACGAAAAACAAATCAGGGCAGGTCAACCCTAAACCAACGGTTAAAAACTGTTAATCCTATTGTGGGTAAAAAAAAGTGTCATACATTTGCAGTGTCTTAGTGAAGTAATACACCGATAGACATCACTTGACAATAATTCAAGAATAACGACTAAACATTACTATTATGGTTAAAATCAATGGTTTGAGTTTCAGCTACGGCAGCAATGTGGTGCTGAAAGACATTTCGATGGAGCTTGAAGAGGGCCGGATTTACGGTCTTCTTGGGGAGAACGGAGTGGGAAAGACCACTCTGCTTACACTGCTTGCAGGCATTAAGGAACCGCAGGCCGGTTCGATTGAGATTGACGGGGAGACTCCGTTTGACCGTTTGCCTTCCTTCCTGACAAACATCTACTACCTGCCGGATGAGGTGCCATCCTTACGTATGACTGCTGAAAGGTTCGCACAGGAGAGGGGTGTTTTCTGGAAGCGTTTTGACAAAGACAAGTTCCGTGAAATCATGGATGTTTTGGAGACCGATATATCCATGCGTATGGATCAGATGTCATACGGTCAGCTTAAAAAAACTTACATAAGTTACGCGCTTGCGTGCAATACCCGTTACCTTTTCATGGATGAACCTACAAACGGACTTGACATTCCTTCCAAGTCACAGTTCCGCAAGGCTGTTTCCAAATATACATCCGATGAATCTACTATGCTCATATCCACTCATCAGGTACGTGACCTGGAGGCCATAATAGACCCTATCATTATACTTGACCGCAAGGATGTGCTGCTCAATGCTTCAATTGACGAAATCACACGGAAACTCTATTTTGACTATTCCACTGCCATAGATCCTGAGGCTCTCTATTCGGAATTGATACCCGGCGGTTGTATTCAGGTGACAGTGAACAGTACCGGACTGGAGAGCAAGGTCAACATAGAGGCGCTCTTCAATGCCGTCCACAAGCACAGAGACTTGATAAAGAAGATGTTCAACACCAAAAACTCATGATTATGGAAAGTGCAGTATTCAATTTCAACAGGTTCAGACAGTATTATCGTTCGGATTTCCTGAACTGTGTCCGTAACTATGGCATCTCGTTCCTGGTCCTTTGCACAATGGCAGTGACCACCGATATTTTCAACGGTCTGTTTTCATTCGCTGTTACCGGTGGCCATGAATGGCACGGAATGATAGAACCGGTCCGGTTCGTAATGTTTTTCATTTTCCTCATGGTGTTGATTATATCCTCTCCAGCCAAACTATACGGATATGTGACGGACAAGAAACAGGGAACGGCATTCCTGATGCTGCCTGTTTCCCGTTTTGAGAAATATTTGTCAATGGTGTTAAATGCCTGTGTCATTACTCCGCTGCTATTCATCTTTGTCTATCTTGGGTTTGATTTGCTGGTCTGCCTGATTGACCCCACCTGTGGTGTATCAATGTTACATAGGCTCCTTGTGGATATTGTGGATTTCAGGCAAAACCTTGTCCAGTCCATTCCTATGGAGGAACTCAGGGAAATGGGTGAGGCAAATGCCATCGAGCTAATCAACGGTATCAGTCCGGCTTTCACTCCATGGCTGTTAGTTGATGATGTGATAGGCGCTGCTGTCGTTTTCCTGCTCGGAGCGCTCATATTCAAAAGCGCTAAGGCCGGCAAGACACTGGGCAGTGTCATTGTAATCGCCTTGTCTCTTGAAATGATACTTTCTCCGATTATAGGCTTCACTATGTTCAGCAAGCTGCATCCCTTATTGTCATCGGGTGCGGATGTGAGTCTGGATCTTATTCAGGAACAGTTCCCGTTTGTTTTCTGGACCATCAGGCATCTCGCTTTGGCTGACACGGTTTCAGACACTATCACCAACTGTCTGTTACTGTTTTTTGTGTGGCTCAGGCTCAAGAATCTGAAACATTGACCGTTATAAATAAGTTGTTATGGAATTCAATCAGAACAAACCGATATATCTGCAGATTGCCGATGGAATCAGTGAAAAGATCCTGAGCGGCGAACTTAAGGAGGGCGACAGGGTCCTTTCTGTACGGGAACTGGGTGCAGAACTGGGTGTCAACCCTAATACAGCCATGCGTAGCTATGAGAAACTTACTACGGACGGTATAATCTATAATCAACGCGGAATAGGTTATTTCGTGTCTGAAGGCGCGCGTGCTGTTGCGTTGGATATGATGCGGACGGATTTCATTGAGAATGAGCTGCCTAATATACTTAGGAAGATGCGTCTGCTGGAACTCAAGGCTGAGGACTATCTGAAGTGATATGAATACTTAAGGATAGCTGTCACATTTTTCATTTGAGGAATCGGAACCGCAGTTTTGCGGCTCCGGTTTTTTTTGTTATCTTTGAAAATCCGAAATAAAATGTTTTGTATATGAGAAAGATTCTTTTGTCATTCTGTTTAGTGGTTACTGTCTGTTCTGTAGCAATTGCTCAGCCTGCTACCGTGAACCCTACAGCCTATCTGATGAACCAGGCCGTTGATGTCAGTTCTGATTTTCAGGAGATAAGCAACACTTATTTCTTTGCTGACCGGCTTTCCGGATTCGATGCCTCAACCGGCCAGGGTAAGGTCATGTGGAGACGATACCGCCTGACCCCACGCCAGGCCTTCAACACAAACGGACGCCAACCCGCCCAGTTGAGGATGCTGGATTTCCCGACACCTGCATACGACAATGATCCTGAACTCAAGTTCTCCATAGATTTCATTACACCGAGAACCGTCCGCATCAGAATGCTCACCACCCCTGTGGAACCCAAGCCTGTCACCGATGAGGTCATGCTTGCCGGTGAACCAGGCGTTGACCGTACTTGGTCGTGCAGTGAGACCGGTTCCAAAATAATCTATTCGAGCGCGTGCGGTGTTGTGGAGATTGAGAAGAATCCCTGGAGGATAGTCCTGAAGGATAAATCCGGACGTATCCTTACCAAGACTGCCACCCGCAGGGACAATGATTCCACGCAGGTAAAGTTCACACCTTTCAGTTTCGTCAAACGATCAAGCGACAATGCCCGCCGTATCAATCCTGTGTTTCAGATAGCTGCCGATGAAATGCTGTTCGGTTGCGGTGAATCAGCCACGTCATTGAACAAAGTGGGGCAAAAGGTGAACCTGTTCGTCACTGACCCCCAGGGGCCCGAGACAGACCAGATGTACAAACCTGTACCGTTCTTCTTCAGCAACAGGGGTTACGGTATATTCCTGCACACATCGGCCCCTGTGACTTGTGATTTCGGTGCTTCTTACATAGGGCTCAACAAGCTCTTCATGGGTGATGAGAACCTGGATATGTTCATATTCTTCGGCAATCCGTCCGAGATTCTCAATGAGTACACGGATATAGTCGGAAAACCTGCCATGCCCCCGCTCTGGTCATTCGGGACGTGGATGAGCCGCATTACGTATCTCTCGCAGGAGGAGGGGATGCAGGTGGCTGATAATATCCGTAAGGGCAAGTATCCGTGCGATGTCATACATTTTGATACCGGCTGGTTCCAGACAGACTGGCAGTGTGACTATAAGTTCTCTGACAAGTTCCCCGATCCTGCAGGAATGCTCTCTGACCTCCGTAAAATGGGGTTCCACGTGAGTCTTTGGCAGCTTACTTATTTTACTCCCAAGAACCCGTATTTCAATGAACTGATTGAAAAGGACCTGTACGTCAGGAACGGTTCCGGTGGCCTGCCTTACGAGGATGTCTGTCTGGATTTCTCCAACCCGGAAACTGTGGAGTGGTATCAGGGTCATTTGGCAGACCTCCTTAAGATGGGTGTGGGTGCCATCAAGGCAGATTTTGGCGAGGCAGCTCCTCTTGACGGTATCTATGCCAACGGAAGGAGCGGTTGGTATGAGCATAACCTCTATCCTGTACGATATAACAAGGCTGTCCAGGACATAACCAAGTCCGTGAATGGTGAGAATATCATGTGGGCCCGTTCCGCATGGGCAGGTTCTCAACGTTATCCGTTGCATTGGGGCGGTGATGCGGCAACGACCAATACAGGTATGTTGGGCACTCTAAGGGCCGGTCTCTCGTTCGGTCTGTCCGGATTTGCGTTTTGGAGTCATGATATGGGAGGATTTGTTAAATCCACTCCTGATGAGCTCTACATGCGCTGGCTTCCGTTCGGATTCCTGACGTCGCATACCCGTGCCCACGGTGATCCTCCTACGGAACCCTGGCTTTACAAGAACGAGAAGGTTCAGGAAGTTTTCCGCAAGAGCGCTGAGATGAAGTACAAGCTTATGCCGTATGTTTATGCACAAGCCAGGCAATGCACGGAGAAAGGACTTCCTATGCTACGTGCCCTGTTCGTGGAATTCCCTGAAGACCCTGCCGCATGGAGGGTAGAGACCGAATATATGTTCGGTTCCCAGATCCTGGTGGCTCCGCTCATGGAATCGGCCGACAGTCGTGATGTATATCTGCCGGAAGGAAAATGGACAGATTATCAGACTGGAAAGGTTTTTGAGGGTGGTCGCTGGCTGAATATCCCGGTTGAGGGCGAACTTCCCATCATAATGCTTGTTCGTGACGGTTCCGCTCTTCCCCATGTAGCTTTGGCCCAATCCACTCAGGATATTGATTGGAGCAGGATTGAACTTAAGGTCTATGCGGTTGACAGCAAGCAGGCTGAGGGTCTTATCTGTCTTCCTTCGGACGGAAATCTGCAGTCTGTTCAGGTTGATTGCTCCTCTACCCCAAAAATTACCAGCCGTGTGAGAGGAACCCGTTTGTCACTCTAAATACAAAATATAGGATGAAAACAAAGATTAAATGCAAAGGAATAGGTCCTGCAGTGTTTTCATTGCTGCTTATGACCAATGTTGCCTGTGGACAGGAGAGTGGTTCCGCAGACGGTCCGTACGTATGGAAGAATGTCCAGATAGTAGGAGGTGGATTCTGTGATGGTATTATTTTTCATCCCAAGGCCAGGGATGTACGTTATGCCCGTACCGATATGGGAGGAGCGTACCGCTGGGACAGGAAGGCTGACAGATGGGTGCCCATGCTGGATTTCATCAGTTATGCAGACAACAATCTGGTGGGTGTGGAAAGTATAGCGGTGGATCCCAATGACAAGAATACCGTCTATGTGGATTGCGGAACATATACATCGTCCGGCAACGGTGCCATATTTTATTCGCATGACGGAGGCCGGACTTTCGGAAGGACTGATGTTCCATTCAAGATGGGTGGCAACGAGAACGGTCGCGGTAACGGGGAACGCATGGCTGTGGACCCCAACAATTCCGATATCATTTATGTGGGGACACGTCAGGCAGGTCTGTGGCGCAGTACAGACAAGGCCCGCAGTTTTGAGCGTGTCGAGTCCTTCCAGCAGGTGCTGGATGCTGTTGCAGCAGAGGAGGCGGCAAGCCAGCAGAGTCCCATACAACGGATGGGGGGCATGCAGCGCTTCCGCAGCCCTGGCGTAGGAGTAGTTTTTGTGCTTTACGATGAAGCATCCGGTAAAGGAAAGGAAGGCTCACAGACCATATTTGCAGGCTACAGTGCCATGAACAGAGCCAATATGTTCGTATCGCATGACGGTGGACGGAGCTGGTCAGCCATGGAAGGAGCGCCTAAACAATACATACCTAATCATGCCGTAATGTCATCTGACAGGTGTATGTATGTCACTTACAGCACGAATCCCGGCCCTCAGACCATGACTGACGGAGGTGTCTGGAAGTATGACATCGCAGCTGACAAATGGACTGATATTACACCAGACAAACCGGACTCGGAACGTCGGTTCGGTTATGTATCAGTGTCGGTTGACCTTAAGAACCCGAAGCATATAATCACCAGTACATTCGGTCGTCCCATGAGCGGACAGAGTAGTGCTGAGGATATTTTCCGCTCCACTGACGGTGGCAAGACATGGAAAGGTGTATTTGCCAATGGTGGAAAATATGATGAATCCAAGGCTCCATACGTGATACATACAGGTATTCACTGGCTTTTTGACATAGAGATTGACCCCTTCAACTCTGACCATGCCATGTTTACTACAGGCTATGGTGGCTGGGAGACATACAACCTGAGTAATATGGATAAGGGTCAGCCAACTCTCTGGACAGTGATGAGTACCGGAATAGAGGAGACCGTACCGCTTGAACTCTACAGTCCCAACAAGGGTGCATGGCTGATTTCGGGAATAGGAGATTACGGAGGCTTCACCCATTGGGACCTTGACAAACCTGCTCCGGATTCACATCATGACCCCCGTTTCGGCAATACTAACGGAGTGACGGGAGCTGAGCTGAAACCTGAGCTGGTGGTTCGTGTGGGAACAGTTCACGGAGGTTACAGCGGCAAGGCCATTTCATATTCGCTTGATGGGGGCGATACTTGGGCTGAACCCGAGACGGTCCCCAATGAAAGAGGCAGGAACGGCCATATCGCCGTTTCATCTTCAGGCGGAATTTGGGTCTGGACTCCTGACCGTATGCCAGTCTATTTTACGGATGACATGGGTAAGACTTGGGGTGAGAGCGAAGGAATTCCAAGTGGTCTGCGTGTGATAGCAGACAGGGTAAATCCTGCCAGATTCTACGCGTTGGACATACGCCAGGGACTTTTGTATGAAAGTAGTGACGGAGCACGTACTTTCCAATCCCGATCCATAGGCTTTCAGGCGGAGGGACGTAACCGTGGTGACAACCGTGGTGGTCAGGACAGGGTATATTGTGCTCCCGGACGTGAGAATGACCTTTGGATTGCAGCATTTGACGGATTATACCATGCATCGGACGGAGTCAGTTTCAGGCGCCAACAGCATGTTGATGAAATGCATGCTTTCGGATTCGGTGCGCCCGCTCCCGGGACTGACTACCCTGCTCTCTACATGGTGGGCAATGTGGACGGGGTCCGTGGATTCTTCCGTTCCGATGACTGTGCTGCAAGTTGGGTACGCATAAACGATGACAATCACCAGTACGGTCTCGTACTTCACATTACAGGTGATCCCAAGAAATACGGTCGTGTATATGTAGGAACGCACGGACGTGGTGCTGTATATGGGGATCCCCGCTGAAAAAACATATTAATATGGGTAGATCATTCAGAGGAGGTGTCCGTCTCAACCGCAGGAACATGACGGACCTTGTGACGGATTGGTTCCGTGACAATCAGGATAGTTCCATAAGTGTCAAAAGACTGTGTGATGAGCTCAGGCTCAAGACTCATCCCATGCGCAGCATGTGTATGGACATAGTAATGGATTTGCTTGAAGATGGTTTCCTGAAGGAGAAGGACGGTCAGTTCCAACTTATGCAGAAGAGCAAATACATGGAAGGTGTACTTCAGCGCAGGGTGGGCGGAAAGAACTTTCTGGTACCCGATGATGGAGGAGAACCGGTCTTTGTGGCTGAACGCAACTCTGCCGGTGCCGTGAATGGTGACCGCGTAAAGGTGGTGCTGTTCGCCCGCCGTCCGCATTCCGGTCCGGAGGGTGAGGTAACCGAGATAATCCGGCGTGCCAAGGATACATTTGTAGGTACGCTTCAGGTCAAAGGCAAGTTTGCCTATCTGGTTACTCCCGATAAATCGGATCGCGACATTTTCATCCCGCTGTCAAGTCTAAAGAAAGGACGTGATGGTGAGAAAGCCGTTGTTAAGGTTGTTGAATGGCCCGATACCCCTGACCGTAATCCTGTGGGTAAGGTTATAGACATACTGGGTGCGGCTGGTGAGAACAACACTGAGATGCACGCCATTCTGGCTGAATACGGCTTACCCTACAGCTATCCGGAGAACGTGGAACAGGCTGCAGAGCAGATTTCATCGGAGATTACCGATGCTGCATTGGCTGGTCGCGAGGATTTCCGTGATGTGGTAACCTTCACCATAGACCCACATGATGCAAAGGATTTTGATGACGCACTCTC
>DBYG01000020.1 GCA_002310175.1 Bacteroidales bacterium UBA1192
AAACAGAACCGCCTCTACAAGAGCGTCATCAAGCTGGACAAGAACTTCCACATTTACGTGCATGGCAGCCGCTCCCTGATAGAGCAGGGCGAAGACGAGCATGGCAAGTTCTACAAACTCTACTTCAACGAAGAATCCTGAGCCTCATGACTCAGGATCCTTTTTTTCATGCAAGTATTTATCAGCAATCATTGCAGCCTTGTCCGTCATTCAGGATTGATGGGTATCAATCTACTCCTTATGTATTTGTGGTAGCCTGATTCACGGGAAGGCTTGACTTCAAATGATACCTTGCGGAATGCATTGATGATGAGTGCCGGGTCATTCCAGGGAATATACTGCTTAATAAGCTCCACTACATCATCGGTAATCCATTTGTTGTTCTCCTGATCCACGAAAATCTGGACATAGGTGAGCGGATCATTCTCGCGTATCTCCTGGCTTATTCCAAGTATATTTGACAGATTCTTCAGTTCAGAAAGAGGGTGCTCCTGCCCGTTGATAACGGTCATGATCAGTCCGTTCAGATTTGAAAAATGTACTCTGACATTCTGTCCGCTTCTTAGTTCAGCAACCTCCGTAATGCCCTTCCCGAATCTTCTTTCGGCTTGAGAGTTCCTCAAAACCAGAGGATAACGCCAGTTCCTGAGTTTATAGTAATCCTTGAATTCTTCAAGACTGACCAGACGGCCGTCAACGGCAAAGTTCCGGGTGATGGCTATGTTGTACTCGTCCTGACAGATAAAATAGTTCCCGTGAATGCCGAAACCGCCGGGTTCAATAACCTCCGGGATATCAGCTTCCGGGCTGTTGATCATAGCCGGATAGTTATAATTGGTGGTATATTCCAGGCTTTGGCCGGTTATGGCATATACAAGTGACGGGATACCGTTACGTTTTGACTCTGGCCTGTAATACACTATGGCAAGATAATCCTCCGGCTTGAGTTTCCTGAATTCATCAACACTACTGATTTCAGTTCCTATTACTACAATAGTCTTGTCATTTACCCATTTGAGTTCTTTCGATGACGGGAAATCAGCACATTTGTAACCGTTTATGCAGATCAAGGTGGGTAGGGAAGCCATTTCGGGGCGCTCCAGAATCTCCAGACCTTTTTTTGTCATACTGAATGCATCGAGCTGTTCTTCAAAAAAGGTTCTTTTTTCAGGCTCATTTCCTCTTGCGGCATAAATCAGGCCATTCACGCTGAAGAACAACCTGTCTTCCTTGCTCAGGTATTCACGGTACAGGCCTTCGGTTTTCATGAAATCCGGATAGCCCGGAATCTCCCTGTCATCGTCGTTCGTCAATTTCTGTTCTATCACAGCCTTGCATCCGAAACATAAGAACAGGGCCAATGCTACAGCAACCGACATTATGGTTACAGCCGGAGTATGGCCCGTTGACTCCTTCTGGTTCATTCTGAGCAGTCTCTTTCTGGTAAAGGATGTGCCCATGCCGGTTGTGGTAAGCGGGCTCATGCCTAAAAGCATACGTATAACAGTATCACGGTATTCATCGACATTGTAGCCGTCCGATGACAGGGCGTCGTTATCGGCCTGCCATTCCTGTACCTCCTCAAGGCTCTTTTCGGCCATCCAGATAAAGGGGTTGAACCAGAACACGGAACGGATCAGGGACATGGCGAGTTTTTCAAATGAATGGTTGTGCCGTACATGACTCATCTCGTGGCTCATTATCTGGCTGCGCTCGCTTTCTCCGTATTCCTTGCCCATGAATATGGTGTGATTGAAAGAGAAGGGGGATTTCACTTCAGCATTCTCGGCCAGCGTGTACCCTTGTTCCCTTGTCAGGACGGACCTGTTCCTGATTCTTGAAATATATACGATGCTTCGTAAAATCATTACGAGGGATACCGTAACACCTGCCAGATAGATAAAGAACAGAATCATTCTCATAATGACAAATCCTGGCAAATGTAACCTTGTGCTCCCATTGGCCTGCGGTACAGCCGGGCTTTCAACAGTCTGGTCAACAGCTGTAGTGATCTCTGTGGCCTGTTCCTGGTCCGCAGGTTCCTGCGATTGAGCCTGAACATCGGTTATGGGGAGCATCTGTGGTGCGACTTCAGGTTCCGTAATCCTATCCTCAGCTATCAGTATATTGGATAACCGCGAATCCTTATTGAAAAGGGGGGCGCTTATGTGGTAGAGTGGCACATTGAGTGCAGGAATGACTACTGACAGTATCATAGCCACTATAAGGTATCTGCGACAGAATGTATAGCCGGCCTTACGTGACACGAAAAAGTAATAGAGCAGCATGAAAATGCCGCTGCAAACCATAACACAGAAGGAGTAGAAAACAATTGGATTCATAGTCGTAAAGATTTGTAGGTTATTTCTTGCTCAGCATATTGAGAATCTCATCGGCCTCCTGTACGGAAATGTTCTTGTTGTCCGAAAAGAATGTGACCAGACGGCTTACAGAGCCTTCAAAGAAAGAGTTCAGTACTCCTTGCATGAAGCGTCCGGTATAGTCGTCCTTGCTCACGGCCGCCTTATATATATTGGTGTGGCCGTATGTCTTGTGTGTAAGGAATCCTTTGGTGTCCAGTATGCGGACCATGGTTGATACGGTGTTGTATGCCGGCTTGGGTTCAGGCATCATGTCATGCACGTCACGTACTATAAACTCCTTGCCGATCTTCCAGATAACCTGCATTATCTCAAGCTCAGCCCTGGTGAGTTCCTGCATCTTTTGCTTACTGCTGTCCATTGTATTTTCAAATTAACGGTGCAAATATAAAACTAAATTCTTAGTTTGCAAACTAAATTCAATATTTTTATCTGTAAAGAAAAAACTGCGGAAAAGTATCCGCAGTTTTCATGAAAAGTTGCGGAAGTTTATCCGCAATGTGCATTAAGTCCCCAATGTCAGCGCAGCGGTTTGATAGTGATGGTGCGCTGGTAGGGCTGGGGCAGGACGCGGTACTGGTTGAATATGCCGCGGGCTGTGCAGCCTACACCCGATGTGGCGTAGTCAAGGTTCAGGGTGAT
>DBYG01000018.1:0-3690 GCA_002310175.1 Bacteroidales bacterium UBA1192
TCAACAGCACTTATACCTGTGCTGTCCGCGGGGAAAGGCGTTTCCGAAGAAGACTGGGAGTGAAGCAACGTGCATTGGAACGACAATGCAACAGCAAACAGTACAGATGCAGTTCTCATATCAAAAAGGGGTTGGGAGGTTACAGTTTAAAGGTCAGTTGTCCTGTCAGGCAGCATGCCGGAATGTTATTTCTTTATTATCTTCCAGACGCTACGCTTGTCATCCAGGAAGATGTTGAAATAATAGACGGCCGACGGATACCCGGTAAGGTCTATATCATTGGAAACGGAGAGGGGACTGACGCTCAGAAGCAACTGTCCGGACTGACCGTAAACGGAAAGAGAGGAGTGGTCCACCTGCTCCATACCGGTGATGTCTATCCTGAGAAGCCCTTCGGTGGGATTAGGATAGATTGTCACCTTACTGGACAATGAGAGAGTATCAGAATACTCCTCCGGCTCATTGGAGCCACCGTCAACAACTGAGCGGGTGTTATAGACTATCTCCTTCTGGCGCAAGGTGCGGTTACCCGAAGCATCGTAGGTATAGACTATGCGGTCGGCACGGATTGAATTGAAGTTCAGCAAGAACAAAACGAGAATGATTGGAATGTGAAGCCGGTTATTTTTCATTTTGCAATACAATTAAAGGATAAAAACCTAAAACAGGAAGAACAATGTTGGAGGCTAATGCAAACACTACAACACATAATCACCGTAATAGGAACTGCCATCAGACAATGTGAATGTCAGTCTATAGACGCCGGCATCGGAAGAAACCGAAATCTGGAGTATATTACTGTTGCAGCTGTCACTCCATTGCATGTTGTCACTCCTACGAGTAACAGTCCCATTAATGAAAGTAATGTCACTACCACCTACTATATATACATATCCGTCTTGATAGAAGCAATGCAGTTGATCAACGGAACGTGGATACGAAATATCGCCCATGCTATTAATATCAATTTCGATATTATCATCTGGCACAAAAGCCGACAGATTGACATTGATGATACATGATAGTATCAAAAAAGCCATAAATTTCTTTTTGTTTTTTCTGTTTGATTCCATGACACATAATGAATTTTCCACAGCAAATGTATATGAATTATGGAGCCAATGAACTTAAAAAGAAGAGAAACCGTCTGACAAATTCAACTTGTATTATATTAATAATCAAACAGTTACAAAAGTACATAAAGAGCAAATCTGACACACCAGGCGCATCGCTCTGTCAATCAACACCTTATGAACACTATCTGAATAATTGCAATCCTGGTAGTCAATGACGCTACAGGAAGGATGCAAGTTCACTATGCAGTAGAGGATGCGTTTTCTCCAGACGGGAAAGGATGCGTGTCTTTTTCTGATATACATTATCTATGGTTTCACCTGTAAGCACATTTATGGATTTAGCGGAGAAACCGGCCAGGTACAATCTGATAAGCATTAAATCCCTTTTCTCGAGCCAGTCCACATCATTTGTGAGTCTATCCAGTATATGGTCAAATGATGAGTTTATCATACTGTCCATATCTGATATGCTCTTGGGGGACATTATCTCTTTTATGGACTCCTCTGCCTTCAAATACATTTCATCTTTCTTTCTCCTGGTCACCTTCTTGTCATAATATCCGGTGCAAAGGTTATTCAGTTCCGTGAATTGATGACGGAACAGTTTCCTCAACTGCTGATGCATCTCGGCCGATTTGGCCGAAGAGTGTTCCAGCAGTTCTCTCTGCCCTTCAATGGTATGGACGAGTTCACGCTGTCTCTGTTCAATCTTGCGCCTCTCATTCATATATATCATGAGCAGTATCATGACCACGAACACGAAAGCTATCAGAACAAGTATCAATTCCGTGTTTTTCAGCCTGGTTTTAAGTATGGCATTCTCTGATAGCGCCTTGTGGAATTCATTTGGGCCTTCCAGAATGGGTTGTTTAAGAAGCTTTAACGTAACCCTGTTCTGATACTTCACGGTCTGCCTGTAATAGAACAACGCACTGTCAGGATGTCCCGTTTTCTCATGGATGAGAGAAATGTTAGTCATAATGCTTATGGAGTCATTCAGTGAAGGCTTCAACGCCAACGCCCGGGCTATACACTCTTTAGCCTGAGGCAGATTATCTATGGAGAGATAGTATTCAGCCAGATGTGACATAAACCTGGCATTATCAGGCATCATGCCGAATCTTTCACGATAGATATCCATGTAAAGGGTCAAACCTGCAGAATCATTCCGCTTCATTGACATGGCGGCCAGATTCATAAGACAATCACCCATAAGCCCCTTCTCGCCATGAGATTCTGCCCATTCAAGGATACTATTGAACATTTCGAAGCTGCCATCATAGTCACGTTTTTCCATCAGACACCGTGCGATTCCACGCTCTGAAAACTTGACATAGCGTTCCAAGCCGGATTTCCTGTAGTTGTCACATGCCAATTCGAAATATTCCTGAGCCTTGTCAAAATAGAATGATTTGAAGAACACATCGCCTAACTGTGTGTAGAGCAGGCCTCTCTCATAACAGCTAACTCTACGTCCGGAAAGGCCCTCTGCCTTAGACAGGGAGAGCGCTGCATTCTGATACAGTCCGGAATTATTATATATGCAGCCCTGATAATAGTATGACAGGAAACTGTGGTAATCATCATTCGTGTCAGAATAGTAATTTACGGCAATGTTGATGAGTGAATCACTGGTGTCATCAATGTACAGTTTGTATCTGGCCTGGGAGTAAAGGAGGGCATAGAATGCGGAATCCCTACTGGATGCGAGTGAGGACTGGTCTATCTCCCTTAGAATGGAATATGCCTGTTCCGTACTGTCATTCATAAGACGTTCCACCCTTTCAAAGGTTCCTGACAGGGTGTTGTGATGCGAGCCGAACAGAAACAAGAACAGTAAAATATGCATTATAATGCCGGACTATTGTAATAATGTATTGTTTTTCTGAAATTGTCACTGCATGACACAGTTATACAAAAGTAGATGAGAAGGGACCGGAATCACTGAATATGTCCTTTAACTCGGAGAAACACGAGGCAAACAGGATTGGTCCGACCACACTGAACACCAATGCAATTATGCTGATAATCAGGGAGGCTGTCAGGAAACCCTTAAGTTTGTATCGGCCGGGATCCGTCTGCACTATGTGACGGCCTTTGAGACTCTTGATAAATGCTATAAGGGAGAATATGAATCCCAGGACAGGAATGATGGACAGGTCATTAGCCACAAGGGACCACACGAAACTGCTTATGGCATGAGGTGCCACCTCCCGTTCTTTCTCAACCTCAACCGCATCGTCAGTGGATTCAACAGTCTCCTCAGCGGATTGTTCCACGTATTCAGGTTCATTCACCACAGCAACCTCTTCGGCCGAAAGCTCAGCCTCAGGCTCATTTCCGGATTCATTCTCTACCGGCTGATTATTCTGATTAGCATTGAATGGTGATTCAACTGACACACTTACCTGTGTGCCGCAGAAAGGACAGAACAGTGCATTTTCCGGCAAATCCTTGCCACAATTGTAACAAAACATGATTTTTCTATCTGATTTGGTGGTTCAACAATGTTTTCAGTTTACAAACATAATGCTTTTTTCTATTCACCGCCAATAGTCCGGGCTATTTTGCCGATATTCAGGCTGCGGGCGGAAGCATCAATGATGTCCTTATA
>DBYG01000018.1:3777-14277 GCA_002310175.1 Bacteroidales bacterium UBA1192
ATGCTGTGGGAGATTATGATTACGGTACGGTCCTTCTTGATGGCGTCTATGCTGTTCTTTATCTGCTCGGTGGCTATGGCGTCCAGGCTGGCTGTAGGCTCATCCAGGAAAATCACCGGCGGGTCCTTGAGGAACAGGCGGGCTATGGCTATCCGCTGCTGCTGTCCGCCGGAAAGGTCAGTAGCCTTGTTCCGGAACTGAAGGGGAAGCGCCATTATCTGGTCATAGATGCAGGCTTTACGGGCAGCCTCCTCCACTTCCTCATGGGTGGCATCGGGCTTGCCGTAGAGTATGTTCTCCTCTATGGTGCCGTCAAAAATGTGGTTCTTCTGGAGCACCAGCCCTATATGGTCACGCAGGTATTTGGTGTCATATTCCCTCAGGTCCACACCGTCCAGAGTAATGCTGCCGCGCTGCGGTTCATAGAACTTGTCCAGCAGGTTCACTATGGTGCTCTTGCCTGCGCCGGAGAGTCCCACAAGGGCGGTTATCCGTCCGGGTTCAATGGTCATATCCACCCCGAAGAGAGCCTGGTTGCCGTTGGGATAGGTAAAATCAACGCCTGAAAGCCTGAACTCACCGCGAATCTTTTCCGGCCGGTATGTGCCTGAAGGCTCCACCTCGCTGTCCGAGTTAAGGATGTCGAAGAATCCTTCGGCATAGATGAGCGCGTCATTCACATCATCGAATATACGCTGGAGCTGGGTGATGGGGGCAATCACGTTGCTGAAGAGCATGACATGATACATGATCTTACCGATGGACATCCCGGGATACTCAATCAGCACCAGATAGGCGGTCAGGATTATGACCAGAACCGTTCCCACCTGCTTGACGAAACTCTTGATGCTGCTGTAATAGAAACTGACCTGACGGGTCTTGAGCTGATTGGAGGTGACCTGGTTCTGGAGGTCCAGCTGCTTTTGCCCCTCTATGGACTCACGGTTGAATGACTTTATGACATTTATGGAGTCTATGATATTCTTGATTCCCTGGCTCTTGGATTCCAGGTATCCGCGCATCTCACGACGCCAGCCTTTGAGCCTGCGGGCCTGCCTGTAGGTTATCCAGAAATAGACCGGAACTATGCACATGGCCACAAGGCCCACATAGACATTGGCCGCGAACATGAGGATAAGGGCCAGCAGTGCGCTCGTGAACATGGGCAGCAGGTCAATGAAGAAATTCTGCACCGTGCGGGACAGGCTGCTGACTCCCTGGTCTATACGGGCCTGTATCTTTCCTGTGGCGTTTTCCGAGGATGAGAAGAAAGCCATGCGGAATGTAAGCACTTTCTCTATGACGCTCTGGGAGAGGTCCTTGGAGACAAATATGCGCATTCTCTCACCGTAATAGTTCTGCGCGAAAGTTATGCCTGCGGAAAGTATCTCCTTACCCAGCAGTACCACCGATATTATGATAAGGATGCGGGCAGCCTGATTCCATGTGAAATCAGTACCGATGAGGGCGTTGATGGCATCGACTGTCCGGTCAAGCACAATGGCGTTGACCTGCTGCATGAAAGAGCCTGCAAGAGTAAGAACGAGAGTGACAATCACCAGAAGGCGGTATGGCCTTACAAACGGGCGTATGTTCCGGAAGAGCTGCAACAGATTCATAGGGATATATTTTTCAGCAAACTTAATCAAAACGGGACAAACTGTATCATGTTTTCCCGTTTTTGGCTGTTCAGCGTTCTTTTTTGATGAATGAATCCCCTGAAACCAAAAAAAACATATAAGTTTGGCATGGATTTTGCACTTATAAGCACAAAAAGATGAATGATATGACACTAAGGAAAATTATTTCTACCCTGCTCCTGCTGCCGCTTGTGACAGTTCTGTATGCGCAGGTGAGTCCGCTTGAGCAACTGAAAGCTGATCCGCGTAAAGCGTACGGCACTGACTACCCTTACCAGTCACAGGAGACCGTTCTCACCAAGGCACCACGGGGATATAAACCGTTCTATATAAGCCATTACGGCCGTCATGGTTCAAGATACTACTGGAATGACCAGCTATACAATGATCTGGATAGCCTCATGACCACAGCCCACAACAAGCACCTGCTCACGGCCCAGGGTGAGTCATTCTACAGCAATTTCATGGCAGCCAAGGATGAGCTCAAGACCGGGGTAAGCGAACTGACTCAATTAGGATGGGAACAGCATCAGGGTATAGCAAGGACCATGTATAACCGTTTTCCTGAAGTGTTCAGGAAAGGAGGCAACATACTGGCCATATCATCACTGTCAGGCCGATGCGTACTGAGTATGTCCGCCTTCTGCCAGGAACTGGTACAGTGTAATCCCAAGCTGGAGATACGCGAGCAGTCATCACGTTTCACTCTGGACGGAGTGGTGCCCGATGACAGCCAGAATCCGGTAAAACACAATTATCCCAAGGCCAAGCCACGCTACGAAAAGAACAGGAGCACGTTCAGGAGTGACAACTCCCTGCGTAGGGATATCATATCCCGTGTGTTTGTCAGCACTGACGGACTGCCGGGCAATGCAAGCCGTATATCAGGTGACCTAATAAACCTCTATACCTCACTTCCCAACATCTATCACGAAGGGATGATGGGTAACATCATAACTGATCAGGAGATAGCTGACCAATGGGAGAGTTCCAACCTGGGATCATACTCATGGGTGTTCTCCGGACAATATACCATGATTCCCATACTTCAGGACATACTCAGGAAAGCCGATGCCGTAATCAGCGGAAGCAGTGACCATGTGGCTGACCTGCGTTTCGGGCATGACAGCTGTCTGGGGCCTCTGACTGTGCTGATGGGAATAAACGGTGCGGATCTTGATCCTGAGGATCCGTATGAGGTGAAGAACTGTTACCAGAGCTGGGAGACATGCAAGGCATCAAACATACAGCTCATCTTCTACCGTAACAGCAGGAAAACGGATGACGTTCTTGTAAAATGTATGCTGAACGGTGCGGAGGCTACACTTCCGGTACCCACAGACAATGCACCCTATTATAAGTGGTCAGATTTCCTAAGTTTCTATACTGACCGCATAAACAACGCTCCGACAGAATAACTAAAGGATTCAGAATTTGTTTAAATATGACAGAAAAGACTCCGGTCCTGCTGCTCACCGGTTATCTGGGCAGCGGAAAGACAACCCTTCTGAACAGGATTCTCAGTAACAGCAAGGGTATAAGGTTCGCGGTAATAGTAAATGATATAGGTGAGGTCAACATTGACGCCTCCCTCATCCAGCAGGGTGGCGTGGTAGGCATGAATGATGACAGCCTGGTGGCTCTGCAGAACGGCTGTATATGCTGTACCCTGAAGATGGATCTTGTGGAGCAGCTGCACCAGATTATTGCACTGCACCGTTTTGACTACATAGTGATTGAGGCCAGCGGAATATGTGAGCCCGGCCCTATTGCCCAGACCATCTGCTCCATTCCCCGCATGGAGGACAAATATACCAAGGACGGGATTCCGGAACTGGACTGCATTGTGACTGTGGTCGATGCATTGCGCATACGTGACGAGTTCGGCTGCGGCGATGACCTGATAAAGAAGGACATTGGTGAGGAGGATTTGGAGAACCTGGTCATACAGCAGATAGAGTTCTGCAATATCGTACTGCTGAACAAGGCATCGGAGGTGAGTGCCGACGAGCTGTTGCGCATACGCAAGATAGTTCGTGCCCTGCAGCCGAGTGCGCGTATCATGGAGTGTGACTACGGTGAAATAGAGCTGGATAATATCCTGAATACCGGTATGTTTGACTTCGAGAAGGTGGCCACAAGCGCCACATGGATCCATGAGATAGAGAAACGCGGCTCAGAACTGGATGATCAGGATGACGATGATGAACATGAGGAGCATGAAGGAGATGAACACCATCATCATGATCACGGGCATCACCATCATCATGACCATCACGAGCATGAAGGCGGTGAGGTGGAGGAATACGGGATAGGCACATACGTCTATTATGCCCGCCGCCCCATGGACCTGAACCGATTTGACTGGTTTGTCTCCAAACACTGGCCCAAAGGTATCATCCGCACCAAGGGGATGTGTTATTTCAACGATGAGTTTGATATATGCTACCTGTTCGAACAGGCCGGCAAGCAGATGACCCTCAAGAATGCCGGACAGTGGTACGCCACCATGCCTGAGGACCAGCTGGCCAATCTGCTCCGGACTGACCCCACTCTGGCGGCCGACTGGGACGGGACATACGGCGACCGTATGCAGAAACTGGTCTTCATTGGCCGTAACCTGGACAAGTCCTACATAAAGAAAGAGCTGGATGCATGCCTGGTTGAGTAACTTTGGCGCTGGGCTTTTAATATGAAACGATGGAGGATTTAGAAAAGATATTGGAGGAGCACGGGATAAAACCTACGGCCAACAGGATGCTGGTGCTCAAGGCGATTGCCGGGAGTGAGCGCCCGGTCACCATGGCGGAGCTGGAGGAGCGTATTGACACGATTGACAAGTCCGGAATTTTCCGTACTCTGACTCTTTTCTATGAGAACCATCTGCTCCACCGGATTGATGACGGTTGCGAGGGCGTCCGCTATGAACTCTGTCACGCCAAAGGTGAGACCGATGATGACCGACACGTGCATTTCCACTGCGAAGTATGCCACCGCACTTTCTGCTTTGAGGATCTGTCCATCCCGCAGGTGAGATTCCCTGACGGTTTCCTTGTGGAGAGTGTGAACTATATGGCCAAGGGCATCTGCCCGGAGTGTGCCATAAAAAAAGGTCAGCAGCCTTTCCGGCACGTACATTATGCATAATGGGCAGTAGGGACAACACACAGGATGAAGTGCCGGGCGGAACCACCAGGGTCCTGCTCCATACCTGTTGCGCTCCATGCAGCGGAGCCATAATTGAATGGATGACACTGAACGGGATCACGCCTGTAATCTACTACTGCAACCCCAATATATACCCGATTGAAGAGTATTTGGTCCGCAAGGAGGAGTGCAACCGATACGCCAGCAGTCTGGGTCTTGAGATAATTGACGCTGATTATGACCATACCGCCTGGATGTGCTGCATAAAGGGACTGGAGAATGAACCGGAGCGCGGGGCACGCTGTCTGGAATGTTTCAGGATGCGTCTGCTGAATGCCGCACGTTACGCATCGGAGCACGGGTTCACAGTGTTCACATCCACCCTTGATTCCAGCCGATGGAAACGCCACGACCAGATTGTGGAGGCAGGCCGTTGGGCAGCGGCACAGTTCCCGGGTCTTACCTTCTGGGAGCGCAACTGGCGTCAGGGAGGACTGCAGGAACGCCGCTCACAGATAATCCGCGAGCAGGGGTTCTACAACCAGCGCTACTGCGGCTGCGAGTTCAGCATGAATGCCATGTGTGATGACAAGAAACAGTCCCGCCAGCGCATCAGAAGGCTTATCTCCGTCATGACGCCTGAGCAGAAAGCCACACAGTCCGCTGCCGTCTGGGAACGTATGGAACGGAATGAGACTTTCCGTAACGCCACAGACATCCTCATATATTGGTCAATGGAAGATGAGGTCCAGACACCTGCATTCATCCGGAAATGGACCGCAGCCGGAAAGAGTTTCTATCTGCCCTCCATTCAGGGTGATGAGCTTATTGTGAAACGTTACACCGGAAGCGGCTCGCTAAAGCCTGGAGAGCAGTTCGGCATACCTGAACCCGATGGAGAACAGGTAAACGACCTGAATCCCATTACATTGGTGATTGTTCCAGGCCGTGCTTTTGACAGTATGGGACATCGTTTAGGACGCGGCCGCGGGTTCTATGACCGTCTGCTGCCACAGTTACCCCGCGCACTCAAAGCCGGAGTATGTTTTGACTGCCAGAAACTGCCGTCAGTGCCGGTGGATGGGAATGACATTAAAATGGATTTTGTAATATGATACTCTGGTACTCCGGATGCGGCAACAGCCGTTTTGTGGCAGACACTCTGTCCAAGGAACTCGCAGACAGCAATATGATATTCATCCCAGATGCCGCCCGCCAGGGAATGGCATTGGAATTCGGACCCGACGAGTCTCTGGGAATTGTCTTTCCCGTCTATTCATGGTCTGTACCCAAGCTGGTATCGGAGTTCCTGCGTACAGTCAGCATCAAAGGCAGACCGGCCTACATATTTGCAGCCTGCACCTGCGGCGACGAGACCGGACTTACGGAGAAACATCTTAAGAAAGACCTATCCAGGCAAGGTCTGGAGCTTGATGCCTTCTTCTCTTTCCAGATGCCCGAAACGTACATCAACCTGCCTGGTTTCAAACTGGATACACCAGAAAATGCCAGCCGTAAAATAGAGAGCACAAAAGCCAGCCTACAGGATGCCGTAGAACTTATAAAACATCGCACCAAAGGCAGTTTCAACAAACTCAAGGGCGGGTCATCATTCCTCAAATCAAACATTCTCAAGCCCCTCTTCTACGGTGTGCTCATAACCGACCGCAAGTTCCGTGTATCGGACCAGTGCATCGGCTGCGGCATCTGCGCCAGGAACTGCCCCCTGCAGAACATCACAATAGAGAATGACCGCCCCAAATGGAACGGTCATTGCACCAATTGCATGAGCTGCTATCACCGCTGCCCCAGGAACGCCATCAATTTTGGCAGCGCCACCCAGGGCAAAGGTCAGTATTACTTCAAACAGGAGGAATGATTGTCATAATCAGTTCATTCTGAAAGTAACCGGAACAGTGTATTTGACGCGTACTGTCTCACCTTTCTGCTTTCCGGGAGTCCAGGCCGGCATAGAACTTACCACCCTTAAAGCCTCAACATCAAGTTCAACGCCTTCGGGACCTGCGCTCTTTACAACCGCCGGCTCAACAATACTACCGTCCTTATTGACCACAAAAGTAATTAACACACGGCCCTGAATATTGTTTTCCTTACATCTCTCAGGATATTGCAAATTACTTCTCAGGTATTCCAGCAGAGCTTCTGTTCCACCCGGAAACTCAGGCATTTCCTCCACTACCATAAACACCTGGGATGTATCGGCCTCCTCAGTTTCACATTCTTCACATTCTTCAATATCCCAATAAACACTGGTAGGGAGTACATCCTTCGTATTCACATCCATTTCAGGGTTTGCATCCTGTTTGCAAGACGATGCAACTATAACTGACAATGCCACTGCGGGCAACATGAGCAACACTCTTAGGCGTGCCCAAGGATTTGTTGAATGTCTGTTCATCATAATGATTCTTTTTTTGGTTGAACAATTTGAGAAATTATTTGTGGTTGTCGCAAAACTGCCCTGCAGTGCAGCACGGACAAGACAAATCTGATAATGGCGGCCGTCAAAGCCATCCTCCAGGACCGATGCATCGGCCTCAAACTCATGAACCTCCAGCAGGCTGCGGCGCAGCATCCAGGCGGCGGGGTTGAACCACTGCACTGCGCAGAACAGCTGGGCCAGGATAAGGTCAAACGAGTGGTGATGGTGCACGTGAGCCTGCTCATGGGCTATTATCATGGCGCCGTTGGACTCATAATCCTTACGGGAAATCACTATGCAGTTACGCCAACTGAACGGGGCGTAGTTACGCTCGGTTATAACCAGACGGGTTCCGTCGGCCAGCGTTCTGGAACGGCGATGGCAGATAATCTCTGAACTCAGTATGCCGATTGCTATCCTTAAGAGACAGAATATCACTCCTGCCAGATAGACAACCGTAATTACCGATAAGATACTTATGCTGCCGCCTGACTCCGTTGCCTGCGCGGGATTTACGCCCAATGTGCCATCGGCATAAACCATAATCTCACTCAGCATATAATTAATAGGTACCGATGCCCTGCTGCTGATACTCTGGAAGTGTATTACCGGTACAACAGCAGCAAATGCAAGTGTTGCCAGCAGCACAAAACGGTTGAAACCATGGAATGTGGTACGGCTCAGAGTCAGGCGGTAAACAGCCACCATCAGGGCCAGCGATACTGCGGATACTATAAGGTAAATCATGACTTTGCGGTTTCAAGCATGTTCAACATATCAATGAGTTCACGTACATCAGAGTCACTAAGACCTGATTCCATTATAAAGGTATTGACCATAGAGCGGGCAGACCCGTTAAACAGTTTGTCCTTCATCTCGGTCAGCGTCCATCGGGTGTACTCTCCTTTTTCAATAAGCGGATAGTAGATGTGCTTCTTGCCCTGTGCCTCATAGGATACAAAGCCCTTTTGCTCCAGGATGCGCAGGAATGTAAGGATGGTATTGTACGCCGGCTTTGGCTCATCAAGATGATTGATCACATCCTCAACGCCACAATGCCTGTGCTCCCAGAGCACGCTCATTACCATCTGTTCTTTCTCGGTCAATGCTTTCATTTGTTCTAACTAATCTTTTAGTTGACACGGCAAAGAAAAAAACTGCAAAGGCAAAAAGCAACAAAAAATGGCTTAAAAAGTGTAATTATCGCTGACTTTAACCTATATAATTAGTTGTTAACAAAGTGGGTTCATGGAAAAATGCACAAAAAAAGAATGACGATCCATGGGACCGTCATTCTTAAACAAAAATCTACACTTAAAGCACCTCGAAGTCGAGTGACTGAAGGTCCTTGTCGGCTGATGAAGAGCCGTACAGAAGCTTGTAACGGCCGCTGAAGGTTGACAGCTCGTCAATCTTCTCGTCATAGTACTGGAATGACTTACCGGTCAGTGTGATGACGGCATTGCCGGTCTCACCTGCCTTGAGAGTCACGCGCTGGAAGCCCTGCAGACCCTTGATGGGAGCTGCCGGATTGTCAAGGCTCTTGACATAGACCTGGACAATCTCTGTACCCTCACGCTTGCCGGTGTTTGTAACCGGAATGGTGATGGTCACGCTGCCGTTCTTCTTCATGGAGTTCTTGGACAGGGTAGCCTGACCATACTTGTAAGTGGTGTAGCTCAGACCGTAACCGAACGGATAGAGAGGTTCGCCCTTGAAGTAGCGGTATGTGCGGCCTTCCATCGAGTAGTCTGTGAACTCGGGCAGCTGGTCTGTGCTCTTGTAGAATGTAACAGGCAGTTTGGCACTTGGGTTGCAGTCACCGTTCAGGATCTCGGCAAGAGCCTGTGAACCACCCTGACCGGGATACCAGGCCTGAATGAGGGCATCAAATTGGTCCTCGAGGCTTCCGAATCCCATGCATGAGCCTGCACAGTCAACGAATATGACTGGCTTGCCGGTAGCGTGCATGGCACGGATAAGACGCTGCTGAACGGCAGGAATCTCTATGTCGGGTTTGTCACCACCCTCACCCTCCATGGAAGGAGTGATACCACCTATAATTATAATGGCCTCCACGTTCTGGTCAACAAGGCTCTTGGCAAGATCGCCAAACTCAGCAATCTTCTGCACGCAGAACTGGGCGTTCAGGCGGGCGAAGTTACCTGTCAAGTGCGTGTATTCAACCTTGATATCATATGACTGACCCTTGACAACCTTGAAGGACTTCATCTGCTGCATTGCGCCGCCACGGCCGAAACCACCGAAGCCGCCACCGAAACCGCCACGGCCGCCGCCACCCTGGCCGGCCTGCTGCTCCTCTACCAGACGGCCGTTCACATAGAGCTTGAAGCCGTTGTCTGAATTGATGCTGTAGTTCATGTCACCTGTGAAGGGAGCCACAAGCTTACCGGTAAGACGTGCCGAGATGTTATCGGTCTGGTCCAGACCCTGCACGAAATTGTAGGCTCCGAAGTTGGAGAAGTTAACCTCCTTGTAATTGCCGGTCACTGCAGGAGCGCCCTTGAACTCGGCATTCTTCCAGAACTCACCCTTGAGGCCCTGGCCACCGTTGATATCCTGGGTGTAATATGTGGTATAGTACTCGTTGCGTACCTCGCACGCACGGTCATATACAATCTCAGTATTGGGGAAATACTTCCTGATACCGTCAAGCAGCGTACGGGTATGCTCACGTGTGGGGCTGCCACCGTACTCACCGTTCATCATGCCTGCATCGGCAGCGTTGGGACCTACCACAGCCAGCTTCTTTATGCTCTTGCTGAGCGGAAGGACACCGTTGTTCTTGAGCAGCACCATAGCCTGACGGGCAGCCTCAACTGCCAGCTCGTCATTCTTCTCGCTGCTGATGACCTCAGGTCCGAAATTTGCCCAGGGCAGCATCTCAGCGGGATCGAACATTCCCAGTTCAAAACGGCCTTTCAGTACACGACGGAGAGCGACATCTATGTCGGCCTCGTTGATCTTGCCATCCTCAAGTCCGCCTACCAGCGACATGAAAGCACGGCCGCATTCCAGGTCTGTACCGGACAGGACTGCATCGACCGATGCGCTCTCGGCATCCGGATGGGTTCCGTGCTGGTTCCTGTTGAAGAAGTTGTTTATGGCATCGCAGTCTGTCAGAACGATTGCCTTATATCCCCATTTCTCACGCAGGATATTTGTGAGCAGACGGTCACTGGCGCAGCAAGGCTCACCCTCATAGCGGTTGTAGGCGCACATGACCTCCTGAACGTTACCTTCCTGTAC
>DBYG01000016.1:0-2541 GCA_002310175.1 Bacteroidales bacterium UBA1192
TTTTGCACACACAAAACCCACACAAATGGAAATAAAGAGCGCCGAATTCGTAATAAGCAACACGGACGTAAGCAAATGCCCGCAGCACAGCATGCCCGAGTACGCATTCATAGGCCGTTCCAACGTGGGTAAATCCAGCCTCATCAACATGCTGACTGGTCGCAAGGGGCTGGCCATGACATCGGCCACACCCGGTAAGACACTGCTCATCAACCACTTTCTTATCAACAAGAACTGGTATCTTGTGGATCTGCCCGGTTACGGTTACGCCAAGCGCGGCAAGAGCCAGCAGGATCAGCTTACACGCATCATCAACGACTACATCCTGGAGCGCCCCCAACTCACGTCGCTCTTTGTCCTCATAGACAGCCGCCACGAGCCCCAGAAGATAGACCTGGAGTTCATAGAGTGGCTGGGTGAGAACGCCGTTCCCTTTGGAATCATCTTCACCAAGGCCGATAAACTGGGCCGAGGCCGCCTGACCGAGAACGTAAAGAAGTTCCTGGACACCCTGGCCGAACAGTGGGAGGAACTCCCGCCCCACTTCATCACCTCCTCACTGGATAAATCCGGCCGTGACGAGGTCCTGGACTACATCTCCGACATCAACAAATCACTTTAGCCCCAGTTACCGAGCCCGAGTTCGAGCCCCCGCCGCCGCCAAAGTGTCCCACAACCACCCCGCTAAGAATACGCTCTCACGCGGGTTACTGTGGGACACCACCTCATACAAGAGCTGTGTCCCACGCTCATCGGCCCCACAAGCGCTTTGAGCCGCTTTGCTGTGGGACACTTTGGCAAAAAAATATTATATTTGCTGTCAGCCTTTTATCTAGCAATATGAGAAAGATCCTTTTTGCATCATTAATGACCGTGGCCATATCGGCCCTTATGGGTTGTAAGGAAAAGACAAGAGAAGTACCGGTCATCCCCGTAGAGTATTCAGACACCAAAAACTTCCTGGATGTCATGGCCGATAAACGGACATACATTTTTCTGGATGACAAATCTCTGGATGCTACCGTAAGTGAAATAAACAAGGTGATGATTGATGACGGTAAACTCTTCATCTCCTATTATGCCGGGACTGGGCCTCATAACGAGGACAAAAACATTTCGGTCTTTGATATGGAGGGTCAGTTCATAAATAAGATCAGCCGTGTAGGACGCGCCCGAAACGAGTATGTCAGACTTGAATCATGGTGCCTTGATACTGACCTCAAACAGGTCATTATCAATGACGCATTCAATTCACTCAAGCGATTCTCTTATGACAATGAATATGTTTCATCCCTACCCTTGGGTGATTATGACGTATGGAATGTCATGTACGTAAACGGACACGTTTATGGTGGCATGCTGATGCCCAACGATAAGGCCGATGACATAGTAGAGATTAAGGATGACGGTACTGTTATACCCCTGTTGCCGTTCAGAGGCTTATATGATGATAATTTCTCTATGGGAGGCGGAATAGGCAGTTCGCGACAGTATATGGCCAATGATCTCAAGGAATTCTACCATTTGCGTCTGTTTGATAATATCCTTTACGAGATAGATGGTGACAAAGCCGATACATGCAAAATGTTTGACTTTATGATTCCCGCCGTGAATAAAGAGGTTGATTTCTTAAATTCAGGGATGCTTGATTATCGGCCCAGTTATACAATGGAGAACGGCAGTTATTTTATATTTGAGACTAACGAAACAGATGAACGAGGTGCAATTAATGCCTTTCAATACTATGTATATGACAAGTCAAATGAAAAGTGCACCCGTTACAGAGCCGAAATCGACAAGGATTACGCAAACATCATTATTAATTTCAAAATAGTGGGAATTGATAATGATTATGTAATAACAAGAGCGACACCGAGAGGTGCCCAATACATATTGGACAACATCCCTGACAAGATTCCCCAGTCCGACCTGGAGATGATGAAGATCCTTGCCACAAGAGACAACGAAGCCATCATTCTGCATCACATCAAATAATGCATCCAGGTACTCCTCAAATCCTTATTTGAAGATGTACCCCAGACGGACCAGGTCGTCGCGGGAGTGAATCTGGTATGTGAATCCGTCCCGGAGCAGGAACAGGTCATCGGCCACACGGAGAATCTCCTCATAGACGTGGTCCGTTATTATGATACCCTTGTTTGCTTTCTGTTCCTGAATCATGGCTCGGATCTTCTCATCATATATGGGTGCGATATTGGAGAACGGCTCATCCAGGACGCAGAACTCGGCATCGGAATTAAGAATCATATAGAGTTCCGCTATGCGTCTCTCGCCGCCCGACAGTTCCTTAACCTTCTGGCTTCTCAGGCAGTCAAACTTATCGTCAAACCTTACAAGCCCCTCAAAATCAACGCCATATAATTCATACGCCTGTGGCAGAGTCATGCCGGGCGGAATACAATGAACCTGCGGGAGATACTTTACCCGTAGGCCGATATGCCCGTAGTCAGTGCGCGGCTCGTCATTAAGGCGGATATACTTGTTCTGCGGACGGATGCCGCCCATGATGCATTTGAACAG
>DBYG01000016.1:2601-2819 GCA_002310175.1 Bacteroidales bacterium UBA1192
ATGCGCTCTGAAGTACCACGTTGTCTCCAAATCGCAGCTGTACACTGTCTATAAGCAGTTTTCCGTTCTCGTTCTCCTCCATATCAGTTCAGATGCAACAGGGTAAACAATGGTGGCGCCAAATATATCAGGAACCGGAAGAATAAATACTCAATCACGATTGGAATCACATAGTATTCGGTCCTGCTTATACCCAGATTGAGCCAGAAGTATAGGGC
>DBYG01000067.1:0-6654 GCA_002310175.1 Bacteroidales bacterium UBA1192
CGCGACCTTCGGCTTGGGAAGCCAACGCTCTACCAACTGAGCTACTACCGCGAACAAATACGGTGCAAATATACACCATTTTTCAGAAACAGTAAGCATCAACAGCATGAGATTTAAGAATCAGTGTGCGTAAAACCGGCATGTTTTATGTATGTTTGTAAAAACCATCAACGGCTACCGGATAGCTGACTTGAAACCTGTTACTTTAAGTGTGTCTTTCTGCGGAACGGTGAATGCTATCTCATAACCGGAGTATTCCATGCGGTATTCCCTCTCGGGGTCATCCTGATAGCGAGGTCTGGGGTCCTCGGCCAGAATACCCTTGATGGGTTCCACAAGGCGTTGGGGTATGGTGGCGGCTATGCTGTCCGGAATGATGACGTTCAGGTGCGGCATGGGGACAGTGCCGGTGAATCCCGACGTGGCTTCCGGGTGGCTGTCAGTATAGGGAAGATAGGGCTTGATGTCATAGATAGGTGTGCCGTCCATGAGGTCGGCTCCGCTCACATGAAGCACGGGACCGTCCGGTGTGGAGAGCTCCACACTCTCCAGACGTACGCATGAGAGTCCTATCGGGTTGGGACGGAAGGGGGAACGTGTGGCGAACACTCCCATCCGCGTGTTGCCTCCCAGACGCGGAGGACGAACTGTGGGTGACCACTCCTCCCGCACCGCCTCAGAGAACTGCCAGATGAGCCATATATGACTGAACTCATCAAGGCCGCGCAGGGCATCGGGGTTACGGTATTCGGGCTGGAACACTATGGTTCCCTGGAGTGAACTGACCAGTCCGCTCTGGCGCGGGATACCGAATTTGGTATGGAATCCTGTCCTTATGTATGCTATGGGTTTCATTTTGGCCGATTCTCAGACGAAGGTACAAAAAAAAAGGCTAATTTTGTCTTTATGGTTCACGGCAAACATATAGGAGGGTTTTTGTCAGGATACGTTTCAGGACTGTTATGCGGTCTGGTCTTGTTGTGCTGTCTTTCCTGTTCCCGTAAGGAGCAGACGGCCTCCATGCTGAACGTCAAGGCGCTATCCTATATCTGGATTGACCTGGATTCCACTGAGCAGTTTGCGAGTCTGGCATACGATATGACCCGCAGGCATTCCGATGAGCGTGCTCTCTCCATGAATATTATGGCCAGAGTGGCCTCCAGCCGTCTGGATTACAGGAGGGCGTGGGAACTGTACAGCGCCATCCCGGAGGTGACGGGTAACCAGCTGGAGCGGCTCACTGCCAAGGTGGGGATGATGCGTATATGCCAACGCATATCGGACAATGTGTCTTACTATGAATTCCGGAATGATATCCTGTTGCTGCTCAGGTTGCTCCATGAGGAGAGTGTGACATTCAATGAGGAGCAGTACAGCAGGATGCTGTCATTAGAGAGGTCCTTCCGGATGGAATCAGCCCGTTACTGGTCAGAGCTGGAGCAACCCGCTCAGGCTGAGTATGAGATGTCATACGTGAGGCAGGACAATGGCTTGCGCGATGACGGTGACCGTTTCCAGATGTATATGTACATGCGGGGACTGGGGATTGGAGGTGATCCGGATGACCCGGATGAGGTGGGGCAGAGGCTCCGCAGTCTGGACAACTGCCTGAGGAACAGCATGAGGGACGGGAACACGCGTATGTACGCCTTGAGCATAGGCGCCATTGCCGGCCTGTTGCTGGAGTATGGTACTGAGACTGTCCTTTCCGGTGTGAGCGGAGAGATGCTCTCCAGACTCAACGCATCGGATGTGTCGGCAGAACTGCTTCCCACTCAGCTGGCTCTCAAGTCATTACAGCTGTCCGCACAGTACGGTAGCCAGTATGACATTATCGTGTGTGAAAGACTGCTTGCATCATGCTATATAGAAAGGGGTATGTATGAGGAGGCACTCGGCACTCTCTCCAAGGCGCTTGAGCTGCTGAATGACAACCTGCACCTGAACTATCCTGAGGCCGACGGGCTGGAACGTCTCGAGCTATACCGCGATGACGGCGTGATAGTGGAGGAGAGCTGGATGAGGGAGGCTCCGCTTGCCGCACTGCCTGAGCTGATGAGCACGATACGTGAGCAGGCGAGTCTGGCGTTCTCAGGTCTGGATGACAAGATGGCATCGGACTATAACAGGAATGTCTATCTGGAACTGCAGAAGAACATCCGTCTGGACCGTCGCTTCGAGGCGCGTTCCATGCTTCTGCGGAGGTCCAACAACAGGCTGACCGCGCTGCTTCTGGTGATTGTGGGTATCATACTGTTGCTGCTGCTGGCTGTGGCGGTGTTCCAAAAGAGGATAAAGTCATACAGGGAACGTTATGCGGAACTCATGCGCAGGACGGTGTCCATCTGTGAGGAGATACTGCATCCGGTGCCTGAAGGTTCGGATATTCATGAATATCTTAACAGTACCGTCTCAGAGTCCATACGTGAGATTACCGGTGCACGTGCTGTATCGGTGTCAGCCGACGGAGAGATTGATGCGGACTGGAACGGCAGCAGGCCTGACAGGCACACTCTGGCTGTGATAAAGACTGTCAATCCGTTCGTCAAGGTGGCCTTGAGGAATGCCGATGAGCTGACCGGACAGGAGAACCGTCTGCGTCAGGTGGAGAAACAGCAGTATGTGTACAGGATGCACGCTGACCGTAACAAGAGGGAGAACATTGCCCGCAAGACCTGCTGCCAGGTGGTGGCTGAATGCCTGCCTTACATAGACCGCATGAGGGCGGAGATAGGGCATCTTACCAGGCTCTCTCCTGAAAGTGAGCAGTATGCGCACAGCCTGGAATACATACGGGAGCTGGCCGGCTGTATAAATGACTATAATGATGTGCTGGCCAGCTGGATAAACGTCCGTCAGGGGATGGTCAGGCTCAATATTGAGAGTTTCCCGCTGCAGCAGTTGTTTGATATAGTGAGTCACGGAAGCCGCAGCTTCACGCTCAAGGGCCTGGAGCTGGATGTGGAGAGGACCGATGCCACAGTGCGGGCTGACCGCGTCCTGACGCTGTTCATGCTGAACACTCTGGCTGAGAATGCCCGTAAGTTCACTCCATCGGGCGGAAAGGTGAGGATAGAGGCCGTGGAGGATAATGACTGGGTGGAGGTATCGGTTCAAGACAGCGGTATAGGGCTTAGCGCGGAGGATGTGAGGCGTATAAATGAGGAGAAGGTGTATGACCCTGACAGCATAGGTTCCCCTGATGCCCGCCGCAACAAAGGCAGCGGGTTCGGGATAATGAGCTGCCGCGGAATTATAGAGAAATACCGCAAGTCCGATGAGATATTCACCGTATGCCGTTTCAACGTGGAGAGTACGCCGGGCAAGGGCAGCCGTTTCTCTTTCAGGCTGCCTAAGGGTGTCCGTAGGGCCCTCGGGCTGCTGCTCGCCCTGGTCTGGACCGTTCCCGCCCTTTCCGAAACAACGGCTGAGGGCTATACTTCCGATTCCCTTATCGTGAAAGCCTACAACTATGCCTACCAGACCTATCTCTGTAATACGGAGATGCGTTTTGAGGAGGCTCTCGCTTATGCTGATTCAGCTCTCGCCGCTCTGAATGAGGATTATCTGGCCCATGGAGGAAATCCGCAGCTGACGCTTAAGTTCCTGGATTCCGGAACACCGTGTGAGACTTTCTGGTTGGAATCAGGTTATGCCACTGATTACGAGACCGTGCTCTGGATAAGGAATGAGGTGGCCGTATCGGCTCTTGCCCTGAAGGACTGGACGGTTTACCGATACAATGACGAGGCTTACCTCAAGCTGTTCAAGCTGTTCTACAGTGAGGATCAGATTGAGAAGGACTGTCTGGAACTGCAGCGGTACAACAGCAACCTGACTATTGCGGTTATCATACTGATTATCCTGCTCATGATTATGCTGCTCATGCGTTTCCTGATGCGCTCCCGTCACTGGCTCCGTTACCGCAGTGACCTGCAGCAGGTGGTTAGGGTGGTGAACAGGATTTCCGAGACCACATCCGTCAGGGATACTGAACACTTCAATTTAAATGAGGTGCTGCAGCGTGTGGCTGAGGGTATGGCGGAAGAGATGGAGCATCTATATGGCCTGCTGGAACTCACAGTCTCGATAACTGATGAGGGAAAGGTATGTTCCGCATCGGCCGTGAGCAGGTCACATGACGAGCGGCTGAATGACCGCGTACGTGAATGTATTGAAAACGGGATTCCGCAGAGCACTACGGACGGTTTGTGTCAGGCTCTTCCACTGCTCGTGGAGACCGACGGCAACATGCAGTGTACCGGTGCGTTGGGGATACGTTTAGAGCATGAGCCGGACGATACATGGAGAGTTGTGACGGATATGGTGACTCATTACTTAGCTACGGCTCTCAACAGTTGCGTGATGCGTTTCCAGACGGGTTTCAGGAATCTGGAGCAGATGCAGGAGGAATCAGAAAGGATTCGGTTTGAGGACAACCGCCTGCATGTGAGCAATCTGGTTCTTGACAACTGCCTGTCCACACTCAAGCATGAGACCGTGTGGTATCCTAACCGCATCATGCAGATGGTCCAGACGGATGCCAGTGTATCGGACATGCAGGAACTTGTCGATTATTACCGGGAAATTTACGGGATACTGAGTCAGTACGCGCTCTCACAGACCAAGGAGCATCTGCTTCATGCTGAGAGAGTGGATGTGGATACGCTCATGACGGACACCAGGACATTCTTCGGAAAACATACCTCACGCAGAGGTGTTGACGCCAGTATGGAATGTAACATGAGCGGTTATGCGGTTAAAGGTGACGGCGGTATGCTCCGTTATATGCTTGAGAGTCTGGTGGAGGACGTATCGGATGGTGAAAGTGTGGTTCTGGATTCATCCGTGGAGGGGGGATTCGTGCGGATATCGGTTCATAGGAAAGGGGATAAGTTCACAGATGCGGATACTGACCTGCTTTTCTCGCCATTGAAGAACAGGGAGAGCATGTCATACGTGATATGCCGCCAGATAATCAGGGAACATGACGAGCTGTTCGGGTATCCCGGCTGCAGGATCAATGCAGAGCGTGAGCAGGGTGGGGTGGTGATATGGTTTACAATGCCTTTGTGGAATTAACGGATAATATATATATGGAAAAGTTCAAAGTAGTCATAGTGGAGGATGTCTCCCTTGAACTGAAGGGTACACTATCAATCATACGCAATGATATTCCGGAGATTGAGGTGGTGGGTACGGCACAGACCGAGAAAGAGTTCTGGAAACTGATGGAGGAAGGAGCCCAACCGGACCTCATCCTGCTGGACCTGGGGCTGGGAGGCTCGACAACCGTTGGTGTGGACATCTGCAGGAAGGTCCATTCGGACCATCCGGAGATAAAGGTCCTTATCTTCACAGGTGAGCTCCTGAATGAGAAACTGTGGGTTGACGTGCTTGAAGCCGGTGCTCACGGTATAGTCCTCAAGACAGGCGAGCTGCTCACCAGAACAGAGGTGATGGATGTTATGTCCGGTAAGCGGTATGTCTTTAACCAGCCCATCCTGGAGAAGATGGTGGAGCGGTTCAGCAGGTCAGTCTCTGAGGAGGGACTCCAGCGTACCGCTTTCATCAGGTATGAGATAGACGAGTATGACGAACGACTCCTGCGGCATCTGGCCCTCGGTTATACCAAGGAGATGATAAGCGAGCTGCGCACCATGCCGTTCAGTACCAAGTCCTTAGAGAAACGGCAGGCGGACCTCATTTCACGCCTCTTCACTAAAGGAGAGCAACGTGGCGTGAATGTAACCCGTCTTGTCGTGAAGGCAATAGAGCTCAATATTATTGACCCCACCAGACTTGAGGCCGATGAGTGAGAACAGAAACAGGAAACTACCGCATCCGGTCATAGTATATCTTATTCTGCTGGTGCTGGTGGTTTTCTTCTCCTGGATAGGGAGTGTATTGGAGTTCAGGACGATGGGGAGGAACGGCCCCATGCTCCAGAGCCTGCTCAGTGAACAGGGGATACGATGGTTTGTGCGCAATGCCGCAAGCTGCATGGGCAACGCGCCTGTCGGGGAGGCCTTGATGATACTGGTTGCTATCGGGGCAGGGAAGGAGAGTGGTCTGTTCAGGGCTCTGGCCCATTCCATGACACTCTCCCCAAGGGAAAGAGTCTCACTGCTGATAAGCCTGATAACCTTTGCGGTTATTATAGCGGTAATACTCTTCGGATTGTTCTCCGGAAGTAATCTGCTGCTCGGGGTGACGGGAGCCATCAAAGGCGGCCCGCTTGTGCATGGAGCAGTCTTCATCCTGATGATTGCCATCCTGCTGCCATCGCTTATCTACGGTATATCAACTGATACGTTCCATACAGCCAGAGAGTGTGTTGAAGCCCTTTCGTCCATGATAAGGGTTGCAGCTTCATTCCTGCTGACTATGCTCGTTGCAGCTCAGCTCATGGAGACGATTAAATATACCCGTCTCGATGCTTTGTCAGGCATCACTCCCGTGATGATGTCGGTCATTTCATTCCTTGTCTATTGGATTCCTCTACCTATTATAATTATCTCAGACCAAAAAAGGAATATTGAGGTTTGAAATAAGAATTTTTTGCTTAATTTTGCGGCCGCTTGCAGGGGTGAACTTCGTTCTACTATGGTAGGTTGGACTTCATCGACCTCGGTTCCGTAGCTCAGCTGGATA
>DBYG01000067.1:6662-89127 GCA_002310175.1 Bacteroidales bacterium UBA1192
GGTTCGAATCCCAACGGAATCACGATTAATTGGCCTCAGAGATTACTCTGAGGCCAATTTGTCAATAATAAACACTGTCAACCAAAATCAGGAAAAGATAACATGCAGTTGCGGTAAAAGAAACGGAATATCCGGTAGTTGATATATTCACTGCCCAGGTTATGGGTGAAGCCGGGCAGATACAGCTGCTCGAAATCCTTGTTGTGCCTGACCAGTTCCGATACTACCTGAAGGGTGGAGGCGGGATCAACATTGTCATCCATCTCACCGTTTATGAGGAAGAGCTTGCCTTCCATGCGCCATGCGTTGTCCACATTGGAGTTCTCGGAGTACCAGGGACCTATGGGCCAGCCCATCCACTGCTCGTTCCACCATATCTTGTCCATGCGGTTGTCATGACATCCGCAGAGAGCCACTGATACTTTGTAGAAATCATTGTGGAAGAGCAGGGCGGAGAGTGCATTCTGGCCGCCTGCCGAATAACCGTATATCCCCATGTTGGATGTGTCCATGTAGGGGTATTTCTTTTGTGCGGCCCTGATCCAGAGTATGCGGTCGGGGAAACCGGCGTCCTTGAGGTTACGGAATGCCACATCCTGGAAGCTCTTGGAGCGGTTATCAGTTCCCATACCGTCAATGGTGACTACGATGAACCCCATCTCCACGAGATGGCTGAAACGCTCGTAGGTGCTGAAATCCTTGGTCACGAATGAGTCATGCGGTCCTGAGTAGATGTATTCCACTACCGGATACTTCTTTTTGGGATCAAGGTTTGAGGGACGGTATATGTTGCCCCAGATGTCGGTCTTGCCGTCGCGTCCTTTGGCGTGAAAGACTTCCGGCAGGAGGTATCCTGATTTGAGCATTCCGCTGATGTCCTGTTTCTGTAGCTTAAGGAGGATCTTGCCGTCAGCAGTGCTGCGTACCACGCTCTCAAATGGTTGGTCCGGACGTGACCAGTTGTCCACAAATGCGGTGTAGTCAGGATTGAAATGTACCTGATGATTGCCGTTGTCGGGGGTGAGGTCAGTGATCCGGCCGCTGTCCAGGTCCAGGCGCAGGAGATGCTTGTTGTAAGGGTCTTCGCCGGTGGAGGAGTTGTAACCGTTGGCATAGAAAAGTATGTATGCCTGCTGCTCGTCGATACGCTGGATCTCCCTTACGTTCCACTGGCCTTGGGTGAGCCGGCGGATGCTGCCGTCAGCAGTGTCAATCATATATAGGTGTCGCCAGTCATCACGCTCCGATATCCAGAGTAGGTGACGGCCGTCATTCATCCAGCGTCGGTAGAGGTCATTGTAATAGATGAATGTGGAGGATTTCTCCTCGGCCAGTATGTGGTCAGTACCGTCTGTCCCGATGGCAACAAGCTGGTAGAGCTGGTGTCCACGCTGGTTGTACTCGAAGGTGAAGAACCTGGAGTCCGGCGACCAGCGGCCCAGCGTGAGGTCATACTGGTTGGTCCATTTAGTGGCGTCAACGGGTACCTGCCTGAGTGAGGTCACGTCAAACAGTGCGGGTACGGCCTGTGGCAGCGGGTCACCGGGCTTGTCATAGTCCAGCCAGCGGTATGTGGGCTGGACCTGGTTGTCCGGACGGGAGTTACGCAGAAGTATCTGGCGCTGTTTGTGTTCCTGCTTACGAAGGGCGGAAATGTACCTGGAGTCAGGTGACCAGAAAAACTGCGTATAATAGTCCTGTTCATTGCCGTCGAAGCTCAGCTGCGTGAGTTGTCCGCCCTCCATGCGGCGCACCCAGATGTTATGGTCACGGATCAGGCACTCCCACTGGCCGTCAGGTGATCTGGTGCCTGTCTCACTGCGGCCCGGAAAGCCGCTGAAGCTGCCGTTGAACCCGCCTGCCGCTCCTCGGAACCGTGCGGGGGAACGGTAGGCATCGGCAGTGTCCCGGGGGACTTGTGTCCTTGTCATACTCCTCAAGTCCACCTTATAATACTCCGTGCTGTCCTTGCCGTCTGTCTGGTAGCAGAATGTGCGGGAATCTTTCCATGTGGGGGTTACTGCACCGTATTTGTCCTTGTGCAGATATTTGTTCACACGCTCAACGGCCTCCTTGTACACATCATCGAATGAATCCGTCCGGGCGTTAAGGGCTGGGGTTACTATGAAGGTGATTGTCAAAAGTGACAATAATGTCCTGTTCTTGTCCATAGGCTTGTTTTTTGCAAAAATAGCTAAATGACCGGAAGAGTTAAACCATTTGACGTCAGATTTATCTAATTGTTATATGGACAAATGTTCCCTGCTCAGAACCGCTGTGGCCGTGCTGGTGTCATGCTTGTGCGGTTCGGTCCGTGCGCAATGGGAGGACCCTCTTGTCATCGATGACAATTACAGGCATTATGAGTATCCTCTGGAACAAGGGGCTCCGCTTGAAATAGGCAGGCCTCCTTCAGGTATAGGCTCGGTGGTGTTCGTTACCAATCCTCCCGGGGCAAAGGTTTTCATTGATGATGTTTACCAGGGCGAGACTCCGCTACTTATTGATAATGTGAATGACGGAACGTATAACGCACGTTTCGAGAAGGAGGGTTACCTTAATTATTATACGGTATTCAATGTGGCCGCCACGCTCCAGTCCAATGTTTCTGCCGGACTGCAGCCCCGTGAGCATTTCTTTTTTGACCGCCGTGAGTTATACACCACGCTTATATATGAGAATAGCGGGGTGAATGCCGAAGGCTGGGGAGTGGGTAACTCCTGGGGCGGATATTTCAGGAACATAAACCTGGAACAGACAACTGTGGTTCACATAGGTATATCCAATACTGTGTCGTTTGAGGGTAATGTGGGTTACGGATTCATGATGGGCCGTCTCAACCGTTTTCGCCTTACTCCGCAGATAGGTTTTTCAGGGATATGGTATGACCATGTGGATACGGCCGTAAGCGGCTGGAGGGGATACCTGCGCGGCGGAATAAATTTCAAGTGCGGCATTACGGAGCAGTATGCGTTCTCCACCTCTCTTCTGTATGACAGGACCGGGCTGGGCTTCCGGATAGGTGTCCTGTTTTATGTAAACTGAAACTTGTTTCCTGTTGTTGGCCCGGATTGAGTTTTTTACTACCTTCGCAATCTGAAACCATTATAGGCTTACAATAGGATGTTTGTATATACTCTGTTCTCTTTACTGCCTTTCATGGCTGCTTTTTTCTGGACAGTCACCATAGCGCTTTATAATATAAACGGGTGGAGAAAGGGGTTCATGCCTAACCTCCTGTTGCACTCCGCGGTCTGCACTCTACTGATGCTGGGACAGGCGGTCTATTATAATGTTCCTGACTCGGAATCAGGCGTTTTTGATATTATTTCCGTTGTTTGCAGGCAGGCTGTCTATCCGGTACTTTTCCTTTTCATAAAGAAGATAACTACGTCCAGGGGTGCTGATTCTTATGATTTCCTGCTGCTGGCGCCTTCATTTGCGGCTGTCGTCTGTGCTGTGGTATTCAGGATGACCGGTTCTGTCCATAATGGTCTGTTGGACTGGACCTCTCCGGTGTTCCTGGTCGTGATGCTGTATGTGAACGTGAAATCCACGATCTTCATAATAAGGTATAACCGGCAGATCAGGAATTTCTACTCCAACACTACGAGAAAGACTTTCGACATCATGCTGTGGATAATGTACCTGATGCTCCTGTCGTCAGTATTCTCCATCAGTATGAAGCTGATAGGGCGGGACTTTTTCTACGGTAACCAGCTATGGGCTGTGCCGTCGCTGCTGATCAGCATGATAATATATCTGTTCTTCTATGAGGGGATAAGGATTGACTTCTCGGCTGAGGATGCCGCATCGGACAAGTTGGATGTAAGCCAGATCCTGAAGTTCTGGAAGAGGAATTCATCTTTCATCCGGCGGGAAGAGATCAGGAAGGAGAGCATCCCGGTTGAGACCAATATGGAGCTGCTGGAGGAGATGGAAAAGGTAATAAGGGAGAGGAGAATGTACAGGAATCCGGACCTCAAGATAACGGATGTGGTCAATGCTGTGGCATCAAACCGCACATACGTGTCCAATGCCATAAACCACGGGCTCAAAATGTCATTCTCAGATTATATAAACAGGATGCGTGTTGAGGAGGCTATGTCCAAACTGGTTGAAATAGAGGAGGGCACCCCCATAAGGCTTGTTGCAGAGGAGGTGGGATTCAACAATGACGCCACTTTCTACCGTCATTTCCGCAAGGTTACAGGTATGACACCGGCGGATTGGATGAACAAGAACAAGAATAAGAATATAAACCAGTAAATGAAACGATATGTTCAGACAATTGAGTGAAAAGGTCAGATACATAGGTACGGATGACCTGGATTGTGATTTATTTGAGAGTCAGTATATCGTACCTGACGGTATATCATACAACTCGTATCTGATTTCTGATGTAAGGACGGCTGTACTGGATACGGCTGATGCGCGTAAGGGTGAGGAGTGGCTGAGTAATCTTACGGAGGCTTTGGAAGGCCGTACTCCTGATTATCTGGTGGTGCATCACATGGAACCTGACCATTCTGCCATGATAGGTGAACTGCTTGACAGATACGGCGAGATGAAGGTCGTGGCCAGCGCAAAGGCTCTCCAGATGATGCCGCAGTTCTTTGAAGGGATATCCCTTGAGGGCCGTACGGTAGCCGTAAAGGAGGGCGATGTCCTTGATCTGGGCTCACATAAACTGGAATTCATAGCTGCCCCTATGGTGCACTGGCCGGAGGTGATTGTCTCATTCGATCAGTCTGACGGGACCCTTTACAGTGCTGATGCTTTCGGAAAGTTCGGTGCACTGTGCAAATGCGGTTTTATGGGTCGTGATGATGATGACTGGGCTTGTGAAGCCCGCCTTTACTATTTCAACATAGTGGGCAAGTATGGGGTGCAGGTCAAGACGCTGCTCGGCAAGGTGATGCGCAAGAGCGTGAAGTCAATCAGACCTTTACACGGTCCGCTGCTTGAGGATAATCTGGAGAGTTATGTCAGTCTGTATGACACATGGAGCAGTTACATGCCTGAGACGGATGGTGTGTTCATAGCGTGTGCTTCAATACATGGCGGGACCCTGGAGGTGGCGCGTAAGCTGAAGGAGATGCTTGAGGCCAGGGGAGTAAGGACTTCCATGAGTGATCTGTGCCGTTCTGATGTGGCGGAGAACGTGGAGGATGCTTTCCGCTATTCCAGGATGATTCTGGCGGCCTCATCGTATGACGGTGGTCTGTTCACACCGATGCATGATTTCATTCACAGGCTACAGATCAAAGGATTCTCCAATCGTACGGTGGGTCTCGTGGAGAACGGCTCGTGGGCGCCTTCGGCAGGCAGAGTGATGAGGGATATGCTGGGTGTCATGAAGAATGTGACCATCATAGATCCTATGGTGACTATCAGGAGCAGGATGAAGATACAGGATATGGAGGCCTTGAACGAATTAGTGGAGAATATAAGTACTGTATCCGAGTAAAAAAGCTGATTCTCGTAAATGACAGGGAATATGATAAAGGATAGGATTCAGGAGCTTCGCCGCCTGATGGCGGAGTGGGGCTGGGATGCCGCAGTGACTGTGGGCTCGGATCCGCATGACAGTGAATATACACCTTTGCGCTGGTGTCAAAGACAGTTTATCAGCGGTTTTACCGGTTCTGCAGGTACTGTGATAGTGACCGGGAATCATGCGGGGCTGTGGACGGATTCCAGGTACTGGATACAGGCTTCACGTGAGCTTGAGGGGAGCGGGATAGAGCTTCACAAGACGGTTTCCGTGGAGGACAGGGACTGGATGGAATGGATAGCCGCTAATGTGAAGGATGGCGGGACCATAGGTGTGGACGGACTCTGCATGAGTATGGGCGATGCCGGGGAACTGCAGCGTCTTACCGGACACCGAGGTGTGAGAGTGGTCTCAAAGCCGGATTATCTGGAGGCTTTATGGCCGGACCGTCCCGGTCTTCCCGATGATACCGTGTGGTTACATGAGGACTGTTATGCGGGCAGAAGCAGGGACTGCAAGCTTGCGGACCTGAGGAAGAAACTGGAATCCATGGGATGCAGTTATATGCTTGTGAGCTGTCTGGATGAGATAGCCTGGCTGCTGAACATACGTTCCGGTGATGTGCTTTACTGTCCGTTTGTGATATCGTTCGCCGTAGTGGGTCCGTCCCGCGTATGGCTATTCGCCAAGGAGTCCAAATTTCCGGAGGACGTACGTGAGGTACTTGCTGAATCCGGTATAGAGTTGCTTCCGTATTCCGGTGTAAGCGGATTCATTAGGTCAATGAAGGCGGACGGAAAGATACTGATCAACCCCTCATCCCTGAATTTTGAAACAGGGCAGGCGGTGGAGAGTGTTTTCGGTGCCGACGGAACGGTGGCGGCGGTGTCCCCTATAAGTGTGATGAAGGCGGTGAAGAACGGGACTGAGATTAAAGGCTTCCGTAAGGCGTATATCCAGGACGGAGTGGCACAGACACGTTTCTTCCATTGGTTGGAAAGCACTATAGCTTCCGGCCGGCGGATAACGGAATGGGACGCATCAGAGAAACTGCATGAACTCCGGGCTGCAATGCCGGATTTCCTCGATGAGAGTTTTGAGACGATTTCGGCCTACGGGGCTAACGCGGCACTGCCGCACTACACTACGGTGAAGGGTGAGGATGCTGTACTGAACCCCCGTGGACTATACCTGAATGACAGCGGAGCGCACTACTGTTACGGCACTACCGATATAACCAGGACTGTTCCTCTGGGCCCGTTGACTGATTTGGAGAGAGAGGATTACACGATTTGTCTGAAGGCTATGATTGACCTTGCTATGGCAGTATTCCCGGAGGGTACTCCCGGTGGCCGGCTGGATGCGGTGGCCCGCAGGCCTCTTTGGCAGACCAGACGTAATTTCGGACACGGAACGGGACACGGTGTGGGTAATCTGCTTTCCGTTCATGAGGGTCCCCAGGCCATAAGGCAGAACCTGAACGCGCAACCGTTACTTCCGGGTATGGTCACTTCCGATGAACCTGGGATATACAGGGAGGGTTTTCACGGGGTGCGTCATGAGAACATGATCCTGTGCGTAAAGGATAGTGAGAACGATTTCGGTAACTGGCTCTCATTCGAGACTCTTACGCGTACTTATATAGATACATCGGCCGTCATTCCCAGTCTGATGGATGCCGCTGAACTGGAGTGGCTGAATTGTTTCAATGCTTCGGTGGCTGAGGAGATATGCCCGCTGCTGGATGCCGGCGATGCTGAATGGCTGAAGGAGAAGACACGTCCCATATAAAACAAGAGACCCGCTACCAAAGCGGATCTTCCTGTTCTCAATAGTCCTTTTCCAATAATTGAAATTACAGATTAACCGGTTTCACAACCAATCTTCTCTTTTTCCTTGTTTGCATGACAAAGATATTATTTATGGTATATATTTTCAAAATAAAAATCGTTAAAAAGTGTAAAATAAATAATCCCAGCAACTGTTTTCTGCCGAAAATCAGGTTGCGGATTCAAAATGGGATGATACGGTGAGTATGGGGGTGTATAAAAGCAGATGAGCGGGACTTCACAGTTCCGCTCGTCTTGAAATAAAATCTAATACCATGAAAAACACGTTGCAAATATAATACAGTTATTTGTTCTTTCCAATAGTTGAATAGTTTTTTTTATTTTTGCTGAGTTTTTGAATGTGACAGGGAAAGTCAGACATGAATTATCATACACCGGACAATATTAGGGAGTATAAGGTTGTGGAGGAGACCACACTTCTTCCTTTCCTCTATTCCGTACTGGATAATCTGAGCAAGACAGAAGTCAAGTCTATGCTTAAATACAGGCATGTTGCCATAAAGGGAGAAGCTGTCACACAGTTTGACACACCGCTTGAACCGGGGGATACGGTTCAGGTGAATTTCGGGCGTTCATTCTACAGGTTCAGTAATCCCCAGGTTAGGATTATTTATGAGGATGATTGGCTTGTAGTCATAGAGAAGGCTTCCGGACTTCTTTCTGTGGCTAACGAAAACTCAAAGGATAGGAACGCTTTCAAGATTGTCACGGATTATGTACGGCACGGTAATCCTGATGCCAAGTTGTTTGTGTGTCACCGTCTGGACCAGTACACATCGGGAATCCTGATGTTCTCCAAGGACGAGGAGCTTATGAGAGAGCTTCGTTCCAATTGGGATTTTTATGTCAAGGAGCGCAGGTACATGTGCGTTACTGAGAACGTCCCTTCCGTGAGGGAGGATACCATAGAGAGTTTTCTCGCTCAGAACTCCCGTTTGCAGATGTTCTCTACCGATAACGGGGAGGAGGGGAGCAGAGCCGTGACTCATTACCGTGTTATCCAGTCAAGGGGAAGGTATGCACTGGTGGATGTGGAGATTTTCACAGGTAAGAAAAACCAGATAAGGGTCCATATGTCCGATATAGGATGTCCCATAGCCGGTGATATGAAATACGGTGCTGAAACGAATCCAGCCAGACGGCTCATGCTGCACAACTACAGGCTTGTATTCATACATCCTGTCACAGGTGTGCTGATGCGTTTTTCACTTTCCACTCCTCCTGTATTCAGGAAATTGACATCAGACAGATGAAGAAGAGAAGTTTCAAACCTGGAACGATGATCTATCCGTTGCCGGCAGTTCTGGTGAGCTGCGGATCAGTTCCCGATGAGTATAATGTACTTACTGTGGCTTGGACCGGTACGATATGCAGCAATCCTCCGATGTGTTATATATCAGTCCGTCCGGAGAGATACTCGTACGATATCATAAAGAGGAACGGTTGTTTTGTGATTAACCTGACCAATAAGGTTTTAGCCCGCGCTACGGATTTTTGCGGTGTACGCTCAGGTCGTGACTGTAACAAGTTCAGCCTGGCAGGCATAACTCCCGGTAAGGCGGAGAAGGTCAGTGCTCCCACTATAGAGGAGGCTCCGGTTTCAATAGAATGCAAGGTGGTGGATATCAAGCCTCTCGGCTCACATGACATGTTTATGGCTGAAGTGGTGAACGTCCTGGTGGACGAGAGGTTCATTGACGGTGACAACAAGATAGATATGGCTGCCATGGAGCTTATCGCATATGCTCATGGCGAATATTTCGATGTCACTGACCCTGCCGGTTTCTTCGGATGGTCCGTCCGGCGCAAGAAGGTTATAAAGCGTGAGATGAGAAAGGGCTGATCAGTCATCAGCCTTTTTGAGGAACTTCAGGAATCTGTCCGGGTCGGGGTCAAATGTGTAAGGCCCTGCTGTCAGTCTGCCTTTGGAGTTCACTATTACATAGAAAGGTTGGGCATTGGCACCGAATTTGTGACGCTGGAACAGGCTCCATTTGTCACCTACGGAACGTATTTTCACGTTGCTGCCGTTCTCGTTTATGGTGACCGGATGCGGTAATGGCGTCTTGTCATCGACATAGAGCGATACTAGTATGAACCGGTTGCGAATAAGACTGGCCACCTGGGGGTCAGTCCATACGGCGGCTTCCATCTTGCGGCAGTTGACACACCCGTATCCTGTAAAATCAATCATCACCGGCTTGCCACTTACTGCGGCTGCCCGAAGCGCTTCACTGTAATCGGTGAACTGAGGCTCCACCGTCTCGCTGTTCTTGCCGAAAACCTGTGTGTTCATGGGCGGGGTGAAAGCGCTGATTCCCTTGAGCGGTGCGCCCCACAGTCCGGGAACAAGCATAGCGGCGAAAATGAATGATGCTGCTGCAAGTAATAGGGAGATTATTCCCGGGCGGGTACGTCTTCCCCCATGCCTGAAACTGAAGATTCCCAGAAGATAGAGTCCCAGCAGGAACGCCATGATTATCCAAAGCAGTATGAAGAGGTCACGCGGAAGTATGCCCCATCCGTATGCCATATCGGCCACGGATAGAAACTTGAGTGCGAAGGCCAGTTCTATGAACCCGAGTATGACCTTTACCTTGTCCATCCAACCTCCGGATTTGGGTAGTGACTTGAGCCAGCCCGGAAACATGGCGAAAAGGGCGAACGGTATGGCCAGGGCAACTGAGAAACCCAGCATTCCGATAGTGGGGGCAAGTATGCTTCCGGTTGAGGCTGCATCGACCAGGAGGAATCCTATTATGGGACCGGTGCAGGAGAATGACACTATGGTGAGTGTGAGGGCCATGAAGAATATGCCGCCTATACCTCCGGAGGCTGAGCGCCTGTCTGTTCCGGTACTCCATCCCGATGGCAGCGTGATTTCAAACAGTCCGAAGAAAGAGAGGGCGAACACAATCAGTATCAGGAAGAAAATGATGTTAACCACAGCGTTGGTGGCCAATGAGTTGAGGGCGTTGGCACCGAATATCATGGTTATGGCGAGTCCCAGTGCCACATAGACGGCAACAATGAAGAGACCGTACAGGAGAGCGTCCCTTATTCCTCTTTTCCTGTCCTGTGCCCTTTTAAGGAAGAAACTGACGGTCATGGGGATGACCGGCCATACGCAAGGGGTGAGCAATGCTATGAGTCCACCCAGAAAGCTGGTGAGAAACAGCCCCAGCAGGCCGTTTCCTCCTTTGGACAGGATGTCATCACTGTATGATACGGGTGCCCAGAGTTCAGCGTCATAGCCGTCCAGGAGTTCTATTCCTGCACCGGAAGCTGCGGCGGAAGCCTGTACCGGGGCTGATGAGTGGCTGAATTCGGCATATTGTGGCGGGAGACAGCTCTCATCGTTGCAGGCTCCGTATATGAGAGCTCCTTCGATATGCCAGTCCGGAGCTGTCAGCACGAAATCCTGGATGAATGTGACTTTCTTCTCGAAATACCGGAGTTTCATGTCGAAAACAGCGTCATACTGCTCCTTCTCACTACCTGTAAAACGTAGCCCGGAGATGGGTTCGGCACCGGAAATGGAGTCATACCGCATTTCAGCGGAGATGGGTCCTCCGTCCGGTAAGGATGTGGAATAGACGTGCCATCCGGAAGATATGTCTATGTTGAAACGGACACTTACGGTATCGGGAGAGATATGAGTCATTGACTCTCTGACTTTTACCGGTGTTGATGGATTCAGCAGCTGGGGCGCCGCCAGGAGTATGCTGAAAAATGCTGACAGTATGGATGAAAGTGTCATGATGGTAGACTGTTATGGCGGCGAAATTAAAAAAAAACGGTGAGAATACAGAATTTTTATATCTTCGCGTAATTAATCCGGTTCTTATGAACAAAAGAAACTTATTCTTATCAACTCTTATCATTGTGGCGCTTGTCATAGCCGCATGTATCAGTATTTTCGGCATGAAGGAGAAAAACGAAAGTTCCGTAAACATCGGAAGGAGTGAAATCAGGATCAGTGACGGACATCTCACACCAGAGGTGCTGTGGGCCATGGGGCGTGTGGGTGGAGTGACAGTCTCTCCCGACGGTTCCAGAGTGGCGTATCAGGTAACCTATTACAGCGTGAGTGAGAACGCCTCCCATACTGTTATTTATGTGATGTCCTCCGACGGTAAGGAGGTCAGGCTGCTGACAAGGGACCATTGGTCAGAACACAGTCCTGCGTGGTTGGATGATGACAGGATCGCATTCCTGTCAGGAGAATCCGGGAGCCAGCAGATATGGGTGATGGATAAGGATGGCCGGCACCGTTCCAGACTCTCGGATACCGACAGGGATGTGGAGGGTTTCCTGTTTGCACCGGATTTGTCGAATGTCCTGATGGTTATGAGTGTGCCCAATCCTCTCGTCAGGGAGCAACAGTATGAGGATCTGCCAAAGGCTTCCGGTATGGTGGCCGATGACCTGATGTTCCGACATTGGGACAGCTGGGTGACAGCTCTTCCGCATCCTTATGTGGCTGCCTTTGACGGAAAGCAGGTCTCTGGGAATGTGTTCGATTTGATGGAAGGGGAGCCATATGAAAGCCCCATGCTGCCGTTTGGAGGAATAGAACAGTTTGCCTGGAGTCCCGACAGCAGGAGTGTGGCCTATACCTGTCGTAAGAAGGCCGGGCTTGATTATGCCAAAAGTACGGACTCTGACATATACCTATATAATATTCAGAGCGGAGAGACCGTAAATCTGTGCAAGCTTTCGGGTACGGAGGATATGAACATGGGGTATGACACCAATCCTCAGTTCAGTGCCGACGGGAAACTGATAGCATGGCAGAGTATGGAGCATGACGGTTACGAGAGTGACAGGAACAGGCTGTACTTAATGAACCTGGAGACCGGGAGCAAATGGTCCGCCACCGAGGAGTTTGACAGCAATGTGGATGCCTTTGTCTGGAGCAAAGAGGGTTATGACATCTATTTCATAGGTTCATGGAAAGGCCGGATGGCATTGTTCAGCACAGATCCTGCGGGTAGAGTCAAGGAACTGAGCAACGATGAGGCTGATTACAATTCACTTGCTATAGGCAATGATTTCCGCCTTATAGTGACCAGACAGTCCATGCAGTATGCCACTGAGATATACTCTTTTGATGTGAACAAGGGTCTGGCTGAGAAGATCTCCCACGAGAATGACCACATATTCAGCCAGCTTGACAATATAAAGGTGGAGGAGAGGCATGTAACCACCACGGACGGAAAGGATATGCTTACGTGGGTGGTCTATCCTCCCAAGTTCGACCCTTCTGAAAAATATCCCACACTTTTGTTCTGCGAGGGTGGTCCCCAGAGTATGGTTTCACAGTTCTGGAGCTATAGGTGGAACTTCCGCATTATGGCCGCACAAGGCTATATAGTGGTTGCCCCGAACCGCAGGGGCCTTCCCGGTTTCGGACATGAGTGGAACGAGCAGATAAGCGGTGACTACGGAGGGCAGTGTATGAAGGATTTGCTCTCGGCAATAGATGATGTATGCCGGGAGCCGTATGTTGACTGTAACAGGTTAGGGTGCGTGGGTGCAAGCTTCGGAGGATATTCCGTCTATTGGCTGGCTGGTAATCATGAGGGACGGTTCAAGGCTTTTATCGCACATGACGGTATTTTCAACTGCGAGCAGCAGTATGTAGAGACTGAGGAGATGTGGTTCCCGGAATGGGATCTGGGAGGTCCGTACTGGGAGAGGGATAACAGTACGGCGCAACGTACATATGCTTCATCGCCACATCTGTTCGTGGATAAATGGGATACTCCTATACTCTGTATTCACGGAGAGAAGGACTACAGAATTCTCTACTCACAGGCAGTGGCTGCTTTCCAGGCTGCCCGACTGAGAGGGGTTCCGGCGGAACTGCTGCTGTTCCCGGACGAAAACCACTGGGTACTCAAGCCTCAGAACGGAATACTGTGGCAGAGAACCTTCTTCGGGTGGCTGGAGAGGTGGTTGAAGTGAGGATTGAATATTCCCTCACTTCTCAGTTCTTTCTTCTCTGCTGCTCCTGAAGACGCTGCTGCTCTTTCTGCATAGCTTCAAGCCGGGCCATCATGCTGCTCGCCTTCTTCTGTTTCTGGGGGTCGTTGCGGGAAGCCTGGTAGTTGGCTTCCAGTTTGGCGAGTATCTCCTTCTCATCAGTGGAACGACGCAGCCAGATCATGGTGAGTATGCTTACAAGACCTGAAATGAAATAGTAGTAGCATAGTCCGGATGAGTAGTTGTTGAACGAGAAGAAGAAGATTACCGGCATGAGGTACATCATCCATTTCATCATTTTCATCTGCTCCTCCTGTCCCGGAGCCTGTTGCTGTTGCCTCATGGAAATGATGGTGTTGATGATGTTGGTGACACAGAACAGTACGCAGAATATGCTCAGATGTGTACCGATGAGAGGAATAGCCTTACTCCAGCTTATAATATCGTCGAATCCGGTCAAGTCAGTAGCCCAGAGGAAACTCTCCTGACGAAGCTCTATGGCGTTGGGTACAAAGAAGAAGAAGGCCATCCATACAGGCATCTGTACCAATGAAGGCAGACAGCCTCCCATAAGTCCTACACCATATTTGTTATATAGGGCCATAGTTTCCTGTTGTTTCTGCATGGCATCCTCAGGCTTGGGGTACTTGGCGCTTATTTCATCCACGTATGGTTTGAGGGCACGCATCTTGGCTGATGACATGAAGGATTTGAACTGTGCAGGGAATACAAGTGCCTTTACGATGAGTGTCATGAGCAGTATCACTATTCCCATGTTGAGATTCCATCTGGAGAGTAGGTTGAAGAGAGGCATGATGAGAAAACGGTTCATCTCACGTACCACAGGCCAACCTAAATCTATGACCCTGTTGAGACGGAACTTCCTGTTGCCGGATATCAGCTTGCTCTCGGCCTTGAGGAGAGCGTAGTCATTGGGCCCGAAATAGAAGTGCATGGTGGTGGGCTCGCTGCCTGTGGGGTCGAATGAGGTGTTGGCCTTACTCTGGAATTTCTTCATGTAGCCCCTGCCTTTCTGGTAGGTGAGGCCTGAAAGGGTGGCGCCGGTAAGGGTCTGGTCAGATGCAAGGATGCATGAGAAAAACTGGTTCTTGTAAGCTATCCAGTCAATAGGTTCTTCCACTCCGGTCTTGGAGGTGGTCTTTCTCATGCCTATGATCTTAGACCTTATCTTATCTGTCAGTTTGTATGTGAGGGTGGTGTATCTCTGTTCGAACTCAAAGCCTTTTTCATGCTGGCGCAGGTTCTGGATCCAGTCAATGGAGATACTGTTGAGGTCCGTGCTGAAAAAATTGTCCATTCCTTGTGCCTTGATTCTGAGGTCCAGAAGGTGGCTGTCAGTCTTAAGCCCATAGCTGAAGTCAATATAACCGTGTCCCTGAACGGCAAGACGCATCACGACTGAACTGTCAGTCTTCATGACCGGTTCAAAATAGAGGTCCCTGGTCTTAATGTTTTCGTTCTTGCCGTCAAGAAGGAAATTGAGGCTTATCTCATTTTGGTTGAAGAGGGTTACGTCAGTCCCGTCCTGTTCCTTGTATCCGTAGAGAACGGCTGATACGGGAATGGCTCCTTTAGTGGATATGTCTATGCTGACCTTTGCGTTCTTGAGAGTGACGGTACGGGCATCGCCGTTCATGGCATAAAAGAGCGGTGAAGCGGAATCGGCAGGCTCGGAGGCTACAGGAGCATATGATGAAATCTCTGTCTCAGACTCTTGGACGGGCTGGGATATGGCTGTCTGTTGCCTGGATGCGTTAATGTCGGTTCCGGCTTTTCTGGCGGAGCGGTTTGTCCATATAATGATTCCAATCATGGCCAGGACTATCGTCATCAGGCCGAAATAGTTTCTTTTGTCCACTTGATATATCTTGTTTGGATTAACGGAGTGCAAAGTTACAAAAAAGATACGAGCATGGCCCTTAATGTGAGGGATATAAGCTTTTTTTTCTTGTTTCAAGTGAAAAATGAACGGGATTAACTAACTTTGCTTTTTGAAATCATATACTACCAGTATATATAGCGAGGAAAGTCAAACGAATAAGCCGGACATGAAAAGGATATTGTTTCTAACCGTTCTTATTGTATCAGCACTGACGGGTTACGTTTGTGCCCAGGAGTCATCGGCCGTTGATGAATCAGCTCTGTCCGACTCTATCGCTATGGCTTACAATGCTCCGGTCAGCATTTCGGATATATCAGACAATCCGTTCTATTTTAGGCTTTTCATGCCACTTACTCTCTATGGCTCCGTGTTGGAGGAAGCCGTCGATTTACCTGGAGATTTCATATTTGGTGAGGAGGAGACAGGTACAGATGATTCCGATCTGCTGCCTATTGAGGATTTTTCGGGCAAGGAGAATGACCTTGAGAGCTATATAAACGAAGTCTTGATGAACGTTTATATGGAGCGTCCTGATATGGTGAAGATGACTGAACATGAATTGCGTACGATTACTGCCACAGTCACTCTGGATACGGAGGGACTTGCCAACGGGCTCATTCAGCCGGAAACGAACCAGGGACAGAGGCTTTCAGACAAGTATCAGCCTGAGCCTGTCAACATAAAGCCTAAATACTGGAAGAAATTCGGCAAGTTTTCAGGCAAATATACCCAAAGCCAGTATTCAGAGAACTGGTATAAAGGCGGTGAGAGCAACCATTCCGTGCTTGCACAGGTGACGTTGGAGGCTAACTACGCCAAGAAACAGGCTACTCTGGATAACAAGCTTGAGATGAAATTGGGTTATTACACGACTGAGGTTGACGGAAACACCAAGATGAAGACTAATGAGGACTTGCTCAGAATGACTACCAAGTTTGGGCTGAAAGCCTGGCAGAGCTGGTACTATTCCGCTCAGATTCAAGGATATACCCAGTTTATGGCGGTTTATGACAATAAGGTTCCCACCAAGCTGAAATCCAAGTTCTTCGCTCCGGCTTACGGCAACATCTCCATAGGTATGGATTACAAGCCCAAGTTCAAGAACAACAATATAACGCTTTCCGCTCAGCTGTCACCCCTTTCATATAACTGCCGTTATGTGAGTGTTGACAGCATAGCCACTAACTACGGCATTAAAGCGGGACATAATTTCCTCAAGACAATAGGTTCTCGGGTGGAAGCCAATTTCAAGTGGAAGGTTAAGGATTTCACATGGTCTTCCAAGGTGCAGTATTTCACCAATTACGAGAGTGTGGAAGCTAATTTCGAGAATACAATAGACTATCAGCTCAACAAGTATTTCTCATTGCAGTTTTTCTGTCACTGGAGGTTCGATGACAGTGTGAAACGAAAGAAAAACAAGGAAGGGGAGCTGATGGGGTATCATCAGTACAAGGAGTTCCTGACCTTGAACTTCAACTACTCCTGGTGATTCCTCCTTCTCTTCATTATCTCACTGCGGCGCATGAAAGGCGAGTTCGGCTCTCGGGCCATGTACCAGTATTCCATGTGGTCGGTTATGATTGGGAAGAGTCGTGTCAGGACAAGCAGAAGTTTTCCGGTGAATGTCAGTGTGGCACGTCTGGAACGCTTGCGGATATGATTCAGCATGATTTGTGCCACACGTTCCGATGACATCATCTTTCCCTCCTCTCGAGGGGTTTCTCCCTGCTGGGAGCCGTCTGCAAGAAGTGCGGTCTTGCGTATGTTGGATTCAGTGAATCCGGGCGCGTAGATCATGACGTGAAGTCCGTCATATAAGTGTTCAGAGCGCAGGGTGTCAAGGAAACCGTTGATGGCAAACTTGGATGCCGAGTAGCCTGTACGGCCAGGAAGGCCTTTATATCCGGCCGTGGATATTACTCCTACGACAGATCCTTTGGATTCCAGCAGATAGGGAAGAGCAAATTTGGTACAATATACCGTACCCCAGAAGTTCACGTCCATGAGACGCCGTATCACGTTCAGGTCAAGGTCCTTGAACAAGGCACGCATGGATATTCCGGCATTGTTTACAAGGATGTCAATACGACCGAACCGTATGATCGTCTGCTCTATAAGGTTGCGGCAGTCTTCTTCGACTGACACATCAGTTTTTACGTATATGACATCAGAGAGAGCGGACAGTTCCTTTGATATGGCATCCAGCTTGTCCTCTGACCGGGCAGCAAGGACGACCTTGGCCTTATATCCGGCCAGTAGTGTGGCTGTGGCTAAGCCTATTCCCGAGCTGGCCCCGGTAACTATAGCCACCTTATCCCTGAAATAGTCTCTGTTATCCATTCCGTATAATAATATGCCGTAAAGGTAATGTTTTTTTGTCATTTGTTGTTCCGGAATTCGTTTTCATGGAACAATAGGATATTTTTGTGTCCTTTTTGTGTAATTTCGCGGTTTGAAAAACAATTGGATATGACCGTAACACTTTTATTGCATTGTCCCGACAGACCGGGTATCATTGCGGACATAACGAATTTCATAACTGAGAACCGTGGTAATGTGGTTTATCTGGCGCAATTCGTGGACCATGTGGAGAACGTTTTCAATATGCGTATAGAGTGGAGTATTGATGATTTTCTTATTCCTAAAGAGAAAATATCGGATTATTTCGGCACTTTATACGCAAAGAAATACGATATGAACTTCCGCCTGTATTTCAGTGATGCAAAGCCTCGGATGGCAATTTTTGTGTCCAAGATGTCTCACTGCCTGTTTGATCTTCTGGCACGTTACAGTGCTGGTGAATGGAATGTGGATATACCGCTCATCGTGAGCAACCATCCGGATATGCAGCATGTGGCGGATATGTTCGGGATACCATATTATATATACCCCATAAACAAGGACAACAAACTTGAACAGGAGACGGCAATGCTGGAATTGCTTAAGGAGAATAGGGTTGACTTCATTGTACTGGCACGATATATGCAGATTATAGGTGACCGTATGATTGCTGCATATCCCAACAAGATCATAAACATACACCACTCGTTCCTTCCTGCATTCGTAGGAGCCAAGCCTTATCAGGCAGCCTTTGACCGCGGTGTGAAGATAATAGGCGCAACCAGCCACTATGTGACTGCCGAGCTTGACGCGGGGCCGATCATATGTCAGGATGTGGTCAGGATCTCACACAAGGATATGCCAAAGGATCTTGTCAACAAGGGCAAGGACTTAGAGAAGATAGTTCTTTCCCATGCGGTCCAGAAGCATATCGAACACAAGATTCTGGTTTATAAGAATAAAACGGTGGTCTTCAGTTGAGACCGCCGTTTTGGCTATTGGCTGTTGACTTTTAGGGATTCGAGCTTGAACATCTCGTCGCGGTACTGGGCTGCCTCCATGAAGTCCATGCGTGAGGCGGCCTCATTCATCAGGCGACGGGTCCGTGCGATGGCTTTGTCAAGCTGCTGTGGGGTCATTGTGGCGATGACGGGATCAGCCACAGCTATTATGCGTTCTTCAATTGCGTATGGCTTGGGCTCATCCTCCTGAGTGTTCTGTATCAGCAGCGAGGTGTTGAGCGCCTTCTCAATCTGCTTGGGAGTTATGCCGTTCTCAGCGTTGTAGCTCATCTGCTTCTTGCGGCGGCGATTGGTCTCGTTTATGGTCAGGCTCATGCTTCCGGTAATCTTGTCTGCATATAGTATCACCTTACCGTTCACGTTGCGGGCTGCCCGGCCGGCTGTCTGGGTGAGTGAACGGTGGTCACGCAGGAAACCCTCCTTGTCCGCATCGAGAATGGCTACCAGCGAAACCTCAGGCAGGTCAAGCCCTTCGCGAAGGAGGTTCACGCCTACAAGTGCGTCATACAGTCCTTTTCGCAGGTCTGTCATGATCTGGATGCGTTCAAGTGTATCCACATCACTGTGTATAAAGTTGCAGCGTACCCCGTTCTTAAGCAGATAGTCGTTAAGCTCTTCTGCCATGCGTTTGGTTAGGGTGGTTACCAGTACGCGCTCGTCACGCTCGGAGCGGACTGCAATCTCTTCCAGAAGGTCATCTATCTGGTTCTTGCTGGGACGCACCTCTATCTCGGGGTCGAGAAGTCCTGTTGGCCGTATCACCTGATCCACCACCACGCCCTCGCTCTCAGCCAGTTCATAATCGGCAGGAGTGGCGCTCACATATATTGTCTGTCCGGTCAGTTCCTTGAACTCATCGAATTTCAGGGGACGGTTGTCCAGTGCTGCCGGCAGACGGAACCCGTACTCCACAAGGTTGATCTTGCGGGCGCGGTCACCACCGTACATGGCGTGAAGCTGAGGTACGCTCACATGGCTCTCGTCAATTACGGTCAGAAAATCCTTGGGAAAGAAATCCAGAAGGCAGTAGGGACGGGTGCCGGCGGCGCGGCCGTCGAAATAACGGGAGTAGTTCTCTATGCCGCTGCAGTGGCCAAGTTCGCGTATCATCTCTATGTCATACTCCACACGCTCTTTCAGACGCTTGGCCTCAAGCGGCTTGCCTATCTCCCGGAAGTACTCCACACGCTCCACAAGGTCGTCCTGAATGGCTCGGATGGCACGCTCCTGACTCTCCTTGGTGGTCATGAACAGGTTGGCGGGGTAAATCCGGTAAAAATCGTATGTCTCTATCCGCTCGCCGGTCAGCACATCGAATTCCTCGATGGAATCAATCTCATCATCCCAGAACTGGATGCGTACAGCGGTGTCGTTGTAGGCCAGATTGATATCCACATTCTCGCCCTTGACGCGGAAACAGCCGCGTGACAACTCTATGTCATTACGCGTATAGAGACTGTCTATCAGTTTGCGCAGCAGCACGTTACGGTCTATCCTGTCACCTCGGTGGAGTTCAATCACGTTGTTGTAGAAATCAGCAGGATTACCCATACCGTATATGCAGGATACGGATGATACCACAATCACGTCATTACGGCCAGAGAGGAGGGCCGATGTGGCCGACAGACGGAGCTTGTCAATCTCATCGTTTATGGCCAGGTCCTTCTCTATATAGGTGTCGGTGGCAGGAAGGTAGGCTTCCGGCTGGTAGTAGTCATAATATGACACGTAATACTCCACTGCATTGTCAGGAAAGAATGCCTTGAACTCGCTGTATAGCTGGGCGGCCAGGGTCTTGTTGTGGCTGAGTACCAGGGTGGGACGCCCTATGTTCTTTATCACGTTGGCTATGGTGAATGTCTTGCCCGAGCCGGTAACTCCGAGCAGGGTTTGGGCGCGGGCACCGCTGAGCAGACCTTCAGTGAGCTGCTGAATGGCCTGCGGCTGGTCGCCGGTGGGCTGGAACGGTGAAACGAGCTTGAACTCCATAGTGTGTTGATTGGCATGAACTACAAAGATACTGCATTTTTATGGTTTACAATCGTTAACTACGGATATGCTTTTGCCGTTTTGCGGGTTGTATGTTGTACTTGGAGGTTTTTTTGTAAATTTGGTGCTCTAAATGAAATGTATGACAGTTGAAGAGAGAGAACGGAGAGCCGGTGAATTGTTCAGGGCCGGATATAACTGTTGCCAGGCGGTGGCTATGACTTTTGCCGATGTGATAGGACTGCCGGAGAGTGAGATTGCGCGGCTGACAAGCGGATTCGGTGGCGGGATGGGCCGTATGCGTGAGGTGTGCGGTACGGTGTCGGCCATGACTATGGTGGCGGGAGCGATGATTCCGGCCAATGATGTGAACGACAAGGCGGCCAAGACGGCAAACTATGCACTCGTGCAGGAGATGGCGGATGAGTTCCGTGAGATGAACGGAAGCATAATATGCCGTGAGCTGCTGGGGCTGACAAAGCCTGAAGGTACTCCGGTCCCGTCTGACCGCACTCCGGAGTATTACAAAAAGCGTCCCTGCGGCGAACTGTGTGCCATTGCAGCTGGAATAACGGCACGTAAACTTGAAAACAAACAAAATTGATATAATGAAAAGAGTGATTCTGACTGTTGCGGCAATGACAGGCATATCGGGTGCCTTCGCCTGCACGAATCTGATTGTTACCGGAGGTGCTTCATCAAACGGGTCGAACATGTGTACATACGCGGCTGATTCGCACCAGCTTTACGGAACCCTGCATTACACTCCTGCAGCGGATTTCCCTGCGGGGGCGATGAGGGAGATAATTGACTGGGACAGCGGAAAGCGTTTAGGTGAGATACCTCAGGCGTCACACGTATATTCAGTGATCGGCAATATGAATGAGCATCAGCTTGTGATAGGTGAGACCACATACGGCGGACGGGAGTTCATAGACACTACTGCCATACTGGATTACGGCTCGCTGATTTATATAGCGTTGGAGAGGTGCAGGACTGCGCGTGAGGCCATTCTGCTTATAGATAATCTGATGCAGGAGTACGGATATGCATCGGAGGGGGAATCTTTCACGCTCTGTGACCCGAACGAGATATGGATAATGGACATTATAGGCAAGAACCCCAGGTTCGACAAGAAAGGACGTAATGTGAATCGCGGTGCCGTATGGGTGGCCAAACGTATTCCTGACGGTTATATCTCAGGGCATGCCAACCAGTCTCGAATAACTACAATTGATTTCAATGACCCGGATAACTGCCTCTATGCCAAGGACGTAATAAAACATGCCAGGGAGCAGGGTATCTTCAGCGGCACGGACGAAGAGTTCAGTTTCTGTGATGTCTATAACCCTCTGGATTTCGGTGCAGCACGCGGATGCGAGGCCAGGGTATGGTCTTTCTTCAACCGGTTTGCTGACGGAATGGATGAATATCTGGATTACGCAATGGGATATGACTTGAAGAAACATATGCCGCTGTATGTCAAGCCGAATAAAAAAATATCAACAAAAGAACTGGCTGACATGATGCGTGACCACTATGAGGGAACACCTATGGATATGACTGTCGATATAGGTGCCGGAGGCAGCCGTCTGCCTTATCGCTGGCGTCCTATGGAGTTCGAGTATCAGGGCTGGGAATATGTGAACGAACGTGCCATAGCTACTCAGCAGACGGGCTGGTGGTATGTGGCGCAGTCGTGTCCGGACAGGAAATACGGTATTTTCTGGTTCGGTGTGGATGATGCGGGAACATCACCGCTGATGCCTTTCTTCAGTTGTACAAATGCTGTTCCGGAATGCCTGCGTGAGGGAAACGGCTCTTTAATCGAATACTCGGAGACTTCCATGTATTGGACTGTCAGCAGGATTGCCCAATTTGCATACCTGCGTTATGACAGGATTGGTGCGGAGGTGCGTGATGTGATTGACAAATATGAGAACGAAATGATAGCGAAGGCTGACGGCGCATATTCCAGGGCTGCGGGTATGGCCGATACTGAGGCAAACAGTTATCTGACAGCCTTCGGTGTGGACAATGCATCAGACTTGTTCGGGAGATGGCAGGTGTTAGATAAGTATCTTTTGGTAAAATATATTGACGGCAATATAAAACGCCAGAATGAAGACGGCTCATTTACGGATAACGGATATGACAGGAATATACCGGAGTTTCCCATACAGGAGGACTATTCTGACAAGTGGAAGGAGAGCGTAGTCCGGGATCATGGTGACATCCTCCGGATACGTAAATAATATTAAAAAAGAGAACAAGTTTGCTCTGTTCGGCCAAATTAGGTATTTTTGCAGGTTGAAACAGAAAAGGCATAATGCGTAGGGGTATAGCACTTCTTATTACGGTTGTCCTGGCAGTGGTGACGCTCTCCGGATGTGGCGGGTATAACAAGATACTCAAGGCATCGGACTATAACACCAAGTACAGTATGGCAAAGAACCTTTTTGCCGAGGGGCGGTTCACTACTTGCAGCTCCGTGCTTGAGGAATGTGTAGTGATGCTTCATGGTACGTCAAAGGGAGAGGAATCTATGTTCCTGTTAGCTTCGTGTTATTTCAATATGGACGACTATCTTTCCGCATCACAGTATTTCCAGAGTTGTTTTACCCGGTATCCTAACAGTGATTATTCGGAAAGTAGCCTTTTCATGATGGGCAAGAGCCTCTTTTTGGATATGCCGGATCCGCGTTTGGATGCTTCAAGTACCAATAATGCGATTTCATCATTGCAAAGGTTTGTTGAGACTTATCCCAACAGCAGGTATCGTAAAGAGGCTGAGGAAATGATTTACGAAATGTATGACCGACTGGTTGAAAAGGAAAAGGGATCGGCTGAACTGTATTACAATATGGGGCTTTATCTCGGAAACAATTACCGGTCATGTATAATAGTGGCTCAGAATGCCATGAGAGATTACCCTTACACAAAATATCGTGAGGATCTCTCAGCATTGGTCCTGAGAGCGAAATTCCAGCTGGCACAGGAAAGTGTGGCTTCCAAGAAGGATGAACGCTACAGGGACGCCATTGATGAATACTATGCTTTCAAGAATGAGTTTCCTGAAAGCAAATACATGAAGGAGGCCGATAGGATATTCAGGATCTCTACAAGAAACATAGAAGGTAAAGAACAAATACAAGACTGATAAAATGGATTTTAAGAAAACAAATGCATCGACCAACACAGTGACACGTGATCTGGTTGATTTCGTGAAGGATACCGGCAATATTTACGAGAGTGTTGTCATAATGGGCAAACGTGCCAATCAGATTTCGGCTGAGATGAAGGAGGAACTCAAACAGAAACTGGATGAGTTCAGTTCAACTACTGATAATCTGGAGGAAATGTTTGAGAACAGGGAACAGATTGAGATATCCCGTTATTACGAGCGTCTTCCCAAACCGACTCTTATTGCTGCTCAGGAGTTTGAAGACGGCAAGATTTACTGGCGTAATCCAGCCAAGGAGAAAGAGAATTTCTGATGAAGATAGAGTTCTACGTACATCAGATATGGCTGGCTCTCATCTGTGTGTTGATGATTGTCAGCCTTATTTATCCCATTGCCTCTTTTGCGGTTGATGGAGGTGAGGTCATCCGTCTCACAAATTTCCGTTTGCTTTATGAGGATGGTTCGGCAAAAGGTGCCCTTTGGGGATTGGGAGTATTATTGATAATTAACCTGGGTGTGGCTGTTTTTGAGTTGCTGCTCTCTGGTTTCCGTAACTTCGTACTTCAGAAGAGACTCATTATTTTCATGATGCTTCTTACGGTAGGTTATTACCTGGTTCTTGTTCTCTACATATTGCTGCTCAAAGGAAATGCATCATTCATTCCCGGAATACCTGTTGCTTTTCCTTTAGTATGCCTTGTCCTGGAGTATATGTCCATTCATGGTGTCTCCAAGGCCGAGGCTGAGATTCTGGCCAAGGCAAACGGATTCCGTCTTCGTGACTGAATCAATGGATCTCCTAAAGACCAATAAGATAAGTGACCCGGAGCGATATGGAACTGTTTGCACATCGCGCGAAGTAATCGCTTTTGCTGATTCCGTAAATATTTCCCAGTCCGAAATAGTATCTGCCCTCAATTCCGAAAACTCCCAAACCGGTCCGTAACTCAACACCCAATCCGGCAGAAACGCCGTAATCCAGTTTGTTCTCTATCGGGCGGTCATATTGATAAACTACATGGTTAGGCCTGTTAACGGTGTTCCAAGGTCCTGATCCACTCTTTTCCTGAACTTCGTAAAGCAGGTAAGATATTTGTGGACCTAGGTTGAAATATCCTTGGAACCCTCTGTATTCACGACCAAATCCCATGTGGGCGAAAAACGGAAATTCCATATAGTTCAGTTGACGGGTATATTCGTTGCCGGATCCGTCATCGATATATTCTGTCCAGCCTCGGGTGACCCAATTGCATTCAATCTGAATACCATTGATAAGAAAGAAATATCTCTCAGAAATGTGTCTTAATGTAACTCCGGCAATGGGGCCCAGACTTATGTCCTGTTTGATAGAAGGAATGAATGTAATACTGTTGGTACCGACACCTCCGTTGATTCCAAAGGAAAGGTTGTTCCTGGGATCACCGACCTGGGCACCAACGGGCACTTCTGTCAGAAACAGGATGGATAGGAGTATTATGAGGAACGGTATTCTCTTCATCTTTTAGCGGTCATAGTCTATTTTATCCACTTCGTAACTGTCAGACAGATGGATAAAAAACACCTTGCGGTTTATGAAGCCACCCCAGTTGTTGACTCTTTCAAACTTGAATCCCATCTGTACGGGATTAATTCTTATGAACTTCAGGTTTTCTTCAAGTTCGTCTCCATATTGTGAGGCACCTTTCAGGAAGAAGTAGGATGTGTCAAAACCGTATGAGGCATAGCTGGGATAACTGATTATCATTTGTCGACCAAAGGCACGGCGGAAAGTATTGCCGAAATCTATTGATTCCTTGAGCATATTGTTTGTATAGAACCAGCTGTAGAACCAAGTATCAACCTCATACATTTCATCAAGATGGTCAACGGTATATGTCTGGTATTCCGGATAGCCGAACAGATGTGTCTCAATCACTTGGTCCTTGTTCCTGGTGATGAGTTGAAGCATAGGCAGTGCAGTGACGAGTGGGCTTGCTTCCTTGGAATTGATGATGAATATATTCTGATAATCCGGTTTAAGTCTGCCTGTTATGGATACGTTCAGATTCCTGAGTGCTATTGTCTCGTGTGGGATATTCCTTTCGATGATCTCGTTCATCAGGCCATTCATGAATTCGTTTGAAGTGCCGTCAGCTGCATCGATGATTATTATGTTGGGTTTCCTGAACTGTTTGAAGAAGTGATCATAGACCTCTTGATAGATATATGACTGGGGTGTGTTGAGCTGGAATACGTGAGGATTGGAAAACACAAAATCAGCGTTGGAATTGAGAGGAAGTACAAGCGGAATATTCTTTTCGGATGACCATCTTGACGCTTCTCCTATCTGTGCGGCTTCCTTGGAGCCAAATATCACAAGATCCATATCATCCATTCCTTCGGATGACAGGATGGAGCTGATTCTGTCTGCACCGTTCCGGCCGGAATCAATAACTTTCAGATTGACCGATATCCTTTCATCCTTAAGCTTTTCAATTCCAAGGAGCACCCCTTGAAGGAACTCAACCATCTTCATCTGATCGACAGTTGATGCATCCGAAAGGGAGAATGGGAGAATGAGGGCAGCATTGACCTTGCCGGTCTCATGCTTATGTTTTGGGGTGTTTAAGCGAAACAGGGTGCTGTCGGGGATTGATTCCAGCACAATCTCTGCTTTATGTCGGCTCTGCTCCCTTTCTCTGAGTTCCCGTGCAGAGAATGGTATTATGACCTCCGCCCCGTTGCGCAGTTTTGACTTGCGATATTGTGGATTGGCCTCAAGAAATTCAGCCTGAGTAATGTCATATGTCTTGCAAATGCGGAAAATGGTCTCGCGACGCTTGACCACATGTATGCATTTGTACGGTTCTTCCTGAGTGTTGACTGATTCATTGGCGGACGTGATGACTTCAGGGATACCCTCCTCTGAGGTCTCAATTGTGGAGGCAAGGGGTGATGAACCGGTAGGGGCTGGTATGGTGATTACCTGACCGATCTTGAAATTCTGAGCGGAAAGTCCCGGGTTGGCATCCATTATCTCCTTGACTGAAACATTGTTCTCGACCGACAGGCGGTAAAGGGTCTCACCCTGTGCTATGGTATGGAACTTACCGTTAGTCTGAGCTGAGTCTGTGCTACGTACGACAGGAATCTTGAGTTCCTGGCCTATACGGATAACTGTCTCGCTCCCCGGATTGAGTCTTATGATTTCATCTTCGGTCACACCATACATCCTGGATATGGAGTATAGCCCCTGACCTGCTGTTACTGTATGCAGGAAATACTGTTGTTCCTGCGCCTGTAGCGTTGAGAATAATGTGGTGTCAAGAAACAACAGGGCGGTAAGAAGGATTTTCAGATATCGTGTCATCTCTATTTTGTTTTCTTAATCCGCAAATTTACAAAAAACGGTTCACCCGAATGGAATGATGAGAGAATAATCTGATTAATTTTGCGTTTTGAAATAAAGACGGACTAATTATCCTAACTGAAGACAAGATGAAGGATTTGACAGGGAGAAAAATACTAATGATATTCATTCCGGCCTTGATAGGATGTCTGACCTGTTTTTCGGGCGTGCCTGTTCCAAGTGTTAAACTCACATTGATAACGGTTTCCAATGACACAACATATATCAATCCCGGGGAATCCGGCTCAGAATCATATACTGTACCACTCAAGGTGGAGTTCAGTTCCTCTATTGTTTCATATGACGGGAAAGAGTACATTTTGTTTCCGGAGTGGCAGGTCCTAAGGACATATACTGACGGTGAAATGTCAAAATCGGAAAACTACCTCAAGCGTCAGGAGAGCAATACTGAATTTGAATTTACGGACTGGGGTAATTTCCAGGTATCCTTTTCCTGGTCTTATAGAGAGAAGGACTCTCTGAACACAATTCCTGGTTATGAGATAGCTCCCATGAGTTTTGTCATAGATGATTCGGAAGTAAAGCTTTTCAACGCTTTCTCACCCAATGAGGACGGAATAAACGATGACTATCGTATTTATGTGCGTTCCATAGCAAGGCTTGAGATAGCTATTTTCAACCGCTGGGGACAGTTGATTAAAAGTATTTCAGGAAAGACAGAGGATATCCTTACCGCAGAAGATGAGGCGACGCGTGATGCTGACGGTGGTTATCTTATAAACTGTTGGGACGGAAAACATAACGGCAAGGTTGTAAGTGACGGTGTATATTTCATTAATGTTAAGGCTGTGGGTGCCGGAGGTAAGGTATATGAAAGGAGAGCCGACATAAACGTATTGACAGGGACCGGTATACGGATGTGATGGAATGGATAAAAGCAGAATTATTGTAACAGGTGCCAGGTCCAACAACCTGAAGAACATAGATGTTGAGATCCCGCATAAATCACTGACCGTGGTAACGGGCCTGAGCGGAAGCGGTAAGTCTTCACTTGCATTTGATACGATATATGCTGAAGGTCAGCGTCGTTATATTGAGACCTTCTCTGCATATGCGAGGAATTTTCTGGGTAATCTGCAACGTCCTGATGTGGATCGTATTACCGGACTTAGCCCGGTAATCTCAATTGAACAGAAAACGACCAATCGTAATCCGCGCTCAACTGTTGGTACTGTTACGGAAGTATATGATTATCTGAGACTTTTGTTTGCACGCGCAGGTGAAGCCTATTCCTATTTGAGCGGAGAGAAGATGGTCAAGTTCACTGAGGAGCAGATAGTGAACCTTATTACTACTGACTATGAGGGGCAGCGAATATACATTCTGGCTCCGCTGGTGCGCAACCGCAAGGGCCATTACAAGGAACTGTTTGAAAATATCCGCCGCAAGGGTTACATAAATGTTCGTGTAGATGGTGAAATACGTGAGGTCAAACCCGGTATGAAACTGGATCGCTACCGCAACCATAGTTTAGAGGTGGTTGTCGAGAAACTTGTAGTGAATGAAAAATATCACCATCGCCTGACAGACAGTGTGGCGTTGGCCATGAAGCAGGGTGACGGACTGATGATGGTTCTTTCCATGCCTCAGGAGACTATTCCAGGTCGTCAGGAGCAGGGTGTGCTCAAACACTACAGCAAACGTTTGATGTGTCCCTCAACAGGCATTTCTTATCATGATCCCGCGCCGCATAACTTCTCTTTCAACTCACCACAGGGTTTTTGTCCAAAGTGCAAAGGACTGGGTTACATTTCAGCGGTTGATGAGGACAAGGTGCTGCCAGATCGCTCACTATCTGTCAGAAAAGGTGCGATAGCTCCATTGGGGCCATTTAAAAATACACTTATATTCAGACAGATAACTGCTCTGCTCAATAAATATGACTATACACTTGATACCCCTATTTCGGAAATGTCCGGTGATGTCATAGACGAACTCCTGAACGGCAGTGATGAACGCATAAAGGTGCAGATTACCGGCATTAACAGTGAGGCCGATGCCGTGTTCATGGAGTATGAAGGCGTGGTCAAGTACGTGCGCTCGCTACAGCAGCAGACTGACCTGACGGCGGCCGAGCAGAAGTGGGCCGACCAGTTTGCCGTGACACGTGTATGCCCGGAGTGCGGCGGTGCCCGGTTGAACCGCGAGGCTCTGAATTTCCGCATAGACGGAAAGAACATATATGAACTGGCATCGATGGATATTCAGGACCTGTACGAATGGGCATGCAATGTAGAGTCCCGCCTGGGAGAGCGCCAGCGGACGATTGCATCGGAAATACTGAAGGAGATACGTACCCGCCTGCATTTCATGCTCGATGTCGGGCTGGACTATCTGTCGCTCAACCGTCCGGCGGAGTCATTGTCCGGTGGTGAGGAGCAGCGTATCCGTCTGGCCACACAGATAGGTTCCAAACTGGTAAATGTACTGTATATCCTTGATGAGCCCAGCATCGGACTTCATCAGCGTGACAATGTAAGGCTTATCGAGTCTTTGAAGCAATTGCGCGATACAGGTAACACTGTCATGGTGGTGGAGCATGACCGTGACATGATGCTGGCCGCTGACTGGATTATTGACCTGGGTCCGCGTGCCGGACGAAAGGGTGGCGAAGTGGTGTTCCAGGGTACTGTACCGCAGCTTTTGGAAAAAGATACGCTTACTGCCGGTTATCTGAACGGGAAACTGGATACTGCCGACGGCAACCTTTCCGGACGTCGTCAGGGAAACGGGCAGAGCATCGTTCTGCGTGGCTGCCGCGGCAACAACCTTAAGAATATGGATGTGGAATTTCCGCTGGGCAAGCTTATCTGCGTGACGGGTGTATCAGGCAGCGGAAAGTCAACACTTGTAAATGAAACCCTGCAACCCATACTTTCACAAAAGTTCTACCGTTCGCTGAAAGAACCGCTTGCATACGATTCTGCAGAGGGTGTTGAATTTATAGATAAGGTGGTGGATGTGGACCAGTCGCCCATAGGACGCTCCCCGCGTTCCAACCCGGCGACATATACCGGCGTGTTCAGCGACATACGCCAGCTCTTTGTGGAGTTGCCGGAGTCAAGAATCCGTGCCTACAAGCCGGGACGTTTCTCTTTCAACGTATCGGGAGGCCGATGCGAGGCCTGCGGCGGCAACGGCTACAAGACCATTGAGATGAATTTCCTGCCCGATGTGATGGTGCCTTGCGAGGTGTGCTACGGCAAGCGCTACAACCGCGAGACTTTAGAGGTGCGTTATAAGGGCAAGTCGATAGCCGATATCCTGGACATGACCATCAATATGGCTGTGGAGTTCTTCGAGAATGTGCCCAACATACTGAACAAGATAAAGGTCCTACAAGATGTAGGTCTGGGATATCTCAAGCTGGGCCAGCCATCAACCACGATTTCAGGAGGTGAGAGCCAGCGCGTGAAACTGGCTACGGAACTCTCCAAACGCGATACTGGCCGCACATTATACATTTTGGACGAGCCTACCACTGGCCTGCACTTTGAGGATATCCGTGTTTTGATGAACGTACTCAACCGCCTGGTTGACAAGGGCAACACTGTAATCGTGATTGAACACAACATGGATGTAATCAAGCAGGCCGACTGGATCATTGACATCGGACCTGAAGGAGGACGTGGTGGCGGTATGATAGTTGCCCAAGGCACACCCGAGCAGGTAGCCGCCTCAGGCAAAGGCTACACCTCAAAGTTCCTCGCCGAGGAACTCTCCCGCTAAAATGATACAATTGGGCCTATACAATTGACCTGTCCCCCTTTTGTATCATTTTACCTTGATGGTCTCTTTTGTGCCGGCTCCATGGAGAGTTATGTTGTAGATGCCGGAACCAGAATCGGGCCTGGGGAAGGAGATTTGCTCCGATGCCTGGGCTGTGCCGATAAGTCGGCCGTCCATACCTGTAACAGATACGTTCTCACCGGATTTTGCATCAGACACCATCACGTTGATTACCTGGTCCGTACTGTTTACACTCATGCGTGCGCTTACTCTACCGATTGCCTGAACAGAACTTGTTTGGGGATTGATAAGGTACATTCCGTAATGATATTCCGTGCAGTAATCATCTTTGCGCCCGACCAGCTCCAAGGTTGACATGTAGAGCATTCCGTCTATTCTGGCAATGTAATATCCTGTTATTTCCATAGTAAACTGGCCGTGGCTCTTATCATCTGGAACTTTGCAATAAGCCAGCTCAGTTCCGTCCTGATTCATGATGCGTATACCCTTGATGACCTTTGTCCTTACCACGTGGCGGTGATATACTCCTTGGTCGGAATACTTGGAATCATCCTCGGGCGTATCAATGAAATCCACATCGACCAGTATATACTCCCACTTGTTGTCAGTATTGAACAGGTTCTGGCTGACAAATATCTTTGATGTGGGGTAATATGAGTTGTCCACGTCACGATAGGCAAAACTGAGCAGGGTGGGCTCATAGCCGGAATTGGTAGCGGTTGAGTAGTCCAACTCCCAGTTGCTACCATCAGTGGATTTCTGCCAGTAATTGCTTACTGTCTCCGAGTTGACGATATTGATTGAAGCTTTGACATCAGTCTGGCTCCGGGCAACCATAAGTTCGGCCTGAGTCCTGTTGTCGTGGAAATCATATACAGCCATATAAGCCACACCGTCATTGGTTAGTTCCTTGGGAATGGGCTCAAATCCGCCACCGCTCATACGGTCAATCATAATCACATTCTGTGAACTGGCCTGCATACATAATGCCAACAACACCATAACAGTTAATGTTATATTTCTCATAATTCAAGTTTTTGGTTATGGCAAAAGTATACATATGTCCGATTTGGGATGTGGTGGAATCCGCCACATCAAGTGAGGTGAAGTTATGGTTGTCTTGTAAAAAACATTGACTATCTTAGCGAACTCTAATGTGTATATGGGCAGATACATTTTGACATTCCTGATATTGCTCTGCACCTGCGGCATGCTGCCGGTCAGGGGTGCTGTACCGCGTTTCATGAATTATACATCGGCCGATGGTCTGAGTTCCAACACCGTGCTTTCTATAATTCAGGACCATGACGGATTTTTATGGATAGGTACTACAAATGGACTAAACAGGTTTGACGGTTGCACATTCAAGGTTTACAAACGGTCCGATGGCTTATCGGACAACCAGATCAACGCCTTGGAGGCCGATAACGCCGGCCGGCTGTGGATAGGTACCTCCAGAGGCCTGTGCCTGATGGAGGGGCAGGAGATAAGGGTAATCCGCAACGACGGTTATGTAAGGGCGCTTCTTTGTGATACTGAAGGATATCTGTGGGTGACATACAATGACTGGAGAATAGAGAAGATTGACATATCTGATGAGACTTTCCCGGTTGTGGCCCAGTCATCATACGGCTCAGGTCTGGTAGAAGGGGATTACTATTACAACCAGTTGTATGCCGATGCCAATGGCGATATATGGATAGGCGGACGTCTGGTAGCCGGTAAGAAGATTATTGACCGTAAGACAGCACAGTTGCAGGAATATGAGGGGAGCATATGTATAGGCAGTTTCGCTCCCGGCATGAACGGTGGGCTGATTGCGTTCAATGACTTTACCGGCAAGTTGCAGACGTTTGACGGAGCCCGGTTCGTTGACATCGGCCCCATGCCTGTGGCGCACTGCCGCCTTCTCAGAGACAGACTGGGGCGTCTTTGGGCTGCAGGATATGGCGGAATTACGATTGTTGATGAGGATGATCCCATAAAGAGTGAGGTGTTCCGGCACGAAACATCGGACCCCTTCTCGCCCGGTCCTTCAGAGTATTACTGCGTGCTCCAAGACATACAGGGAAACATCTGGTTTGGAGGCGACAAAGGCATCGCGGTTCATACCCGCATTATGGACATAGTTGAGAACCACCTTCAGGGTGAAAACATAACCGCATTGCTGGAGGCAAGTGACGGCCGGATGTGGGTGGGCACCAAAGAGGCGAACGTGACAAGCCTGTATGAGGACAGCCAAGGGTGTATCTACACCGGATACTGGGAATTAGGCAATGGGTTTGACAGGTTTGACCCCTCTACAGGACTTACACGCAGGTATGTGCTGCGCGGTGAGATACTGCCTCTGCAGGGTAAGGTCTATTCGGGTGACCTTATAGGCGCCAACTGGTACAGTGCTTTCCTAGAGGACAGCCGGGGCAACTTCTGGTGTATTACATGGGAGGGTTACGGACTCAATCTGTTTGACCGCAGCAAAGGGGAGTTCCTGCCTCCCCGGTGGCTCAGTCCATTCAAAAGACCTACTCCCGATATGGACAGTCCAACCTATGTCAGTTCCCGTCTGGGCAGTTGTGCCATTGAGGACAGCAAGGGCAGGCTATACTATGGTACCACTTTTGCGGGTCTGAACATAATTGACCCTGATACAAGGCTTGTCAGGAAATACATCATCGATGATTATATTACCGATATGGCCAAGACTCCCGATGACCGGGTCTATGCAGGTACTCGCCGCGGACTGTTTGTACTCAGTGACGGTGACAGCACGGGTTGGATGGCTGACGGCATGAATATTAATAGTGTTGAGACCGACAGCAACGGACGTATCTGGGCCGGAACAGATGAGGGCCTGATATTTGTAGATACCGACTCCACCTGCGGAAAGGTCCCGGCGTGGATAGGTATATCGCAGGATATATTCAGTGAGAGGGTTTCATGCCCGCTTCACGATGGCTCCCTTGCATTTGGCGGAAGCTCAGGGTATGACACATTCAACCCCGATACCCTGCTGGCAATGAACTCTGGCTTACAGCTGAGAATACATGATTTCGGCCTTGAAGGCAGGCATCTGCAACTGTCGTTCTCAGTTATGGATATCCCTATAGGGCGTCATGTTGAATACAGGTACAAACTTGAAGGGTATGACACAGAGTGGCTTCCTGCTACATGGCAGCAGGCTAAGGTCAACTACTCCGGACTTATTCCGGGCCGATATATGCTCAAAGTGGAGTGTACAGATGTTTTTGGCCGATGGGAGCATGGAGGCGAGCTCTCACTTCCCATATTCATTCGGCCTCCGTTGCTGCTCAGATGGCCTTTCATAATACTCTATCTGTTGGTTGCAGGAAGCCTTCTGTGGCTATTCGTATGGCTCAGGGAACGTAATCTGAGGAATGAAAAGGCCAGGCTGGAAGAGGCCGTGAATATTAAGACCTCAGAGCTTAGAGCTGAGATAGAGACCCGTAACCGTTTTTTCTCGATTATATCACATGACCTTAAGAATCCGGTGACAGGGGTTGCACAGCTGGCATCGCAATTATCGGCCAATATTGAAACATTGGATCACGAATCGCTAAAAAGCGGAGTGGACACCCTGCGTGATGTCACCAACAGCACGCGGGACATGCTTGAGGACCTGTTGCTTTGGGCCGTTAGCCAGAATGATATGATCAAGGCCGAAATCCAAGAGTTTCCGCTGGATGAGATAGTAAGCCGTTCTCTGTCAAATGTCAGTGATCGTGCAAGAACCAAAGGTGTAGATATAGAGAAACAAATACCTGACGGTCTGATGGTGTCATGTGACCGCCAACTGCTGGTAACCGTACTCAGGAACATTCTGGAGAATGCGGTCAAGTATTCATATCCTGGCGGAACGGTAACGGTTCTGGCGGTGGCTGGTGGATTGGCTACTGAGATATCGGTCAATGACCAGGGACCCGGAATAAGTCAGGAAAAGCTGGATGACCTGTTCAGGATAGATAAGATGCATTCAACTGAGGGTACCCAGGGAGAGAAAGGCACTGGATTGGGACTGATTATCTCACGTGAACTTTTGCTCAGGATGGGTGCGGGGATATCGGTCAGAAATATTCCTGAAGGAGGATGCTCAATCACTATAATTCTTAAAAACCAATAATATGGCTCAGACAAAGAAGATACTTCTGGTAGACGACTCGCAGATTTTCCTCATGGGACTCAGAATGGCGTTCCAGACTGCTGATTGGGTGCATGAGATATTTGAGGCACGGAATTCCGATCAGGCACTCAAAATGCTGGAGTTGCATGGCGACATAAACCTGGCAATAATTGATGTCTGCCTTGAAAAGAGAGCCGACGGACTGGAACTTATACGTCAGGTCAAGGATAAGTATCCGTCTGTCAAGACGCTTGTGCTGTCACAATACAAGAATCCGGATTTTATCTGCCGGGCAATTGTATCGGGCGCATATGCATATATCGCCAAAGACTCAGAAGCCGATGTTATAGTAACGGCATCAAAGAATGTGGCCGACGGCTGCTGCATATTCTTTGGTGACACTATCTCCAAGGAAATACTTTCCAAACTGTTTGGAAATGCCGATAACATCAGGGCCGGAAAGCCACATCAGCTCTCGGCCCAGGAACTGGCTGTACTTCAGTATGCGGCATCGGGCTACGGCAACTCGCAGATAGCTACCGTGATGAACATATCATCCAACACCGTAGAGAGCTATAAGGAGCGCATCAAGAACAAGCTGGGCTATAATACTATAATTGAGTGCGTTGCGTTTGCTGTCAGCAATGGGCTGATCAGCTTCAAAGACTAAAATGATACAATAGGGGTCAGGCTCCAATTGTACTATTTTGATTTGCGGTGGATAGACATAAAGAGTACGGCGGCAAGGCATAGGGTTATACCGATGACCATGCGCTGGGTGATAGGTTCCAGGAAGAGCAGTGTGCCGATAAGGATGGCGGTTATGGGCTCAAACACTCCCAGGACCGCAGTTCGGGTGGGGCCGATGTAACGGGTGGCGATGGCCAGCATGAGTAGGGAAATCATGGTTGGGAATACTGCCAGGCCTGTCAGATTGAGAACTGATTTCCAGGTGTTTACTCCATTCATGAATGACACGTCGCTGGTGGGTTGGTAACAGATGAACAGCGCGGTTCCTACGGCCAGAGCATAGAATGTTAGCGTGTGCTCGGATATGTGGCGGATGCGTGTTGAGCGGTTCACTATTACCAGATAGAAAGCGTAACTTAGAGCTGAAAGGGCGGCCAGGATCATTCCCCCTGCATGTAGCGACAGTCTGCCGGAGGGCAGGCTGAGCAGAATAACACCTGCAAACGTTACGGCAATGGCTATCCAGGTCTGCCATGTGGGGTATGACTTGAGCGCCACCATTATCAGAGCCACGAATATGGGGTAAAGATAGACCAGTGTGGTGGCCAGTCCGGAGGGTATGAACCTGTAGGATTCAAACAGGAAAAGGCTGCTCAGGGAGAATAGCAGGCCCAGTACCACCAGTAGCCTGAACTCATCGGCCTTGACGCGGAAGGATTCTCCTTTCAGCTTCATCCACGCTGCCATTATGATTACCGATATAGCATATCGGAAGAACAGCATTGTAGGTATGGAGACACCATCAGTCAACAGCGGCTTGGCAAACAGCGGGTTCATTCCGTAGGATACCCCGGCGGCAATACCGGCTATCATGCCTGTCAGACTGTGGTTATCTCTCTTCATCGGTTGCAAAAATACATTTTTTGAGCTTCAGGAGGTAGGATAAACCAAACTTTGCCTAAGTTTGTGACTGAAAAATTTTTCACTTATGAGATACATTCCAATAACAGCTATGGTGCTTGTGCTTATGGCATGCGGAGCCCCACGGCAGAGAGAAATGAAACTGCATTATGACAGGCCGGCAACTTACTTTGAGGAGGCTCTGCCTATAGGTAACGGCAGGTTGGGAGCAATGGTGTATGGCGGAACTGTCACGGACAAGTTGTCGTTGAACGATATAACCCTATGGACCGGGGAGCCTGAAAGCAGGGCCGGCCATGTGGATATGGAACTGTATCCCGGTCTTACCCGATGGGGTGAAGCTGCAAGATACGTTGATTCCATCCGTTTGGCGCTTGATGCAGAGGATTACCGTAGAGCGGAAAACCTTCAGCATAAGATACAGGGACATTACAGTGAGAATTACCAGCCGCTGGGTACGCTCACTATCCGTTATCCGGAAGCTGGGATATCGGATTACAATCGGGAATTGGATATATCGGAGGCCGTGGCAAGGGTCTCTTATCTGCGTGACGGGAAGAGGTTCAGTACGGAATATTTTGCATCGGCTCCTGATTCCGTGATTGTGGTGCGGATAGAGAGCGCTGAACCAATTGATGCAGAGTTGGTGCTGGATTGTCCTCATCCGCATGAAACTGCTTACGGCGATGGACGCATCATGGTTGACGGCTATGTGGCATACCATTCATACCCAAACTATTTCCGTACTAGACATGAGCGTTTCATGTACTCTCCGGATAGGGGAATCCATTACAGGACCGTGCTGCTGGCAGAGTGTGACGGACGGACTGAGACTGACGGTAAATCTCTGTCCCTTAAAGGAGTAAAGGAGGTCGTAATCAAGATTGTAAACTCCACATCGTTCAACGGCTTTGACCATGACCCGGTTCTTGAAGGACTGCCTTACCGTGAGCTGGCCGATGCCAACACAAAGCGTGTGTCTGAGAAAAGCTACACTGAAATCCGTAAGAAGCATTCCAAGGATTACAGGAGTTTCTTTGATCGTCTGACAATTAACCTTGGCGAGACAGATCCCGGTATAAAGGCTCTGCCTACCGACCAGCAACTCAAGCTTTATTCCGATGAGAACCAGGCAAATCCGGAGCTGGAGGCACTCTATTTTCAGTACGGCAGGTATCTGCTTATTTCCAGTTCGCGTACGCCAGGCGTGCCAGCCAACCTGCAGGGACTTTGGAATGAGAGCATGGAACCGCCTTGGAGCAGCAATTACACAATTAACATCAATCTGGAGGAGAACTATTGGCCAGCCGAGCCTGCTGCACTGCCAGAGATGCATGAGGTCATGCTGGATTATGTGAACAACATGTCCGTTTCGGGCAGGGAAGTCGCCGGCAACTATCTTGGGGTGAATAAAGGTTGGGCTTCGGGCCACAACAGCGATATCTGGGCAAATGCTATCCCCGTGGGGTTAGGAACAGGTGATCCCAATTGGGCCAACTGGTATATGTCCGGTCCATGGCTGGCCACACATATCTGGGAACATTATCTGTTTACACGTGACATGGAACGCCTAAAAAAGGACTATCCGGCTCTGAAAGGGGCGGCGGAATTCTGCATGGCATGGTTGGTGGAGAAAGACGGTGAACTGATAACGTCCCCATCCACATCGCCTGAGAACAAATACATTACCGACAAAGGGTTCCACGGGGCTACACTATACGGTGCAACTGCCGATATAGCTATGATACGGGAGTGTCTTATGGATGCTCGGGCTGCATCACTTGAATTGTCGGATCCCGATTTTGCAAGAATATGTGATTCTTACATCAGCAGGCTACGCCCATATCATATAGGTGCGGACGGTCATCTGCAGGAGTGGTATTACGATTGGGCTGATGAGGATCCGCAGCATCGCCACCAGTCACATTTGTTCGGAGTATATCCCGGACATCAGATAACGGGCGGAGAGCTTGGGAACGCGGCACTCAAATCGTTAGAGATTAAGGGATTTGAGACCACTGGCTGGAGCTGTGGCTGGCGCATTAACCTCTATGCCCGTCTTGGGGATGGGGAAAATGCCTACCGCATGTACCGAAGGCTTTTGCGTTACATCAGTCCCGACAATTACCGCGGACGGGATGCCCGCAGGGGCGGCGGTACTTATCCCAATCTGTTCGATGCACACTCACCGTTCCAGATAGACGGAAATTTCGGAGGCTGTGCCGGAGTGATGGAGATGCTCCTTAGGTCCGATGAGCAGCAGGTCAATCCTCTGCCAGCATTGCCTGCCGCATGGCCCGACGGTTACATTCGAGGCATACGCACCCGTACCGGTCAGACCGTTGACATGGTCTGGAAGAACGGTAAGGTCAGGAAATTCATAGTAAAGTAGCTTTGCACAAATTCAGGAGGATACGGCGTGAGTCGGAGAGTGTAGTGGCTATCAGGTAGCGTGAGCCTCCGTCGCGTATCTTGAGGCGGCGTTGGAGTTGTGATGCTGATTCCGGGAAGTTACGGACCGATAGGTTGGCTTGTGTCTTAATGATGGATGCAAGGGATTTCTTATCAAAGGGGATAATTCCTTCTATCATGAATGTACGGCCGGGGAACCGTATCGGTTCTGTCTTGCGCCAGAATAGGTGTGTGTCGGGATGGAGCAGGGCAGTGCCAGTCTGTGCGGCTATGGTGCGGAACAAGGCGCTTTTCATATAAGGGGCCGATGGCTCGCTGATGAATGTACCGGGTTCAAGACAGGCCGGATCTGCAATCGGAAGATTCAATGCATGGTCTGCGCTTCTGACCGATGAAACCGGCAATCCCGGTGTTCCGTCAGCGTTTATGTCTATCGCATCAATTACCGGCTCTCCGTCAAATCCACGCTGAATGAGCAAGGTTATCTCTTTGCATTCACCTTCCAGACCGATGATCATGACGCGGCTTACGTGCTTGAGTTCGGTGAGCGCGCGGCTTATGTCCAGCATAGGTGATAACTTGACCATGACATTGGCCGATACGCGGAGCATGTCATTCTGCATTGCAGCGGCATCGGGTTGGCAATCCGTTATTGAAATAAGTTTGCGTCCGGCATCTCCCCTGCGTGCCGGATCAAGATATAGAAGGTCAAAACTGTCCGGTTCCTGCCGTGCTATGAAATTCTCTGCATTGTCGCAGTATACCTCTATTTCCGGGCGTCCGAGTACCTTGAAATTGATTTTAGCTTTTTCACATAGTTCTGCCGACATTTCATTGTAGCAGGTGCGGGCAGCATGCCTTGATATGAAAAAGCAGTCAATGCCCATTCCACCGGTGATATCGGCCATTCGGATGCCTTTGCCTAGAATAGATTCTATGCGTGAAGCTTTATACAGTGCTATGTGTTGGGATGTGCACTGCTCCAGAGACAGGTGTTTAGGGTATTTTATGCCATTTGTGGCAGCCCACGAGGGTATTTTGATATGCGCAGTCTGCCATCCTGAAATCTGAGTCAGGACATATTGCATATCCATCCTGGCAGGATGGGGTGATAGCGCAACAGCGTGGACATTGTCTGTGCGATGCTTGCGTATGAATTGCTCCGTAGGGTCATTTGCATCCATATCACCTTCAAAAATAGGAAATAATTACAACTATTCTCCATGTGCAAAACATATTTTTATTACTTTCACGACATTAAACCAAAGTGCTTTATGAAGAAACTGTTTTTTGCTTTGGCCGGCATGCTGGCTTTTGTGGCATGCGGCACTCAGGATAACGGCCCCATCCTGACTATTGAGGGCGGCCAGATACAGGGTGTTTCTACCGATATCAAGGGAGTTACCGTTTATCGCGGAATCCCGTTTGCGGCACCTCCTATAGGGCAGAATCGCTGGAAGGCTCCGCAGCCTGTTATTCCATGGGAGGGAGTGAGACTCTGTGACAAGTTCGGTCATCCGCCATTTCAGGCTGCCCATTATCCCGGCGGCTACACCACGGAATGGGGTTATGGCGATGAGGCTCCCTACAGCGAGGACTGTCTCTACTTGAACGTATGGACCACCAAACCTGGCAAGCCCGATGCCAAGCTGCCTGTTGCCATCTGGATATTTGGCGGCGGCATGCGTGAGGGCTGGGGATCGGAGCCTGAGTTTGACGGACAGGAGTGGGCTAACAAGGATGTTGTGCTGGTATCATTCAACTACCGCGTAGGTCCGTTCGGATTCTTTGCACATCCTGAACTTTCGGCCGAGGATCCCGAGCATGCAACCGGTAACTGGGGCACTCTGGACCAGATTGAGGCTATGAAGTGGGTCAAGAAGAACATCGCACAGTTTGGCGGTGATCCCGATAACGTGATGATATTCGGACAGAGCGCCGGATCACGCAGCGTCAAGTTCCTGAGCGCATCGCCTCTGACCAAAGGTCTGTTCAATAAGGCTGTCATAATGAGCGGAAGCGGATTGGTAAAGCCACGTCCCCAGAGTGCAGCTGCTCCTGCCGGTCGTGGCATGGGTATGGGAATGGCTATGCCGCAGCAGGGTATGACCACATTGGCCGAGGCCGAGGCATCAACCAAGGAGGTCTGCGACTGGGCCAACCTGACCACACTGCGTCAGCTGCGCGGCGCCAGCACTGAGACCATATTCGCTCTAGGCGGACTCTACACCAACGTGACCGGAAAACGCAGCATACTGACCGCATCCCCCATATCACCTTATATAGACGGATATGTGCTGACCGAGTCATTCGATGACGCCTGCTTAGACGGATCGCTGGCTCAGGTTCCTTATCTGATTGGATACACACTGAACGATGCAGGCAACATGGGCACACAGATTGCCGATTTCTGCCTGAACCGCGAGGAGAAGGGCGGCAAGGCATACGCCTATCAGTTTGCACGTCCGCTGCCTGATGACGGCAATCATCCCGAGGTTACACAGCGCCTTAGAGGTGCATTCCACTCATCGGACCTGTGGTTTGTGTTCAAGTCATTGAAGCATTGCTGGCGCCCTTGGACTCAGGGAGACTGGGACCTGTCGGAGAAGATGCTTACAGCATGGTCTAACTTTGCCAAGTACGGTGACCCGAACGGTCCGGATGGCGGCGAGTGGAAACCGTTCACTAATGACAACCAACAGTTCATGATCTTCAAGCTGGATGAGAATGATGTGGAGGCATCGGAGTTGGGTAATCCGTTGAGGTAGCTGTAATCCGGCAGGCAGAATCCGGTCAAGTCCGTAGCAAATGAAGCTCACAGGTTTCTCCGCCTTACCCAGTCAGATGGTGATTTGCCGGTGATGATCCTGAAATTTCTACGAAAGGATTCTTCGCTGGCAAATCCTGACATCTCACCAACCTGGGCTATAGAGAGTTTGCCGTCTTCTTCCATTATTTTCTTGGCGTATTCTACCCGGTAAGTGTTGACGAACAAGGCAAATGATTTACCGCTGTGAGAGTTTATGCTGGTGGATACGTATGTACGGTTGCTCCCTATGGACTTGGCCAGATCTATAACAGACAAACCGGGCTGAAGGAATAATCTTTCTTTTTCCATCTTTTCCACGATGGCATTGAAAAGGGCTGAGTCTTCATTTTCCTTATATGCTGGTATATTATCCTCATTGAGCTCGTCATTCATCTGGTACGCCCCGAAACGGTAGCGGAACCCCACGTAGGCTATAGCGTAAATAATGCCAGCAAAAAGTACGGATGGTACTGCGAGTAAGTCCTTTCCCATAAAGAAACGCGGTCCCAGAAAGGTCAGCGCTACGGTACAGAATGCGGCTGTGAACTGTACGGCAGCCAGAATTATGATAGGTTTTGCAGTCTTTCCATCAACTTCTGAGTATGAGTCATAGACACTGCGGTCAAATGCTGTGAGTTTTTTCAGACTGATTACACACACCAGAATGGTTTGGATGGGGCGGACAATTCTGATGAAACCATCGGGATACTCATGATTGAGTCCGAACAGTAGCACCGATACACTTGCTACGGCAGCAATAAGACCGGGAGTGCACAACAGTGCCATTTCAAACTTGCCCGGATTGTGACAGTCTGTTATTGCCTTAATGTAGAGGTAGTATAACGGATATGTGGTGAGCGTGGCCCAAGAGTAGATGACTGTCAGTACATTATAGCCGGGAGTATGTGCGGCACTGTAATAAACGGCATGGTACAGGAACAGGACCATTGATACAGACAGGAACATTCCAAGGTAGTGTTGCGCCCTGTTCAAATCCCTGTAACTGATTCCGGCATGGACAGTCCAGAACAGACAGACCATGAAGGGAAGCATAGGAATTATATTTTTTATAATAGCCATTCTGGGGTGCAAATATACTTTTTTGTATGATATGACTGATATATTTCTGTTTTGAATGGTAATACAGCAATAAAAATCACACCTTAGCATGTCAATTATAAAAATAGAAAAATGAGAAGATTTCTGTTTATTGCCATTGCTATAGCTATGCTTGGCATGACTTTCACATCATGTGACAAAGAAAAAGAAGATGACTCCAAGAAAACGTTCTCTCTTAACGGACGCTGGGACGGTGTACCTGAAGGTGTTGAGGTAGGAACAGGTGAGCAACGCATTACTCTCATCTTTGACGGAAACAAAGTTGATGTTTATATTGTTGCTTGGGGAGATCATCTTAAAGGAACATACACCTATGAGAACGACAAGCTTGATTTCTCATTCAAGAATGAAGACGCTTTTGATGCCCTCATCATAGAAGATACCTATAAGGGCTGGAATATGTCTGACGGAGCGTTGGATCCCGAGACTTTTGAACTCACATACACCGATGAAATGCCATATCGCTGGTATCAGATGGATCCGGAGCAGTTTGAAATGGATGTGGATTTCCTCAAGGACTTTAATTTCAAGGTGATTGACGAAAAGAAAGCTGTAGGTGGCCCGATGAATCTGGAATTTATAAAGAGGTAAATCGTAAACAAAACCGTAATATGAAATCAATTATTCGTTTTATCTGTGCCGCTGTAGCAATCAGCTTGGCATTTACATCCTGCGATAAGGATGACAATGAAACCAGTGGTGAAAAGACCGCCCTGGAGGGTAAATGGGTACATTCCGAAAGGGATGAATATGACAACAACGGTTATGCTGACCGCGTGGAGAGTTTTACCTTTAAGGGTAACACATTCATTCTTGAAAGCTCAGAAACCGGTAGGAATCCACAGGGCGGATTATGGGGATACGGCCATAAACTGACAGGAACCTTTACCTGTACCGGATCTACATTCACAATCAAGGTTGAAAAGTTCTACGGTTTCAATAATGGAGACGAGCAGTTTGACTGGCATGAGTATGATGATGGAACAGAAGGTAAGAGCTTTACTTTCAGTTATCAGATAGAGGACGGACATTCTTTGGGCGTTACCGCTCCAGGAGAATTTGCGCTTGGCGGTGGTTCATATCTGGGTCAAGGCCAGGCCTGGTATGCAAAGGAATAATTATTTAAAAATAAATTACATTAATTCCTGCCGCACAGTTGACTGAAGTCACAGTTGCGGCAGGTTTCTTTATCATCAGTGGGACTAAACGGGATATCGGGGTTGAATATCTCTGAAATCACCTCTATCAACTTTTCCTCAAACTCCTTACGGCATTGGTTGTTGAAATCGGTAAGTACATCATTACCTATACGGTAGTAGATGTCATAGGCTGTTGGTCTGGACGATGAGCGGGTGTAAATCAGGGTGGGGGCCAGCCTGTACTTGCTGAACTGTGGCTGCATGCTCATGATGTAGGCGTAATAGAATATCTGGAATGCCTGGCTCTTTCGGTTTCTGTAGCTTGTAGGAGGGAATAGGTCGTCAAGTGTGGCCGGTGTGCCTTTATTCTTTCCGGTCTTGTAATCTACTATGCGCAGTATGCCGTCCCTGCAGTCCATGCGGTCGATGATTCCCTTGATACGAATCTGAATTCTGGAACCTGTTTCCCGTGGGTCGGGAACGGAAACAAAATGCTTGTATTCATCCGATTCACCGCCTATGTACCGGAACGGTGTGTACAGTTCCATATCCATGCGCAGAATCTGGCGCAAGTATTTGAGTATGACTTCAAAATTGATGATTTGTGTGCCGCTGTAATCGTCCTTGCCTATCTCCTTGCGGTCAAAGTATTCATCGCGGAATGCCTGCTGTACAAAGCTTTCAAGGAGGGTGCGGTCTTTGAGCAGGGACTCTATCTCACTGCTTGTTATGGTGTGGTCGGCATTTTTTGATGCCAGATGGTCGTATGCCAGTTCTGCGCTCTTGTGAAACAGGGTCCCAAACATGTCGTAGCCTATGTCCGTATCTGTATCCTTGGGCTTTCTCAGGCCTGCAATCTGCATCAGATAGAACTTGAGCGTGCAGTCCATGTATGTGTTGAGGGCCGATGGTGACAGATATGTATTATTGTCAGAGAAATCATATCTGCGGCGAATATTCTTGAGTACAGAAGATGTCTTTTGTACGGTAAGGGGTGTGGCTTCTGTATCCGAGCGGTCCGGTTTAAGTGTGATCCGGTTTATTTCGGCCCCGCTCACAATGAGCTGGAGCAGGTAACGTGATATCTGGCCTTTACCAATGCCCGGAGCATCGGCATTGCCGTTATAGACCATTGTTACATTTCTGGCACGCTGAATGAGATGGTGGAAATTGTACGATGCAACGGCGCTTTTGTCCTGCATGGTGGTCAGTCCGAAAGCCACACGTAAGTTATAGGGTATGAAGGATGCGTTCTGGCCGGACTTAGGCAGGGTGCCTTCCTGTGCTGACAGCAGCAATACGTTCTTGAAGTCCAGGTTACGGGTTTCAATAAGGCCCATAATCTGCATTCCTACAGCGGGCTCACCATGGAACGGTACCGTGGTGGAGGAGAGAATGGAGCGGATTAGACGGCATAGGGTCTCGGTCTGCAATTCCAGGTTTCCCTGAACTGCCAGGGAATGAAGGCGGTTTATCTGCGTGAATATGCGGTATAGCGCCTCCTGATTAAGCGGTTGGAAAAGAGTGTCTTCCTCACGCTCACGTATAACCGGAACAAGTGACTTGAGGACAGTGAGCAGATATTGCAGTAGTTGTAAATTGTCTGTGGCCGGGGAGAAAAGCACCGAAAGCTGCCGGTGGGAGATGAGAGCAGTAGTATCCGGAAACATCCGACGGTTTTTCCGCAGCTCCTCAAGTATTGTCAGAGCATCGGGTGATAACGCTACGGTCATGGGATTGCCCAATACGCGGCTGATGGACTGTATGCTGTATCGGCCTCTGTTACGGGCGGCAATACGCTGCATGTCAAGCAGTGCAGTAACCAGATTGTAAAGTGAGGTCTCCGTGAGCGGATAACCCATGGTGATGTTCACATTGGGCGCATCATCCTGCGGAATGCTGTGCAGAACTGGTTGCAGCAGTGATTCATCGGCCAATACAATAGCGGTTTCACGGCCGGTCCTTCCATCGGTATCCAGCGATTCAAGCCACTGCGGGATATAGCGTGCCTGGGCGTTGTCGGTTGATGTCTCCACTATCGTGAGCTTGGCCTTTCGCAAATTCCGGAACGTTTCAGTTGGAATCTCATTCGGGAAATCCTTGAGGTTATCCCTCAGGAACCGGCCGGCTTCATGCAGGATGCTACTATCAGTGTATGCCGGATCGTAGTCCCAATAGAACATGGCCTTGCCTGTACCTTGTATGGCATGAAACAGAGCCTTCTCAGCCTTGTCCAGGCTGTTGAATCCCATAAACACGTACCGTCGTGCTGTAAGGCGGCCGGTGTCAAGTTTTTCAATTACACGGCGCTGTATCAGTCCGTTGTAGCCTATGCCACGTTCTGAGAGCAGTTCCACAAAGCGGCTGTAGATTTTACCCAGTACGTTCCAGACGGTCTGGTATCGGGCGCGCAGTTCTGTGGGCCGGCTATTCTTCATCTCGCCGAAGAACTGCTCCATAGCCTCTCTCTGCTCCTCTGTAAGGAATGATGTGTCAGACATCTCACGCTGCTCGCTGAGCAGGCTGAACAGCTGGCCAGCATCCGCCATGTTGCGGTCAATGTCATCAAAATCTGCAAGCATTAGCTCTCCCCATGACCAGAAACTGTCAAGTGACTCATTGGACTTTAGTTCATCGGTATAAATCTGATGGAGTAGGGTGACCATCTCTATGCGGTCAGCCAGACGAAGGTCGGTCAGCGACCGAAACAGTTCCTCTATAGTGGTGTATTGCGGCGACCAGACAGGTTGTGTACTGCACTGCGCCAAGCTGTCGTCAAAGAAAAGACGGGCGCGGCGGTTGGGGAATACCACCGTAACATCGGCCAGCCCGGCCTCTCCGCTCCCGCACTTGGCGTACAGGTCCTTTGCAACTATATTTAGGAATGTCTCCATATTTCTATTCGCTGTAATTATGATCCACCACAATAGTTACCGATGTGTCTGGAGCAAGATGCTGCAGCTCATCGGTAAGCCGGCTTATCAGAGCTTTGTCATCATGAACAGTAATATCAGGCACCACATCCACAGATAGAAGATTGTCCTTCTCCGAGTAATAGAAACCATGTATCTGCACAATCTCCTTGTGGGAGGCCAATGCCTTTATCACCTGTGTCTGTAAATCGGCCCGTCTGTTGTCACCGGTAGCTATGGCATAGACACCTACAGTCATTATTATTCCGTGCCGCTCAAACATCAGGCTGGAGATTCTGCGCGTAAGTCCGTGGATATCGTATGCCGACATATTATCGTAAACGTTGATATGCAGCGATCCTATTTTAACGTCCGGGCCGTAGTTATGGATAATCAGGTCATACACTCCATGCACACCATTTATGTCTGATACCTCTTTCTTGATCTGGTTGGTCAGCTCTGCCGGTATGCTTGTGCCCAGCAGGTCATTCACCGGCCCTGTCAGCATCTCTATTCCGGCCTTTATGATAACTATCGATATCAGAGCGCCCAGAATGCCGTCCAGCGATATATGCCATAGCAGCATGACACCTGCCGAAACCAATGTAGCCAAGGTTACGATAGCGTCAAACAGGGCATCGGCACCCGATGCCGTAAGAGCGTCACTCTTAAGCTGCTCCCCTTTGTGTTTTACGTACAGTCCCAATACTATCTTGACGGCAATAGCCACCACAATCACTATGAGCGTAACAGTTGTGTAGCTTGGCACGGTAGGCTCAATAATCTTCTTTACGGATTCAATCAGTGATGTTACACCTGCTGACATTACGATAACCGCAATGATGATGGCGCTAAAATATTCAATCCTGCCGAATCCGAAAGGATGCTTGCGGTCAGCCGGACGCTGCGACAACTTGGTGCCTACGATGGTAATCACGCTTGACAGTGCGTCACTCAGGTTGTTCACCGCATCCATCACTATGGCTACGCTGCTGGCCAACATGCCAACCGTAGCCTTGAAACCTGCCAGCATGACATTGGCTGCAATGCCAATCCAGCTGGTTCTTATTATCTGTCTGTTCCTATTCATGCAGTCATATCATCAAAAAAACTATAACGCAACAGATGGCAGCCACAGGGAAAAGCCCTAAGCGGAACCAGGCCGCCACCATGCCAATCAACAATGCAATCAGGCCCGTCCACGGTGTAGGTGTAGCCAGAACCATATCGGGAAAAGTCATTATATAATTCTACAGCATCCCAATCGTAATCCTTGTAGTAACGGACTTTAAGGTTATGGCTTTTTACATATTCACCCAGCTGCTCGCGGCGCACGGCCTCACGCACATCCTGATTGGAGTGCATGTTCTGGTAGATGTCATAGTGGGAGCGGAATATGCGTCGGGCGCTGGCGTCATTGCCTGCACCATCCACGGTCTGCTCAAATGATATAATCTTGAGCGCGCCCTCCTGTTGTTCAACAGTCATCAGTCCGGAATGATTGCCGCCCGATACGGTCTTGAGAGTATCGCCGGACAGGTTGTACCACCAGATCCAGAAATCGCCCCAGACCCACGCCTGATCAGCGCTTATTTCCTGGGCCGATACAATCATCAGGGTGGGGATACAGAACTGCCCCTGCCTGTACTGTACACCGATTTCCTTTATCAGATAATCGCTTATGGCATCACGCAGAGCCTGCTCCTTGCGATTGTTAGCTATGTAGTTGATGCAGTCCTGCTTATGATTGTCAAAGTCACTCATCAGCCACACTCCGTCAACCTTTTCCATAGACAACAGGTGCTCCTCAATGTCACTGTCAGGGTCAAATGAGCCGTCCTCCCATTTCTGACGAACACTCACGGTTGCAGTGGCATGCGTCTTATCTGTCTTGGTAACACCGGTTACAGTGTAATTGGCTATGGTGCCGCCGTTGCCCGTCACAAAGAAGTAAAGCCACTCGTGGTCCATAGCCTCATGCTCCGGCAGACGGTAGAACATAGTGTCCAGAACGGCGTAGAAATCGGCCGTCATAAAGACCCTTGATTTTTCAAGCAACTCATGGTCGGGGATGTAATGGCAGAGCTCATCGGCCCGCTTGATGAGTTGCTTAGGGTTGTCAGCACATGCTGATAACAGCAGTGCGGACAAAAGTATTACAAGTGCTTTCCTCATATCTCAAAATCCAGACAACTGCGCTGAACGGTGTAGGGGCGTACCTTAGTATCGGCCACAGCCACGTGAGCGGGATGCTTGGCATACGCCTTGAGAGCCTCCTCGCTCTCCAGCGTGCTGTCCAGCATCACGTCGGCATTTGACGAAGCCAGCCGTCCGCTGACGTTTACCTTTACGTCAATCAGCCCCGGAACCTTACCAACCAGGCCTTCCAGCCCCTCCTTGATACCAGCCTTTACGGTCTCCTTCTCACTCTCACTCAGTTCCGGATTCAGTGTCCAGAGGATAATGTGCTTTACCATATCGTTTTTGTTTATTCGTAATACTCAATATTTAACTGGTCACTGACCATGAAGTCATCATGATAATCATCGTCGTATTTATAGACGATGCTCAGTCCGCGATAAACCGCCGGAACCTTAAGCGTATCAATAAGATGCCATCGCGGAATCCCAAAGTCATACGACGCCCGGTCCAGTATCATGCGGTTGCAGGTAAAGTCAAACTGGTAATACCCGCCTCCGATGCAATCATCCTCCGGCAGCAGCAGGTCCTTGTGCTGACGGACCATCCCTAAGCGCAGGACTCCGGCTCTGGTTATTATGAATTTGGGTTGTGACATATTAATTGATATTCCTTCTTGTCGCTCATATTTCTTCAACAATCAAACCAAGGTTCAGGGCTTGTGAGATTCTGTCCAATTGTTTTTTCTTGTCACGGGTGCTACTGTGAGTCATCACATAGAGGCCACCCTCAACGTGGACCTGCGCCTTGCCATATTTCTTGTCAAGAGTGTTGGATACAATAGGGACGCCGCAGAACGCTATATTGAGATTGCGCACTCTCATCAGTCCGATTTTACGGATAGTTTGAGTGAAGGTAACCTTTGCCTTCTTATCTTGAATTACCGTGCCATCCGGGAACTGAACCCTTAAAACGGTCTTTTCATTGATTCTCTCAACAGGCTTTCTGCGCTTTATTCCATCCTTGTGTTCCACTTGCGGGTCTTGCTCCAGCAATTTGGCATCCAGCAACTCAGTGATATTAGTCTTACGCGAAAGCGATACGCTGACAGGCTCCCCAGGGTGGTAATCAACCACAAGAACAAGTTCCCGTTGTACCTGCTTCAATGCAGGTTCAATGGTTTCTGTTACTACAGGGAGAATTTCTTTCTTGATAATGTCTTCTTCCAGTTCACTCACCTGTCTCTCCAAATCCTCATTTAGAGAGAGACCTTCTTTACGCAATGTTTCCATTGCTTTGTATAAATCGCCGAGTCGTGACATAAGCTATGCTTTATTTTTAGATTCTGGCATTTGTTGAATAATCTCACTTTGAAGTAGTTTTCCATTGGCGTGTTTGTTACGTTTAACGCCATCACTACCCCAAGTTCCCCACTGCTTGAAGAAGAAAGGAATGTTATTAATATAAGCTTGCTGTTTAATGTTTAGCACCCATTCTTCTTTCATCGGTCTTGCTTGGAAACCACTTTCACCTCCAACAATTATCCATTGTATGTTACCAAGTTCTAACTCTCCAAGATCTTCTAATAGTGGTTCACAAGAAAGGAAATGAATTTTGGCATTGATGTTTGAAAGATGATTGATGCGGTGTTTCACCTTTTTATTCTCGACTGTTACGCCTAACCACGCATTGTCAGGAACGGCTCTTGTTCTAAAGTATTGTTCCATTCTTTCTGCCCTTTTTGTAAGTATTTGGTAACGATGCTGTGGAGTTTCTTTTATGACTTTCATTACTTTATCAATAAACTCAACTGGAACATTTGAATGGAAGAGGTCAGCCATAGAGCACACAAAGACATTATGACTTCCCTTCCATCTATACGGCTCATCCAGATCATCTTCATGTATTGTTAATAGAAATCCATTAGAATATTTTTTCTGTCCCATAGCTTTTAGACGTCTTGCCATCACTTCCGCATAACAATGAGCACAGCCGTCGGATTGCTTTGTACAACCCGTAACAGGATTCCAAGTCTTATCTGTCCATTCTATTTTTGTTTCTGCCATTACTTAAAACTTAATATACATTCCTTAATTAATAAAACACTAACCGTATGTTGCTTGTTATCTATAAACTCAGAAGATAACTTACCTTCACTAACCAACCTTCTTAATGCCTCAGTGTAATGTTTACGGCAATACAGTTCTTTTTGCTGATGTTCTTCAAAGAGATCAAAAGCTGATATTTGCTTGCCCTTAAAGGTAGCATATATTTTTTCTTTTAAAACATCTATATTTTCCGATGCAACGTCGAATAAATCCTCGACTGGATTTGCTATTTTCTTAACATCGAAGGTATAGGTGTTTATACCATCAAAAATAGTACCCACATTAGCAAAGTCATTATAAATTTGCTTTATAAGGTCGAATCCTCGCTTGGATTTTGTCAAATGGAGAATAAAATGACTTGTAGTCTCAATGTCTTCTTCCTGAAACTTAAACGCGGTATAATAAACATTCCCACCAAGAAGTTTTTTATATTCATTCCCCAAGTTGTCAATAATAAACTGAAGTCTCTCGGAAACCCATCTTTTTTCCCTAACGAGTGTTTTAAGGGTATTATAACTCTGTGGAAATAAACATCTCATCAGCGGTTCGAACTTATCATTTTCCAATGCAGGGTTAATCCTTTTGGTATTTATGAAAATAAATAATTCATTACCCCAATAGTTAAGAAATTCCGAAAGAATACTGGTATCTATTCCTTTATAACCAAATGGGTCAATAAATAGCACAGAGGGACATTCATTTTTCCCATTCTTCATGTGATTCTTTGTGATGAATTTATCAATTTCTTCACTTTCTCCTACGGTGCTATGTCCAAAATGGGGTTTAAAGACAAAAGAGTCGTTTGGATATAACTTCAAGAAGTTTTCTTTCAATTGTGTAGAATACTCCTTGTCATTAAATACCATCCATACTTTTTGCTTAAGCATGTTATCATTATAACAATTCTTAGCAATTAAAAGAGGTGTAGAATAATTCCCATCTTCATACAATCCTGGGCCTGCAAACAAGTCAAAATATCCAATGCGTTCAGGCATATGCCTTTTTACTATTATTTTGCAGTATTTAGGGAAATACTCCGAAACGATGCTTGCCTTAACTCTTGATGATAGAGTTTGCTTTTCAAAGAAATTATTATCGGACATAGGCATTATTCCTTTTTATTTATGTTTATTGCTTCTATCTGATTATTATTTTCATCCATTACAGTATCAACAACTTTCTATATTCAAGGTCATGCTTCATTATTTCTTCTGTTTGTTGAATCTCAATGTCAATTTGCTTCAGACGTTTTTCTTTTTCTTCATCAGTATGCCGATAGTCTTGTAGCACACACAACTTCATCTTGGCTTTGATACATTCCAAACCGTTATGAATGGCAGATGCACTCACAGGAGCATTAGAGTTGAATAGATGTACCCAACTTTGTCCTGCAAGCAGGTCTCCCCACTTTTCGTATTTTTGAATTTCCTTAAGACATTGGTCTATTCTATAGTCTTTCATTTCTTCATCATTTGGTTTTTATAGTACCAAGCATTTCGTCTGCCTCGTTAGAACTTTCATTCTCTATCATTTCTTTGAGTTCATCAAGTTTACCTATGATATTCTCCTTTTTGCTATGAGGCTTTTTAATCAAAGATAACACTTCTTTAGCCAAAATTTCCTTATTACTTTCATGTTCTGTATCATCAGGGAATGAAAAATGAATATAGTCCCGTTTATCAGAACGTGCCAAATAAAAATCCTTCAAATCCCATATAGGTTCTTTTTCAACTTTGATAATCTTCCCTATTCTCTCATTCCACAAATCATTCCTATATCCATATTGCGCTATCGCTATGATACATAAAGCCATTACGGCATTTATTGCATTGTATAGTTTTGCATCAATGTATTTATCTTCGCGGTTATGCTTAACTTTATTGTATGCTTTATACCAGAAAAGTTCTTTGTTTTTCTCCCACGTACTGAATGGAGAGTATACCTCCAAATCACCATATCTATAAAACGACAAACTATATTCATCCAGCCTTAAGGAGTCCTTAAGTTTGTAATAATCCGTCATCTGGAAATATTTTCCACTTGGCTTTATCGAATTATTTATCAATATATGTTGCATCCTTGAATCCAACTCTGTACATGCTAACATAATAACATTCCTGATAGCATGTCCATAAACACTAGATTGTTTTTTGTGAGGTGCGATGACTTTAAATATGGAATCCAGATCATCAAGTATAATCTCTATTTGCCTCAACAGATTAGAATACTCGTTGGGGGTAGAAATAGGTAAGTCTTCGTAAAAATCTCTTGCAGGTTTCCCTTCTTGAAATGGTATGGAAAAGTCTTTTAAATACTTATATGTAAATGACGGTCTATAAATAGAACTAAATGATTGACCATAAATTAAGTTTAAGTGAATAAGTCTAAAATTAGTTCCGGTATTGTTTTGAGAAAGACACGTATTACTCTGTTTCATGCATTCGAAGATATCCGCATCGTCTAATGAGCACATATTCTTTATCGGTACTCCAGACGTGATCCAATAGCCGTTTTCGTCAGTTTCTAAAACATAAGCTTCGTCATTCTCAAAATGCATAGGAAAACCTGTCGTAATTCGATCTCCCCAAGAATCATAATCAATTAAAGCTATATATGTTCCTTTTCTATGTGTCATAATTCTGATAATTTTTCATACTCTTCTCGTGTGATTGGAGTCTCTGGGTCTACAATGAGGACTTCATCGTAGGTCAGGCCGTAGAGGTGATAGACTTGTTTGTCAATCTCGTTTTCCAATGCGCTGGTGTCTGCATGCGGGTCTTCTTTTGGGGTGGCAAGAATACGGTCAACTAAAGTAATGATGGATTGCTGTTGGATAAACTTGCATTTCTTGATAGGCAATGCCTCTAAATCCGTCATCAAAATTTGAGGGAAACCTTGTTGATTTGTGATATTCAGATTCTTGTTATAGAAATCCAATAGTTTTGAATTCAAAAGAGCAAAAATATACTTGGTTTGTATAGTTGAATCTATTGACCAACATGAATACAAAGTACTCTCAGTAATTGCTGGCTTTTCCAAAAATGCGCAACATAAAGTATCCCCAGTTCTCCGAACTAGGATTCTTGGATGGATTTTGTGTTTTTCTTTGTTTTTTGTTCCACCGACGATTGTTAATGATTCATAATTTGTATAAAAGCATGATTTTATGCCCCATTTTGTAATGTTTTTTCCCAACAAAAAACAGTCTTTGTTTTGATTTTTAGTTTCAAACAAAACAGACTTTCTGTCTTTAACAACCATCCCTTTAAAGAGTGAAGCAACATCTTTTAGATTTACTGAGTTATTTTCAATAATATCAAATATAGAATGGTCTTTTTCTGCTCTTTTATGAATCGTATAAGTTTTATCAAAATGCAGTTTTTCTACTGCCTGATTAGTTTTTGTTCTAATATAGACAAAAATTAGATTTCCTGTTATTGCATTTTCGAAAACATAATCTTCAAATGTAATAACTTTTACCGTCGTTCCATTGTCAGACATAAATTTAACACAATCAGAGTAACTGCGTGTTTGATATAAACCTTCTGGTACAATATATGATAAAATTCCGAATCTTGAAAGAATATTTTTGATAGCATGTTCAATGAACAAGATAAATAAATTTTTTGAACTAGCTTTCTTTATACTATTGTAATTGTCAATGTATCTATTTAGCAATTCTATAGTTGTATTATTTTTTGTAAGTATTTTATACGGTGGATTCCCGATTACTATATCAAATCCTTCATTGACACCAAACATCCACTCGGGGTCGAAGAAAGGTGAGGTGGCATTTTGATCAAACATATCCCAGGAAGCAAGTTGTTTAGCCTCTATATTTCCAACAGCACCACTTTCTTTGAGCATATGGGTTATCTCAATACGTAATTCTTCTACACGGTCTTTGTATTTGCGTTTTGTCTTCACCGTTTTGGCACCGAAAATTCTATGCTTAGCATCCTTCAGTTCTTTTTCTTTAATTCTGATGGCATCCGAATCAAAAAGATTTGCTTCTTTTTTCTCCAATCCAATCAGCGTATTTGCCGCTATAAACTTTGCTTCGAGGTTAGGCAGTGGACGAATACCGAAGTTATCAACAGGATTGTTGTTGGTCTTTTGGTCAACCACCAAAGAGATAAAGAAACGGAGTTTGCTGATTTGGATAGCAATAGGCTGAATATCTACACCATAGATGCAGTTTTCTATCAAATATAGTTTGCGGGCATAGTCAGGACGGTTGATGCTCTCATTGAAACTACGTTCAATATCAGCTACAATCTCTGCCCGCTCCTCGTCTGTTGCAGTACGGTAAGCATCGGAAGTTTCGCTAATGGCATTGTTGAGCATCATTTCCTTCCACTGCTCATTGTTAGGGTCAATACGATTCAGAATATGAACCATCTGCTGGAGCATGCCCATTGGGAATGCACCTGAGCCACAAGCAGGATCAAGGACCTTGCAATCGTAGAGTGACTGCATAATCTGGCGTTTCTGCTCGTCTGTTAACTGAGGTTCTTCGTCAGTATATTGGATGAGTTTCCGATATTCAGGTTCCAAATCTTCGCCAACAGTTCGTTTCAGATGGGCAACAAGGCTTTCATCCACCATGTACTGCACAATCTCGCGGGGAGTATAGAATGAGCCTGTCTGCTTACGAGCAGTAGTCTGTGTCTCTGGGTTGTATGCAGCCAACAGATTCTCAAACACTTTGCCAAGCAACTCTGGGTCGAGTGATACCTCTTGGTCAAAAGGCGTGTTTTCTTCAACGGTGAAGTTGTAACGTTTCAGGATGTCTATGATGCCACGTGCACTGACCTTCTTTTTCTTCTTGTCGCCATAATAATCTGAAAGATCTATATTCTTGCCAGCCTCCTCTCCAAAAAAGATATAGTCGGGTACTAACAATTGCTTGGCAACAGCCTCGCGTTCAGTAAAGGCATCGATATAGACTCCATTATCCTTATCATCCAAACAATCAAAAAGTCCACCGTTAAGAAATGGAACGTACTGATTTGCCAACTGCACAAACAAGTCTGGATCAATAAACAGTTCTTTATGGCGCATTAATTTATTATTGTCATAATCACTACGTCCTTTACTAAAACGACGCTCTGAAATGGTATTCTTGCCTTCAGGTGTGATAGGACTGTTTAACATTGCAAAGAACAGGTTCTGTAGGATGCCCTTGTAGTAAAAACTATTGTCGGCTTTTCCGAAAAGGTTAACTTTTGCATTGGGTTTGAAGTTCTTCAACAGATGATTACTGATATATTGCTCATCGAAGAACTCACTAGGCACCAATTGACGCTGTTTGAGAAACCAGACAAAAATTAGTCTCGTAATCAAGCGTATCATAGCTTCAGAGTTGTACTTCTGGTTGTCCTCCAGGGTTTTCATGTTATTTGGAAATTGCACTTTAGTAATTGACCAAGCGTACCAGTCGCTGAGTTCCTGATAGAATGCTCTTGTAAGGACTTCTACAGAGAAGCGATTACGCAGATCCTCCACACTGACAACACGACCATGCTCATTCAGATATTTGTTAGGTGTATAATAGGCTATACCTTTGCCCAAATAGTAAGAATAGCGGTGGGGGTTAGAATACCGGCGACTGACACGTGAAGACGTTTCAGACTGGTCGAGCGTAATCTCTATCAGTGAAAAACGATAGTTGCTATTGTCGTCCTCTGGCACAAACAGTACCAAAGCCCGTTCACAGAACTCGTCAGCCAACAGGCGGAACGCCTCTTTGGTTAGACCTACACGGGCATCGTGCTTTGAGTTATGTCGCATTTCATAGACAACCAGCCCCAAAGATTCACATTCGCCCAAGCGAGTCACCTGCTGGGTGTATTGGAACTGGACGGGATTCTCAACAGGACTAATCTCCTGCTGAAAATCGTCTGGCAGAAAGTTTACTCTCAGAAATGAGAGAATTTCATCGCGGTTATATGCTTTATTAAATTCCATATCGTTCTTACTTGTTTTTGACAGTCGTGTATTTCTGATCTGGATGTTTTATCATCTCAGGTATCGTATAAAACAGTTTTCCACTCTCAATAAGAGGCTTGGTGTATTTATACCAGACAGAAAAAGGCTTTCTCCCGATTAGGCTCGCAATTTCATTGATGCTTAAAGGTGTAAATGAGCATAGTTCAACTATCAAGTCCTTCATTTTCTCTGAAGGCTCCCATCTTTTCAGGTTCTTGCATTTTTCCAACAAATCCGTAGGCAAACCATTATTATTTTCTCCACCAGCATTATTATTTTCTCTGTCAGCATTATTATTTTCTCTGCCAGCATTATTATTTTCTCCGCCAGTTCTACCATTAATGAACTTTTCTCCCGCTATATAGTATGTGCTTCTGCTTTGGCCCTTCTGCTCTAATAATCCTTTGGTACACAGGTCGTGTAAGTCAAAAGAAGCTTTCTGATTATTAATGTCACTATTTAGTTGTCGATAGGTAATATTGTCTATTGCTCCAACTTCACGGACAAATACCAGAGCAAGTCTTTGTTCATTATTCAAGGAATAGTCAGCATAAGATGCAATCCACTGAATAGTGTCATTATCCAATAAGTGATGTAATAACAAGCGGGCAGTAAATTGATTAGCAGAACGATTAGACTCAAATGTTGGAGGCATCATCCCAGCCTTCTTCATGTGGCCACGCATTGACCTGATACCAGAGCCTTTTGTTTCAGCCAAGTTCGTATCATGAAATATGGTGCTGATAAATGGATTACGCTGAACTGATCCAGGTTCTCCTAATGTCTCAGGCGATTTTAAAGAGAAGCCAGGATTGATGACTTCCAGACGATTAGAATACCTGATAATCTGAATAGGTTGATTAAGTCTGAAAGAACAATGAATAAAAGCATTGACCAATGCCTCACGAAGTGCGTCATCAGGTAACTCAATGGGAGTGTCTGCTTGCAGATTCCCCTTTCTCAGTTTAAAACCTTTTGGCAAGTCATCTTTAATAGCGTTCAGGGCACGGTTGACTAATAAGATGAGTGGACCACGCATATCAATTGTAGCCTCAAATCGCTTATCCGGGTCTTCTACCCACCTATTGCCAGATACACGGATATAGTCAACTCTCAAAGCCGGCAGCAATCTGCGTAAGGACATGGTTTTTCCAAACACGACGAGCCCCGTATAAGTTAATACGTATTCTCCGCTTTTCTCTTTCTCACACGCCCTTAGTGCTAAAAGAAGGTCATTGTCATCATAAGATAATTCCTCTGCATTGGGATTAACTTTGGCACGCAGTTTTCTATAATAAGCCACCGCATTCTCGTCAATATCATCTAAAGTGGCTCCCTTTACTATGGTACTATCGAAACTCTCTGCAGAAGAATAGAACACCCTCATATCGTCTTCCGTACACTTCTGATCGGAAGAGCCAACTCTGCGAAATGCTCCCTGTGGTAATCCACGGCTCGTTATGTAGATAGGCTTCTGGGCTTCAGGTGCTTCGTCAATTTTAACAACGATCACCGTCTTTCCATCTATTACTTCTGGCTCTATCTGTGGACGAATACGCACATTAAACATTGAACTACACTGAGTAATAACATCATTTTGTATTTTATCAGGATTCTCGATATTCTCTGGTACATATACAGGAAGACCATTTTGGAAACCAGTTCTGACAGCACCTAATAACAGGTAGCCACCACCTAAACCTGGCTCGTTGGCAAAGGCACAAACTGTCTCCATAATACTCTTGTCTATCCCAGATGCCCTCTTGGCATCGATTCTGACATTCTCGTCAATAGAATTCAGTAGCTCGAATATTTCTTGTGCTGTTTTCATTTTAATTCCTCCGCTAATATGATTGATTCCTCACCATCATCCACATGATTGCAAGTTTCTATGATTCGGTTAATATAGTATTCGTCTATCTGTTCTGGCAGTTTCTTGTAATCCGCAGGTTTCAACTTGTTGATATACCGAAGTTCATATCCAGAGAGTCCATCGCTCTGAATGACCTTCATCAGGTCTTTCAGGTAATCTGTTGGTAAAGCCTTGCGATTCAACATCACTTTTACTTTCTGCATGGCTTCTAATCGTGCTTTCTCATTCTTGTCTTGCACATCACTGCTGAATAGATGAGACTTGGTAACCTGATAGGCTGGCTCGAAAGATTCAGAGAGAGTTGCAGGCTTTTCCGGTATTTCTGCCTCGAAAAGAGCAATTGCTTCTTCTGCTGTCAATTGGATAACCAAACCTTCACTATTGCCTAACTTGAAAACGAAATCGTTTCCCTTCTTTCCAAACATGAGCACACCACTTTGGGACTTGGCAACGGAACGACCTGTGCGTGCCCGATGCGGCAGCTGCATTGCTTCATCATATACCTCTGTACCCTTTGCTGAATTCAACAATTTCTGGTATTTGACATCCCAGGAAACCTCCTCGCTCTTGGACATTTCCTTGCGATACTGTTCTAAGAAATAGGATTGTATTTCTTCGTCTTTTGTTAATACCTTGGTGTCCTCACCCATAATGGCATGAATCATGGCCATTTTCAAGGTGGAAATCTCCTTGGTGCGGGTTTCTGTTTCACCTACATCAGTTGGAAAATAGTTGTAGATATACAACTGGTCAAACACCTTTTTGTTAACGCGGTTGATACGTCCTATTCGCTGTATGATGCGAGTAGGGTTGTACGGTATATCATAGTTGATGACAGTTCCTGCCCGATGCAGGTTGTATCCCTCGGAAATAGCATCTGTAGCAATCAGAATCTGATAGTCATTTTTCTGATACTCTTTCTTCTCGCCCGCATTAAAGTTGGCATTAATTACATTCTTATTGGTCTGCGATGCATCAGAAGAAGTATATTTAAAAACTGGCAAGCCGGATGCAGACAGTTCCTTACCCAGATAGTCGGCAGTATCTGCAAATTCTGTGAATACAATGATCTTACGATGAGGTTCGTCCTTAAGTTGTTTATTTAAGATACCCTTGAAAGATTCAAGTTTGGGATCAGCCATAATGCTACCTTCAAGACCAAACCAATTCTTTTGTATTTCAAGAAGTAGTGCCATATCTGCCTTAATGTCTTCTGCGAAGGAATCATTGATATATTTCATGTCAATCTCAAAGAACCCTCTATTTTCATACTTCTCGTATGTTTCAGTAATGAGTTCGTTTCCGTCATCATCAGTCTTGTAGAAGTCATCAACATCTGGAAGGTTACCCTTCTTGTAGATTGGCATTTTCTTCTTTTCGTCTATCCATTTCAGAATTTGCTTGGAACTGTTAATCATGTACTCCAGAGACATACGGAAAGCATATTCTGAACTTTCAAAGCGCCGTACTAACAGACGGCGCATAAATTTGGCCACATTTGCCTGCCTACCTAATAAAAGGTTCAGTTCAATGCCTGTTTTTTCTTCCAACAAATCTGAAAGTTCCTGCTTTAATTCTTCTCTTAGATATAAAACAGGAGAGTATCGGGCTGCCTTAAAGCGATACTTGCCATCATTTATCTTATCTTTATCATCTTTGTTGATGCGGTCAAGCGTTTCAAGATACAAGTCTTTCAGACTGCTCAAATCATAATCCAACTCTACAGGGTCATTGGGAATAACCAACTGGATATGCTGCTGGCGGAGGTCTTCTGCATATTCAGGAATCTCCTTTAGGTCAATGCGTGAACGACGAATGACAAGTGGGCTGATGATAGAACGTATCTCGTTGGCAATTTTTCCAGCTTCTTTAGTTACCTCGGAATCTGTTTTCTTGCCTTCACGCTGGTCCTTCTGAAGCTGTTTGTAGGTGACAATAAGGTCTTTGAATTTGGCACCCAGATTGTCAACAGTCCTTAATGTTGACTTGGTAGGTATCTGAAATAGCTTCAGCATAGCGTAGATGTCATCTGGTCTGTTGTTGAACGGGGTTGCGGTTAACAGCATCACCTTATTACCAGAACATAGCTGGTGTAGAATAGTATAGTCAATGGTATATTCATTACGATAGCGGTGTGCCTCATCTACTAATATCAGATACTGTTCGTCTGCTTTAACAATACGTTCGTAATATCTCAATGCTTCCTCTAATTTTCCTGAAGTATAGACAGATGCAGTAAAGCCGAAATCGTCACGGTAGGTGCACCATTGTTCTTCCAAGTGTGGTGGACATATCACAAGTGTTCTCAAACGGAGATTGCGTGCCACCGTAGATGCAATGATACTTTTACCCAATCCTACAACATCTGCTACTATAACACCATTGTGATTTTTGATTGAGTTGATAGCCATTTGCACGGCATCTGTTTGGTATTTAAGATTAGAGAACTTACCATCTGTGATGTCATAGGGTGTGAGTAGGTTTTCAGTTGTGGGAACAGAGAAGTATTCCTTCAGCACACGAAGGTATATTTTATAGGGGCTATATAACTTCTCATACCAGATACGGTCAATAACTTTTGTGTCAAAGTCATCAATATGATCTTTGTCTGCAATTACAATGGATTTTGCCCATAGTTCCTCAAAAATAGTTTTTGCATCTATGTATGAACCTTTGTCATTGAAACGGGCATTTATCTCAACTCTTCCAGCCAATCCTTCGTATGAAAGATTGCTGGAGCCTGTGATAACAGAACCGGGATCTTCACCTCCTTCACATACGCTCTCATTATAATCAAAGATATACATCTTGGCATGACATGGCTCATCTGTTTTACGTATCTCCAAGGTCCCTGTCTTTATCTTGTTATAGAAAAGTTTGAAAGAATCTAATTTAGGCTGGCTGTCTAAGAAATCAGTTTCATTGAAGAGTTTAACAAAATGGTTGTAGTAGTCATCCTTTAGTTGGCTGCGAGATTTATTGTAATCAGCCAGAGTGTCTATTTCACTAATGTATTTTGTGATCCGCGTATCAATGTCAAGCCCCACGAGTATGCGTACATGCTTGTCTATTAACTTCTCAGAGATTAGTTTATAGCCGGAAAAATAAAAATACCCAACAAGTACATCCAAAGACTGACTTTTTGGAAGGATGCCGTTTATGATATCTGAGAGCAACTTGTCTTTGTTGGTAATAAAACTATTTGTCATATCTCTTTCCTGTTTTTTATCTTAATTTGTAAAGATAGTGATTTAAATCGAGGAAATGATGAAGATAAGGCCGTTTTTATCAACAGTTTAATGAAAGGGTCGATGGTTAAAGGGAATGATTGAAAAGACGTGATGAATAAACAAAAGTCCGACAGGATTTGTGTTATTCAAATCGCTGTGGACAATTGTTTTAATTGTAAAAGTTTACTATATGGTTACAATAATGCAACCTTTTTATATAATTGAATATGCACTCTTGATGAGAGGCCAGGTGATATCAAGAGGTGTTTGTGCAGGCCGCGCTTGCACAAATGAGTCACACGTGTTTGCTGAATGGCATTAGCATATTATGCGACTACCTGTGGTTATGGCAGCTTGTAAACCCGGACATAGTCCACCTCCATGGTGACGGGCAGGGCGGATTCATCGACGCCTTCCTGGCCGCCCCAATTATTTGGCCAGGGTGTAGATGGCGGTCATGTCATCGGGAGTGAGAACCTTGAACTGACCTTGGGTGATGGTGTGGTCGTGGCTGCACTTGCGGACCATCTCCTTGATCTGGGCGTCGGTTATCTCACGGCCGATAAGCTCGTGGATGTTGATGGGCATACCTATTGAGTGGTAGAAACGCTCCATGGCTTCGATGCCGCGGATGGCTGTGCCTTCGGGGTCGGTAAAGTCATTCTCTACGCCCATCACGTTCACGGCAAAGCGCACAAAACGGCTAACGTTGCACTTATAAACGTAACGTGCCCAGCTGGGCCAAACGGCGGCCAGACCGGCTCCGTGAGTAACGTCGAACATTCCGCTCAGCTCATGCTCCAGCTGATGGGTGGCCCAGTCACCTATGCGGCCGCAGCCTGTCAGGTCGTTATGGGCCAGTGAGCCTGCCCACATTACCTGGGCGCGATAACGGTAGTTCTCAGGGTTCTTGAGTACAAGCGGTGCACAGTCAATCATGGTCTTGAGCAGTCCTTCGGCTATGGCATCGGTTATGTTCATGTCATCATCGTGTGAGAAATAGCGCTCCATGGTGTGCATCATTATGTCGGTTATGCCGGCGGCTGTCTGATACGGGGGCAGGGTGTATGTGCGCTCGGGGTTCATGATGGCAAACTTGGGGCGGCACAGGTTGTTGGAGTAACCTATCTTGACATCGCCGTCCTCATTGGTTATTACGCTTGAGTCACTCATCTCGCTACCGGCGGCCGGGATGGTTAGGACCGATGCCACAGGCAGGCTGGTAACCGGGTTGTAACGACGCATATAGACATCCCATACATCACCGCTGTAAGGTACGCCGTAGGCTATAGCCTTGCAGGAATCTATTACGCTTCCGCCGCCAACGGCCAGGATAAAGTCAACCTTCTCCTTGCGGCACAGCTCAATACCCTCATGTACCTTGGAGAGTCTGGGGTTGGGAACAACACCTCCCAGGGTTACAAAATCTATATCTCCCTCACGAAGCAGAGTCTCAATCTTATCCAGCAAGCCGGATTTGATGGCGCTCTTGCCGCCGTAATGAACCAGAACTTTGGTGCCGCCGTATTTGCGTACCAGCTGTGCTACCTGTTCTTCTGAGTTTTTGCCGAACACTACCTCTGTGGGTGCGTAGAAATGGAAGTCTTTCATAATTTTATTAGGTTAGTTAATTGTTTAACAGTTTGTTATCTTGTTGTTATAGACGTACCAGATATGACCTTCCACCTGGTTGTAGCCCATCTTGCGGATCAGATCCATATACTCTCTTACCTGATGCAGGTGTTCTTCGTGTTCACGCCCGAACTTGAAATCCACTATGATGGCACGGCCGTCGGGGGTAATCATTACACGGTCAGGGCGGCGGGTCTGGAGAACATCTCCGTCGCGGTATATGATGGATGTCTCGTTGAACAGGGCATAATTGCCGCTGAACCACTCTCCGGCCCCGGGCGTGGAGTCTATGTGACTGTGGATCCTTTGCTTGAGTTTGTCAGCTTCGTCTTTTGAACCCAGCAGGCCGTCAGAGAGCATGTTTTCCACCTGCGGGTCAATGTCGGCTACTGTGCGTATGGTGGCAAACAGGTTGTGGAGCAACTTACCTGTCTGGATGTACTCATCCTGGCGGTCAGAGTCATCATTGGCGGAGTGGATGAATCGGGTGGATTCACCCGATTGGAGGAAACGGGCGTTTATGGGGTAGGAACGTAGCGGGAGTTCCTGTAGTTCAGGTCTGGTATCGAACGGGTTTTGGCTGTCGGTCCTTTCCTGATCAGAGTGAGGGCATATATGGCCGGTTTCGTATATTATGCCTTCGTCACTGGTTTCACTACGGAACGGGGCGGTGCCAAGACAGAACTCCAATACATCCCTTATAGTGCTATAACCGTAATTCTTTGGGGGACGATTGCTTATGACAATCAGATTGTTCATGGCACGTGTAAGCGCCACATATAGAAGATTCAGATTGTCGACGGTCTGCAGTCCGGCCTCGCGTTTGTAATGTTCTGAAAATATGGAGTTTCCCAGGTTTTTGCTGAATGCAATCGGGATGAATGGCAGGCTGTCAAACGGTTGCTCATCGGGCTTGATCCAGATGCGTTCTTCATGGCTGGTATCTATTACGGGCCATTCACAGAACGGTACTATTACGGTATGGAACTCCAGTCCTTTTGACTTATGTATGGTAAGCAGGCGGATGCCGTTTATTTCGGGAGCAGGGATAGGGGTCTTGAAGAGTCTTTCATCCCATTCAACGATGAATTGAGCCAAGTCGGCGGGATTTCGTTTGAGCCATTGGCAAACGGTGTCTTGAAATGCCATGATGTATTGACTCTGGCCTGGTATACTGTCCAGATTCAGGATTACGTAGAGTTTCTCGATAAGTTCATAAAGGGGCAGGTTGCGCAGTATATCGGCCTGCCCCGTGAATGATTCCGGCAGACAATTCTCAAGTCCTCGGGCGTATAAGGTGTCAAACTGTTCATCGGTGCCGTTCAGTATGCATTCCCGTTCCCAAACCAGCTGTGCCAGCGCAATGCTGTCGGTGTTGTCGGCGAGCCAGCGCAGTGCGTTTATCAGTATCCTTACGGTAGCCGATGAATCCAACTGGAAAGCCTCACCTGAGATTATGGTGTATTCAGGGCGGTTTTGCGTAAACCACCCTGCTATATCAGCTATCCTGGCTCTGTTACGGCACAGTATGGCAATGTCTGTCTGTAGGACTCCCGCCTTCAGCAGATTATCCAGTTGCCCGGCAATTTTGTTACAGACGGTTTCCACGATTTGATCGGCATTTGTCTTCTCATTGATTACTTCGGCATAGACATAACCTGTGCCGTCTCTGTGGAGGCATTCCTGTTCCACACCGCTGTATGCTTGGGCTAACTCCGGATAATCAAGGTCTGTCACCTCCCTGTAGCGCTGCGAAAGGAACTCCACGGCTTTGGGAAACAGCGAGTTGTTGAAATCAATTACCTGCTGCCTGCTGCGGAAATTACCGTCCATTGATACCACATACGGATGGTAAGCGGCAAACTCCCGTTCCAGACCGGTGTTCAGTATGTTCCAGTCGCTGTTTCGCCAGCGGTATATGGACTGTTTTACATCGCCTACAACAAGGCAGTCCTGACCTGTCGAGAGACATTCTTTGAGGAGCAGGCTAAGATTGCTCCATTGCAGGTCCGATGTGTCCTGAAACTCATCAATCATAAGGTGGCGGGTAAAACTGCCGGTCTTTTCATAAACGAAAGATGTGTCACCCTGCTCCATAGAGTGAAGCAGTTGGGGTGTATCGGCCAGAATGAAACGGCCCTGTTCCTGGCTTTGGCGGTCAATCTCAGAGCGGATGCTCAGCAGCAGGCTCAGTTCGTGCATGTATTTTAGTGCGGCCTCGAACGAGTTGTTTATTCTCTGGTATTCCAATACCATTTTCTCCACCATTGCATACATGGGTGATAACTGTTCCTGAGCCAGACCCGATAGTAGCGGATATTTCTTTAATGTGGCTTTGCTGTAGAATTTTTCCGGGTCGGCAGCGCAATTATGCAGAGTCTTGGCTTTATCCAGGTCAACATCTGCTATGGAACCGTCGATTATCTTGAACAGAACATCCTTCGGATATCTGGATATATCATCAACAGTGGATCCTGAAGCCGAAACAGCTGAGCGGACTTGCTCTCCTATTTCTTTTATCTGCTCAATTTTGAGCGGCAAAACGGTGTCACGCGCGGCTATGAGATTCTGTCTGTAGTCATTTACTGCATCGGGGTTGTCGGCCAGGATTCGGCGTAGCTCCCGGCCGTTCCTCATGAATATCTCGCTGAAGAGCTCCCTTGAAAAGTCCTTGAGTGTCTTGTCAATGGACCAACTGCGGTCATTCTCTATGTTGTTCTCAACGTATTTCATTACGTTGTGATTGTCAGCTGAACCAGGCTCTATGCTGGCCAGGAATGTATCTACAGCCTCATCTATTACGGCATCAACATCCAGTTCAAGTGTCAGGTTGCCTCCTATGTTGAGCTCACGGGCCAGACCGCGCAGTATGGTCTGGAAGAAACTGTCTATGGTTTCAACGCGGAAATGGCCATAGTCCTGAAGTATGTTGTCAAGCGCCAGCCGTGCGCTACGGCGTATGGTGTTTTCATCATATCTGACAGCTTTCTTTACTTCAAGATAATAGCCTTCAGAACTTTTGAGACTGTATCCTATGCCGTACAACTGGGACAATATGCGTTGTTTCATCTCGGCTGTGGCCTTGTTCGTGAAGGTTACGGCAAGAATGTGGCGGTAGTTCTCCGGGTTGTTTACCAGCATGATGATATATTGCACCGTCAGCCGGAACGTTTTGCCCGATCCGGCCGATGCCTTGTATACGGTGAGGTGAGATTTGTTGACCATTGTGATTTTATCTACCCAAAATTAGTAATAACTCCTGATATTAGTACTAACTTTGCAGTCCAAAATAATAAGTGAAATGGGATATATTACTGAAGACAAACGTAAAGTTACCACACAGCGTCTCAGGGAGATGAAACAGCGTGGCGAGAAGATTGCAATGCTTACATCGTATGACTACACTATGGCCAAGATGGTTGACGGAGCGGGTATCGATGTTATTCTGGTGGGCGATTCAGCATCGAACGTTATGGCCGGAAACCAGACTACACTGCCCATTACTCTTGACCAGATGATTTATCACGCCAAGTCCGTGGTACGCGGCGTTCAGCGTGCCCTCGTAGTTGTAGATATGCCATTCGGAACATATCAGATCAGTGATTCTGAAGCTGTGACCAATGCCATCAAGATAATGAAGGTTTCTCATGCCGATGCTCTCAAACTGGAGGGAGGTGAGGAGATTCTGCCATCTGTGCGTCATATAATAGATGCCGGAATCCCCGTCATGGGACATCTGGGTCTCACACCTCAATCAATCAATAAATTCGGTACATACGCAGTCCGCGCCAAGGAGGAGGCCGAGGCAGAGAAACTGATTTCCGATGCCCACAAACTGGAGGAAGTGGGCTGTTTCTCAATAGTACTTGAGAAAATACCCGCAGCTCTGGCCGAGCGTGTGGCAAAGGAGGTCTCTATTCCCATAATCGGAATAGGAGCCGGTTGCGGTGTTGACGGTCAGGTTCTTGTGTGTGCCGACATGCTGGGCATGAATAATGATTTCAGCCCACGTTTCCTGCGTCGCTACGCCAACCTGTTCGAAATCATCAATGACGCTGTCGGTCATTACGTAGAGGACGTCAAGAACTCAGACTTCCCCAACGAGAAAGAGCAATATTGAGAAAAATGTGCAATTGGGGCCTGGCCCCTTTTGTACTATTTTTTGCGATGGAAGAAACGGCCTTTGCCTCTGTGCTTTGGCTTGGTATCAGACTGTGCGTATTCTGGAGCCTCGCCAAGTTCAGGTGGAATAGTTATTTTGTAGATGTCCTTTCCTAAGAACCGCTCTATCTGCCGGAAACGGCTCTGGTCATCAACGCTGACAAATGTAATGGCGCAACCTTCGGCTCCGGCACGTGCGGTGCGGCCTATGCGGTGTACGTAATCCTCCGGGTCATGCGGAACGTCAAAGTTGATAACCAGATCTATGTCATCAATGTCTATTCCTCGTGATACTATATCGGTGGCAATCAGTACGTTGATATGTCCGTTGCGGAACTTGTGCATTATCCCGTCACGCTCGGCCTGAGTCAGGTCAGAGTGCATTTCACCAACATTAAGTCCCATTCGGCGCAAGGATTTGGTAATTTCCTTTACCTTTAGCTTGGACGAAGCGAATGCTATCACCCTTTTGGGGGCGTTATTGCTGAACAGGCTCTGTATTATGGGCAGTTTCTGCGGCTCGTAGCATATGTATGCTGCCTGCAGAATCTTATCGGCAGGTTTGGAAACAGCCAGTTTGACCTCGGCAGGATCATGCAGGATGGCGCGGGCCATGTGCTGAATCTCATTGGGCATGGTGGCGCTGAACAGCATGTTCTGACGTTTGGCGGGCAGCTGTTTTACAATCTGCATAATGTCATCATAGAATCCCATGTCAAGCATGCGGTCAGCCTCATCAAGTATGAAGAACGATACCTTTGACAAGTCTATGTTACCCAAACTTATGTGGCTGATAAGACGGCCTGGGGTAGCTACAACTATGTCGGCTCCCATGGCAAATCCGCGTTTCTCCTGCTCAAACCGTATTCCGTCGTTGCCGCCATAAACGGCTGTGCTGGACACGTTTGTAAAATAGGAGAAACCCTCTACCTGCTGGTCAATCTGCTGGGCAAGTTCGCGGGTGGGCACCATTATCAGGCAGTTTACTGCGTTCTCTGGATAGCCGCCACCTGACAACTTGTCCAAAACAGGAAGCAGGTAGGCTGCGGTCTTGCCGGTTCCGGTCTGCGCTATGCCTATCAGGTCACGTCCCTCAAGAAGCAGGGGAATGGCTTTCTCCTGAATAGGAGTACATTCCTGGAAGTTCATTGCGTCAATAGCGTCCAGAAGCGCCAATTGGAAATCAAACTCGTCAAATCTCACGATGAAATGGTTATTTGGGTGCTTTTATATAAAGGAATAGGGCGATAAAGAAGAAGATGATGTTAGGGGACCACTCCGCCCAGAATGCGGACATCACTCCGGAAACAGCAAATGATGAGGCCAGTGTCTGAAACATGATGTATGCAAAACTGAGTCCTATTCCTATTCCGAGATGCAGTCCCATACCTCCTTTCCTCTTGCGGCTTGAAAGCGAAACTCCTATGATGGTCAGGATGAAAGAGGCGAACGACATTGCATACCTCTTGTGATACTCTATCTCAAAATCCTGTATATTGCCGAACCCCCTGTTCTTTTGTCTCTGGATGTATTCCTTGAGCTCAGGCGATGTCATGGTCTCCTCCTGACCATATGTAATGAGAAAATCGGCCGGTTCGAAGTGTATGACTGTATCCAGTTCCGTTCCTTGACTTATCGTTTCCATATCACCGGAAAGGTCACGTATCATATAGTTCTTGGCAATCCAATGGTATCTTTCCGCATTGAGAGTGTCATAGGTTATGGTTCTTGCAGTCATGTGTGATATCAGCTGCTTGCCTTCAAACCTGTCAAGCGAGAAACGATACCCCACCTTGTTGTAATCCTCGTAACGGTCCATATAGGCTATTACGCCTTCATCAATCTCAAGTTGGATATTGGAGGTTCCGTTGGCACGCGGTTTGCGGTTCATGTATTGTGTTTCGAATGAGATACGTTTGGCATTGGCCTTGGGTATGATACTGGAACCTAGAGATAGGGTCAGGCCGGCAATCAGTGCAGCTGATATCATGTAGGGTATCATCATACGCTTGAAACTCATTCCGGTGGAGAACATAGCTATGATTTCAGAGTTCTCCGCCAGTTTTGAGGTAAAGTATATTACGGCTATGAAAACGAACAGCGGACTGAAAAGATTGGCAAAATAGGGGATGAAATTGAGATAATACCGGAAGGCAATCTCAGCAGCGGATGCGTCCTTTAGTTTGTCTATCTTCTCATTGAAATCAAAAACCACAGCTATGGTTATGATCAGCGCGATGGAAAAGAAGTAAGTACCAAGGAACTTCCTTATGATGTACCAGTCCAGTTTTGTCAGGAATCTTATGTCAAATCTCCTTTTCATCGTGGAATTGTCTTTAAATTCTTTGCATGACTCTCTTGACCATATAATCCTTCCAGGTGTGATAGTCATCTGTCAGGATATGTTTGCGGGCTTCACCAACCAACCATAGATAGAATGCCAGATTATGTACTGAGGCAATCATCAGGGCAAGATACTCCTGTGCCTTAAACAGGTGGTGAAGATACGCTTTTGTATAGAGCGTGTCCACTTGTGATGCTCCGTCAGCCTCAATCGGCTCGAACACATCCTCCCATTTCTTGTTACGCATGTTGATAATTCCATCCTTGGTAAACAACATGGCGTTGCGGCCGTTGCGGGTGGGCATGACGCAGTCAAACATATCTACTCCCAGTGCTATGGCCTCCAGTATATTGGCTGGGGTTCCCACACCCATGAGGTAGCGTGGCTTATCCTGAGGCAGAATGCCGTGCACCAGGTCAATCATCTCATACATTATCTCGGTCGGCTCACCTACGGCCAATCCTCCTATGGCATTGCCCTCAGCTCCCTTTGATGCGATGTATTCCGCTGACGCGGAACGCAGATCCTTATAGACGCATCCCTGCACGATAGGAAACAAGGCCTGATGGTAGCCGTACTTGGGCTCTGTTTCGTCAAATCGCCGTATGCAGCGGTCAAGCCAACGGTGGGTGCGTTCCATCGACTGTTTGGCGTACTTGTATTCGGCAGTGCCGGGACAGCATTCATCAAAAGCCATCATGATATCGGCACCGATGATGCGCTCGATGTCCATTACCCGCTCCGGGGTGAACAGATGGCGGGAGCCGTCTATATGGGATTGGAAGGTTACGCCCTCCTCGGTCATTTTGCGCAGGCCTGTGAGTGAAAACACCTGGAATCCACCGCTGTCCGTCAGCATGGGACGGTCAAAACCGTTGAATTTGTGCAACCCACCGGCTTTTTCCAAAATGTCCAGACCGGGACGGAGGTACAGATGATAGGTGTTACCCAGGATTATCTGAGCCTTTATGTCATCCTTGAGTTCATGCAGATGCACAGCCTTAACGGATCCTGCCGTACCTACAGGCATGAATATGGGTGTCTCGATGACACCGTGACCTGTGGTTATGCATCCCGCCCTTGCGTGGCTGGTGCCGTCCGTATGCTCAAGTTTGAATGTCAGTCCTTCCACAGATTCAATTTTACTTTTCAGATTGCAGAATGGGGGTGATATCCTGAGCATCGGCCACCTTCTCGTCAAGCAGTGCAATTTTCCAGACCTCACTTATGTTGTTCACATAATGGAACTCCACTCCCTTGAGATAATCAGCCGGAATCTCTTCAATGTCACGTCTGTTTTCGGAACACAGGATTATGTCGGTTATCCCGGCTCGCTTGGCTGCCAGTATCTTCTCCCGAATGCCGCCTACAGGCAGAACCTTCCCACGCAGGGTTATTTCACCTGTCATGGCCAGATGCGGGCGGACCTTGCGTTGCGTGAAAGCCGATGCGATAGATGTTGCCATTGTAATACCGGCTGAAGGACCGTCCTTGGGAATAGCGCCTTCCGGTACATGTATATGCACGTTCCAGGAGTTGAACACTGCAGGATCAAGGTTTAGCAGTCTGGCATGTGCACGGATGTATTCCATTGCCAGCATTGCCGACTCCTTCATGACGTCACCCAGGTTGCCGGTCAGTGTGAGCTTACCCTCCTTTCCGCGACTCAGGCTGGTCTCTACAAAAAGAATCTCGCCTCCCACAGCTGTCCAGGCCAGACCTGTCACCACACCTGCGTATTCATTTCCCTGATACTTGTCCCTTGAGTAGGGGCGGGTACCCAGCAGTTCCTTCAAATCATCAGGTTTCACCGTCATTTTGCCGAAATCGCCGTCAGTGGCGTACTTACTGGCGGTCTTGCGGCATATCTTGCCAATCTTTTTATCCAATTCACGCACACCTGACTCACGGGTGTAGTTCTCTATGATTGACTCGATGGCTGCTTTGCCTATTGACAGACTTCCCTTCGCTAGCCCGTTGGCCTCCATCTCCTTAGGTATGAGATGACGTTTTGCAATCTCAATTTTTTCCTCAGTGATATAACCGCTGACCTCAATCAGCTCCATACGATCCAGCAGAGGAGCGGGTATAGTGTTTATGTTGTTTGCGGTAGCTATGAACATAACCTTCGAGAGGTCATAATCGATATCCAGATAGTTGTCATGGAAAGCGTTGTTCTGCTCGGGGTCCAGTACTTCAAGCATGGCCGATGAAGGGTCTCCCTGAGTGGTCATCTGGCTGACTTTGTCGATTTCATCGAGAATAAAGACCGGATTTGAGGAGCCTGCTTTGATCAGACCTTTAATGATACGGCCGGGCATAGCGCCTATATATGTCTTGCGGTGTCCACGTATCTCAGCTTCATCATGGAGCCCGCCCAGTGATATGCGGACGTACTTGCGTTTGAGAGCGTTGGCAATGGAGAGTCCTAATGACGTTTTTCCCACTCCCGGAGGACCATAAAGGCACAGAATCGGTGATTTGAAGTCTCCACGCAGTTTCATGACTGCCAGATGTTCCATAATGCGCTCCTTTACTTTCTCCAACCCGTAGTGGTCCTTGTCAAGTGCCCTCCGGGCATTTCCCATATCAAGATTGTCCCTGGTGTATTCACCCCATGGAAGGCTCAGTACGGTCTGTAGGTAGGAGAGCTGCACATTGTAATCGGGCGATTGTGAATTAGTGCGTTCCAGCTTAAGCAGTTCCTTGTCGAAAATCTTACGCACCTCTTCACTCCATTTTTTCTGGTTGGCCCTGATGCGCATCTCCTCTATGTCCTGATCCTGAACGCTTCCTCCCAACTCGTCCTGAATGTTCTTGAGTTCCTGTTGGAGGAAATACTCTTTCTGTTGTTTTTCTATATCCTCATGAGTGCGGCGCTGGATACTTACCTTGAGTTCTGCCAGCTGGATTTCACGATTAAGCAGTGAGAGTAGTGTAAGTGCGCGGCTTGAGCACGTTCCTTCCCTAAGCAGACGTGCCTTGTCCTTGATGTCGAACGGCAGGTTGGAGCATATGAAATTTATCAGGAACATGCCGTTCGATATGTTCTTCAATGCAAAAGCTGCATCCGGCTGTATGTTATCCGACAGTTTCACGTATTTTATGGCCGCATCCTTGCAGGAATCGACTATGGCTTTGAATTCCTTGCTTCGTGTGGGGGGCAGAACCTCAGGGAACAGTTCCGCGGTGCCTACTATATATGGTCGGTCGTTTATTATGTTGAGCAGCTTTATGCGCTGCATGCCCTGAAGGACAACGGTCGTGGTCTGGTCCGGCATGTCGAATACGCGGATCACTTTAGCCAGTACGCCTACAGAGTAGAGGTCATTGAGTCCGGGATTTTCCACATCCGGATCCTTCTGACAGAAAACAGCTATCTGCTTGCCGTCCGCTGAGGCATTCTGTATGAGTTTGAGTGATGATTTGCGACCTACTGTCACAGGCATCACGACAGTAGGGAAAAGTACCATATTTCGTAGAGGGAGCACGGGCAGCACCTCATCCATATCGGATTCAAAAAAGCTTTTTTCATTACCGTCAAAGTCAGCAATCATGGAGAAAGCCGGATTTGATTCGTCAAAAGATTCTTCTTCCTGTTGTTTCTTGGTAAACATACGTATGTTCTGTAAATAATCTGCAAATTTAGTGATTTGCAGGCAAGGAACGCCCATTTACGGCTTCAAATCGATAAAAAAAGTATTTTTGCATGCAGATTCCGTGTGATATATGTCAAACAACTGGTTCAAATTCAAGCGCTTCACAGTGAATCAGGAGGATTGCGCCATGAAGGTGGGTACAGACGGTGTGCTGCTGGGCGCCTGGGCCGATATCCCTCAGGGATGCAGCGTACTGGATATAGGAACCGGTACGGGGCTGATAGCCTTGATGGCGGCTCAGAAAGGTGCAGGTAGTGTCACTGCGGTTGAGGTTGATGTTGCCGCATCCGTCCGGGCCGCGTCCAATGTCGCCGTTTCCGAATGGGCCGACAGGATAGCTGTGATAAACTGTGATATAGCCGATTATCATCCTGACACCAAGTATGACAGGATTCTTTCAAATCCTCCTTATTTCCGTGATGCACTGCGTTCTCCTGATTACGGCCGGAATCTGGCAAGACATAATGATTCTCTCAGCTATGAGACACTGATCGGTTGTTCCGCTTCCATGCTTGCTGATAATGGCACACTAAGTGTCGTACTGCCGTATGACGAGGTGGAGGAATTCGTGCGTAGGGCGCAGACAGGTGGTTTGTATATGTCCAAACGAACTGATGTCATGACTTCCCGTTGTAATAATCCCAAACGTTCACTCCTCACTTTTTCAAGTGTTGTAGTCCAGCCTGTGACTGATGTCCTGAGGATGAGAGACGATACGGGAGAAGAGACATCGGATTATATTAATCTTGTCAAGGATTTTTACTTAAGATTCTAAATTTTGCGCCGTTTGTCAGGTATCAGGACCTTTAATCCGTGCGGCACCAGCCCAATGTTGATTTCCTTACCCAGAAGGATGGGGTCTCCGTCAAAATGTGCCGGTCCTTCAGATGGCCTGGTTATAGTCAGGCGACGGCACTTGCTTATGGTCACGTTGCGGTTTCTGTCCAGCTGACGGTTGAACAGCTGCAAAGCTATCAGGGGAGCGTCAATGACTGTGAACGGATGCACCACCACAACATCCAGCATACCGTCCTGAAGTGATGCTGTGGGGGCGATGAAGGCATTGTTCCCCCATTGGTCCGCATTGGCACAGGTGACAATAAAGCAGTCGAATGTCTCGCTGGAATTATCAAATGAGAGCTTATATGAGCTTGTCTTGTAGATGGCAATCTCCTTGAGTATGCTCTCCATATAAGTGAGCGGGCCACGGGTTCCCGCATTTGAGAAGGATTCACTGACCTTGGCATCAAAGCCTACTCCGCATGTGCAGAAAAAAGGATGGTTTTCAATGAGTCCGTAATCAATGTCTGTAAATATGGATTTGTCAAGCCATTTTACTGCTTTGTAAGGATCGGTAGGTATTCCGAGGTGCCTGGCCAGACCATTGCCGGAACCGCAGGGAATTATTCCCATTGCGGTATCTGTCCCTATAAGTCCGCAGCCAACTTCGTTTACTGTCCCGTCACCTCCTACGGCAATGATTGCATCATAATGCATGGCGGCATATTCACGGGCCAGCTCAGTAGCGTGTCCCTTGTGGTCTGTGGTAACTATGCTGAAATCATAAAGGTCAGTGTTTATGAACCTTTCTATTATCGGAATAACGGGAATAATCTTATGACCACCGGAAATGGGATTATAGACAAATACTATTTTCCGTTTTACAATCATTTTTTTCAGCACTTATCCGGACGCGAAGATAATTAAAAATGACTAATTTTGCGGCGTTATGAACAAACTTAGTGAAAGATGCGCACAATATACTCTGCCACAAGAGGGTATGGCGCAAGGCATTTATCCCTATCATAGGTGTATTTCCAGCAAACAGGATACTGAGGTTATTATGGAGGGCCGCAAAGTCCTTATGTTCGGCTCCAATTCATATCTTGGACTTACCAACCATCCGAAAGTTGTAGAGGCTGCAGTTGAAGCGACAAGAAAATATGGAACCGGTTGTGCCGGATCGAGGTATCTTAACGGTACACTGGATATCCATAAACAGTTTGAGGCCGAGCTTGCCGAATTTGTGGGTAAGGAGGATGCCATGATTTTCTCAACAGGTTTCCAGACCAATCTTGGCACTATATCCTGTCTGATGGGGCGTGATGATTATGTGATCTGTGATGAGTTGGACCATGCATCGATAGTGGACGGACGGCGTCTCTCTTTTGCCAAACCCCTCAAGTTCAGGCATAACGATATGGCATCGCTTGAAAAGACACTTAACCGATGTGAGCCAGAATCGCTCAAGCTGGTTGTTGTTGACGGCGTGTTCAGTATGGAGGGTGATCTGGCTGACCTTCCCGGCATAGTCGGTCTGAAGGATAGGTACAATTGCGCTGTAATGGTTGATGAGGCACACGGATTGGGTGTAATGGGAGACCACGGACGCGGTGTGTGCAATCATTTCGGCCTGACAGATCAGGTGGATATAATAATGGGTACTTTCAGTAAATCGCTTGCCGCCATAGGAGGCTTCATTGCTGCCGACAAGGGAATAATCAACTGGGTAAGGCACCATTCTCGTTCGTATATCTTCAGCGCGAGCAACACTCCTGCCGCTACAGCTGCCGCCCGTACGGCTTTGGGGATAATGAAGAGCGAGCCCGAGCGTATAGCTCAACTCTGGGAACTCACGGATTATGCTCTTTGCAATTTCCGTCAGCTGGGGTTTGAGATAGGCAAGACATCTACTCCCATCATACCTCTTTATATCAGGGATTTCTACAAGACGTTCTATATAACCAGGATGCTTTTTGAGGAAGGTGTTTTCGTCAATCCTGTAATCCCGCCAGCATGCGCTCCTGAGGATACGCTCATACGGTTCTCGCTGATGGCAACTCATACAAAGGAGCAGATAGACTTGGCTACCGAAAAGCTGGTCAAGTGCTTCAAAGCCTACGGGATACTGAAATAATACGCTCTGGAAAACCTATTGGAGCGAGTGAGGCCGACGAACGGGACCGCGGTCCCGGAGGGCCGCCAAGCTCCCAAAGGGAAGCGAAATAAAAAGAGGACTTGAATCCTTTCACACGACAAAAGGGAGGCAAAAATGCCTCCCTTTTGTCGGGATGAAAGGATTCGAACCTTCGACCACCTGGTCCCAAACCAGGCATTCTAACCGGACTGAACTACATCCCGTATCTTTTCTCCTTGAAAAGCGCTGCAAAGATAATACAATTATTCGGTAAAAAGGTTTGATGGTAATAAAAAAGCAGTAACTTTGCGGACAGGAAAGCAGAATGGATTGAATCAGAGTTTTCCTATTATTGAGTTGTGCCCTTTACAGCACATTGCGTACGGTAACGTACCCCTTTTTTTAAAGTTGGTTACTTTATAACCGCCCGACTTGGAAAACGGTCAATAAGAAGAGTAGTAAAAGTATTTGTTTACTATATAGACTCTGATTTGAAAGTATGTAAAGGCTTACTGCCTGCATACCGGAAGACGTAAACAAGAGAGGTTTTATTGTTTATGTCTTTTTTTTGTCCCCTTATTCCAAGGGAGCCGGAAAAGGACAGAATGGTTGAACTTTTAAAACGTTTTGCAGTAGATGGATCAGCGTAGAGCTCCCGTTTATGAGGCCCTCCAGGAATTCAGGAGGAACAGAGTGGTACCTTTTGACGTACCTGGTCATAAGAGGGGTAGAGGTAACCCCGAACTGGTTTCGCTGCTTGGAAAGCAGTGCGTTGAACTGGACGTGAACTCCATGAAACCACTTGATAATCTGTGTCATCCCATTTCAGTAATAAAAGAGGCTGAGAATCTGGCCGCTGAAGCTTTCGGTGCTGCCCACGCATTCCTTATGGTGGGTGGAACTACATCGGCTGTACAGACTATGGTCCTTACCGCATGCAAGAGCGGTGAGAAGATCATTATGCCTCGTAACGTGCATCGCAGCGTAATAAACGCGCTGGTTGTGAACGGTGCCACACCCATATATGTGAACCCGGAGACCGATAACCACTTAGGTATAGCCTTAGGTATGAAAATCTCCCAGGTGGAACGTGCAATCGAAGAGAACCCCGATGCTGTGGCTATCCTTGTGAACAATCCGACATACTACGGCATATGCTCCAACCTGAAGCGGATTGTGGAGTTGGCGCACGAGAACGGCATGATGGTTCTGGTTGACGAGGCTCACGGAACGCACTTCTATTTCGGTGATGACATGCCTGTTACCGCTATGGCCGCAGGAGCTGATATGTCATCGGTCAGTATGCACAAATCCGGCGGAAGCCTTACCCAGAGTTCTTTCCTGCTTACCGGACCCAACGTGAGTCCCGGTTATGTGCGTCAGGTAATTAACCTCACTCAGACCACGAGCGCATCATATCTGCTCATTGCCAGCCTGGACATTTCACGCCGCAATCTGGCATTACGCGGAAAGGATCTTTTCAAGGAGGTGATGCGCATAGCCGATTATGCACGTACTGAAATAAACAAGATAGGCGGCTACTACGCATACGGCAAGGAGCTGATCAACGGTGACAGCGTGTATGATTTTGATCCCACCAAACTGACTGTCTATACTCTGGATATTGGTCTGGCCGGCATTGAAGTATATGACCTGCTTCGTGATGAATACGATATCCAGCTGGAGCTGGGCGATATGGGCAATGTGCTTGCTTATATATCGATAGGTGACCGTATGCGTGAGGTGGAGCGCCTGGTGAGTGCGCTTTTCGATATTAAAAGACTCTACAGCAAGGACCGTACCGGTCTGTTCGACCATGAGTATATCACTCCGTCAGTGGTCATGACCCCGCAGGAGGCTTTCTATGCCCCTAAGGAGGAGATGATTCCCATTCGTGAGACTAACGGCCGTATATGCACGGAGTTCCTGATGTGCTATCCTCCCGGTATTCCCATCCTTGCTCCGGGTGAGCGCATAACACAGGAAATCATAGACTATGTGCTTTATGCCAAAGAGAAAGGCTGTCAGCTCACAGGTCCTGAGGATGAGAAAGTGGAGTGCCTGAATGTGATTAAGGAACATGCAACATACTAAAACTGATTATAATGGAATTCTGGTTCACTGAGCTTCATACCCCTCATGTCAAGTTTTCCGTAAAGGTGGACAAGCACCTTTATTCCAGTGAGAATGACCTCGGTCGGGTGGATATATTCGACTCTCCCGAGTTCGGCCGCTTTCTTGCGGTTGACGGTTACATCATATTCACCCAGCGTGACGAGTTCATCTATGATGAGATGCTGTCTCATGTGCCTATGGCCGTAAACCCGAAGGCGGAGCGCATACTTGTTTTCGGATCGGGTGACGGAGGTGTGGTGCGTGAGTTGCTCAAATACCAATCCATCAAGACTATTGACCTTATCGAGATAAACGAGGGAGTGGTTCAGGCCTGCCGCCAGTATTTCCCGGAGATGGCTGAGTCGCTCGATGATCCGCGTGTTACTATCTATACTGAGAACGCCCTGCGTTTCATCCGTCACATTGAGAATGAGTATGACCTGATAATAGTTGACTCGGCTGGATTCTACGGACCCGGAGAGAGCTTGCTTACCCGTGAGTTCTACGGTAGCTGCTACAAGGCTCTCAAGGCCGATGGAATCATGGTGAACCAGCATCAGAGCCCGTTCTATGAGGAGGACCGTATTGAGACCCAGAAAGCTCACAAGCGTATTGTGAACAGCTTCCCTATAAGCAGGGTGTATCAGGCTCATATACCTTCATATCCTTCAGGATACTGGCTGTTCGGATTCGCTTCCAAGAAGTTCCGTCCGGTCATTGACCTTGATGCCGATGCGTGGAACAGGCTTGGCATAAAAACCGATTATTATACAACAAATCTTCACAAGGGCTGTTTCGCCCTCCCTGCATACGTAGAGCGTATGCTGGCTGATGTAGAGAAGATAAAGGATTGAGATTACGTTATTTGTTCCATTCTGTCAGGATTCCGAAATGCTGTCAAAGAACATTGAAACATTCATAGGCTGTGATGCCGATTACAATGATGCCCGCATAGTGCTGTTTGGTGCACCGTTTGACTCCACCACGTCATTCCGTCCGGGCACAAGATTTGCCCCGCATGCCATCCGCAGCGAGTCATTCGGTCTGGAGACCTACAGCCCCTGGCTGGACCGCGACCTGGAGGACATCAGCGTATTTGACAGCGGTGACATAGAACTCTGCATAGGCAGCGCCCAGAAAGCCATGGACCAGATATCAGAGCGAACATCCGTGATTCTGGCCGACGGTAAGATCCCCTTCATGATAGGAGGAGAGCATCTGGTAACCCTTGGAGCCTTCCGCGAGGTATTCCGTAAGTACCCCGATGTGCACATAATCCACTTTGATGCCCACACCGACCTGCGGGACCAGTATCTGGACGTAAAACTCTCGCACGCCTGCGTAATCCGCCGCTGTCACGACCTGACAGGCGACGGCCGCATCCACCAGTTCGGAATCCGCTCTGGAGAGCGCTCCGAATGGCAGTGGGCCCGAGCCGGTCACACCGACCTGCATCCCTTCAGTTTTGACGGCCTTGCCGAGACTGTCAAGGGTCTGGGTAATGTGCCCGTCTATTTCACCATAGACCTGGACGTTATGGATCCGTCCGTATTCCCCGGAACTGGAACTCCGGAATACGGAGGAGTTTCTTTCATGCAATTGACAGAAGCAATATATACAGTCTGCAACAGCTGCAACATCGTAGCCCTGGACGTAAACGAGCTCTGCCCGCCCTACGACCAGACCGGAGCTTCAACCGCAGCCGCCTGCAAGATAATCAGAGAATTGCTCTTATCTATCAAGTTATGATGAGCAAATTTTACTACTACCGTTGCAGGACCGTCGCCACCCTCGGCGCGTCAGAGGGAGGGGCCCGCGCCCGAAGGGCGTGGGAGGGATAGGCCCCAAAGGGGCCGTAGTCCAGCAATGGTAGTAGTAAAATTTGCGGGGTTAGAAGAAATCACAAAAAAAAATAGAATTATGGGAAAGGTTTTAGTAATAGGCTGCGGAGGAGTAGCCCAGGTAGCGATTCAGAAGTGCGCCCAGAACGACGCAGTGTTCAGCGAGATTTGCATTGCAAGCCGCACAGTGAGCAAGTGTGAAGACCTCAAGAAGAAGATTGAGGCCGAAGGCAAGAGCCGTTCCAAGATTACTACAGCTAAGGTGAACGCTGACAGCGTGGATGAGCTGATAGCCCTCATCAAGAGCGTCAAGCCCGATGTAGTACTCAACCTGGCCCTGCCGTATCAGGACCTGACCATCATGGACGCCTGCCTGGCATGCGGCGTACACTACGTTGACTCAGCCAATTACGAGCCCGAGGATACCGAAGATCCGGAGTGGTGCAAGATCTATGAGAAGCGCTGCAAGGAACAGGGCTTTACCGCCTATTTTGACTACTCATGGCAGTGGGCATATCAGAAGAAATATAAGGATGCAGGCATCACTGCAATCTTGGGCACCGGCTTTGACCCGGGCGTAACCAGCGTATTCTCAGCATACGCACTCAAGCACTACTTTGACCAGATAGACACCATTGATATCCTGGACTGCAACGGCGGTGACCACGGTTATCCCTTTGCCACCAACTTCAACCCCGAGATCAACCTGAGGGAGGTATCGGCCAACGGATCATACTGGGAGAACGGACACTGGGTAGAGACCAAGCCCATGGAGATCAAGCGCGAGTACAACTTTGAGCAGGTAGGCATGAAGGATATGTATCTGCTTCATCATGAAGAGATTGAGTCACTTGCCAAGAACATCCCGGGCGTAAAGCGCATCCGTTTCTTCATGACATTCGGCCAGAGCTACCTTACTCACATGAAGTGTCTTGAGAACGTAGGCATGCTGCGCACCGATCCCGTTATGTTTGAGGGCCGTGAGATAGTTCCCATCCAGTTCCTCAAGGCACTGTTGCCCGATCCCGCATCGCTTGGTCCGCGCACAGTAGGCAAGACCAATATAGGCTGCATCTATACCGGCACCAAGGACGGCAAGAAGCGCGCCATCAAGATTTACAACGTGTGCGACCATCAGGAGTGCTACAAGGAGGTGGGCTCACAGGCCATCTCTTACACCACCGGCGTTCCCGCCATGATTGGTACCATGATGGTCATGACCGGACAGTGGAAGGGCGCAGGCGTGTTCAACGTTGAGGAGTTTGATCCCGATCCATACATGGATGCCCTGAATAAGTGGGGTCTGCCTTGGGTTGTGGATGAGAACCCCGTAATGGTTGACTGATTTCTTTAAGGCCGATGACCGCAGAGCAGCTGCAT
>DBYG01000006.1:0-2766 GCA_002310175.1 Bacteroidales bacterium UBA1192
ATAGGCCGTAACTGTGAATAAAAGCACCGATGAAAACGATTATTCCCGCTAATGTAATAGATGATTTCCTCAAGAGTATAGAGGTAACGGATATGAACAAGGCCTCCATCCGTCAGGTGCTGGCCTGCGCCATGAACGCTGAGAAGGTGACCGGCACGGAGTTCATACATTTTGAGATGGGTGTACCAGGAATACCGGCTGCAGCCGTAGGTATCAAGGCGCAGAAAGAAGCTCTGGACCGCGGAGTTGCCTCCAAGTACCCCAACATTGAGGGAATAACCGAGCTAAAGGAGCAGGCTGCCCGTTTTGTCAAAGCTTTCATCAATACCGATATCCAGCCTTCACACTGCACTCCCACATGCGGAGCGATGCAGGGTACATTCGCCGCATTCCTGCTCTGCTCGCAGGTTGACCCAAAGAAGGATACCATCCTGTTTATCGACCCGGGATTCCCTGTCCAGAAGATGCAGTGCCAGGTTATGGGCGTCAAGTTCGCCCAGTTTGACGTGGCCGGTTTCCGTGCTGAGAAACTGGGACCCAAGCTGGAGAGTTATCTGGAGAAAGGCAATATCTGCTGTATTGTATATTCCAACCCCAACAACCCCAGCTGGATGTGCCTGACCGAGGATGAGATAAAAACAATCGGTGGATTGGCCACAAAATACGATACCATCATAATGGAGGACCTGGCCTACATGACTATGGATTTCCGCCGTGACGGTCTGGGCGTTCCTTTCCAGCCTCCTTATCAGGTTAGTGTATCCCATTACACCGATAATTACATCATGATGATAAGCGGCAGCAAGATTTTCAGCTATGCCGGCGAGCGTATCGCTGTGGCATGCATTTCGGACAAGCTGGCCGAGCGTCATTTTGAGACTCTGCAGAAGCGTTACAACATATCCCGCTTTGGTGCAGTCTATGCATACGATATGCTTTACGCCATGTCATCAGGTGTAACACACTCGGTCCAGTGCGCTATGGCCGCCATGCTCAAGGCAGCCTGTGACGGCACATATAAGTTCCGCGAGGATATCCGTGAGTACGCACGCCGGTCAGAGAAGATCAAGGAGGCTATGCTGCGCAACGGATTCCATATCACTTATGATAAGGATCTGGAGGAGCCGGTAAGTGACGGATTTTACTTTACATTTGGCTATAACCTCCCCGACGGTACCCCCATGGAGGGCGGACAGCTTATGCACGAACTGCTCTACTACGGAATAAGCGGAATAGTCCTTTCATCGACCGGAAGTGACCGCCAGGGTATGCGCGGCTGCTCATCAAATTTCCGTGATGACCAGTTCCCCGCTCTTGAGGAGCGCCTCCGCCTCTTTAACCAGGATCACAAGTAAAAGACGACTGCCTTTTTCAGGAAAACTTGAAGGGGTATAGTCTCTGAAACTACGGCCCTTCGGGCCTATCCCTCCCACGCCCTTTGGGCGCGGGCCCCTCCCTCTAACGCGCCGAGGGTGGCGACGGTTTCCGAGACTATACCCCTTCAAGTTTTTGCTCACTGAGCAAGATTCAACGCTTTTGAAATGCAATCCAAAAAGAAAAACTGCAAAAGAGCCAGATATAAAGACGTATTTTAAGTATATTGCCGTTCTAAAAAAGGATTAGCTGAAAGTTGAATGAGAACTGAGCAGGAACTGGCCCGCTTGTGTACTGCATGCGATAGGGAGGCGCAAGGCGAACTCTACGCTCAGTATGCGTCACGCCTGTATGCTCTCTGCTACCGGTACGTGGCAGACCGTGAAGAGGCTCAGGACCTGATGCATGACGCCATGATAAAGGCCATGAACAGTTTCCGGTCTTTCAGTTACAGCGGTGAAGGATCGCTGTACGCATGGCTGCGCCGCCTTACGGTCAACGTTGTGATTGACCGCCTGCGCCAGATGAGCAGACTGCGCCTTGTCCCGCTGGATCAGACGATGGAAACGGACAATACTGATACAGATTATGATTCGGCAGACGATATTCCGGCACAGGCACTTATGGATATGGTGGCGGCTCTGCCATCGGTCAGGCGTACGGTATTCAACATGTACTGCATAGACGGTTTCAGCCATAAGGATATAGCCGCTGCCATAGGTATCACGGAGAAAGGTTCAGCTTCCATTCTGGCCAAGGCCCGCGCACAGCTTAAGAGTCAGGTTAATGATTATCTTAAAAGGACAGGAAGATGAAAGATTTTGACGATATATTCAAGCAGCACCTGGAAGGCTATGAGATGAAACTTCCCACAATGGACCAACAATCATTCTGGGACAGGAAAGCAGTACGAGAACGCGCCGCCAGGCGCCGCCGCAACATCCTTACCGCAGCTGTAGGCATACCTGCCGTAGCCGCCGTTCTGATGGCCATTATAATGACCATTAACCTGCTCTCCAAACAGGATGATGTTCCGGTAAACAGCACCCAAACACCTGTCGGTCTGGAACAAGTGATCCCGGCCCAAGGCAATGAAGGTATAGCCGAGGACGAAGCAGATGTCCTTGACTGTACAGATGGTGTTGTTGAATATGTGACTTTAACTTTAGATGGTGACGATGACTGGGGTAAGCCTATTGAATCTGCCCAGAAGAGTCAAGCACCCGGTGAGGAGGATGTTTTTATGGTGGTTGAAGAATCACCGGAGTTCCCGGGTGGCACAAACGCCCTGATGGGGTATCTTAGAGACAATATGGTTGTCCCGGACTCCTGCCGCGAGAATAACATTCAGGGACGTGTCCTGGTTACATTCATCGTTGAAAAGGACGGTTC
>DBYG01000006.1:2820-2971 GCA_002310175.1 Bacteroidales bacterium UBA1192
ATGCCCAAATGGAAACCCGGCAGGCATAAAGGTGAAGCCCAACGGGTAAAATATACGATTCCTGTCAACTTCAGAATAGAATACTACAAAAACCTGCCTACCCCAGTTACTGACGCGGCAATTGGGGAGGATATTATGTCCAGCACCAAAG
>DBYG01000050.1:0-3503 GCA_002310175.1 Bacteroidales bacterium UBA1192
ATGGTTATGTAGATATAATCAAAATATGCTCTAGCGGCCAGTTCCGATGCCTCCTTAATATCCTCCTTCTTTAATTTCTCATATTGCAGCATACCATAATCCTTTTCATGACACATAGATAGTCATAAAAATCCGGATTCGCAAATAAAAAACGTAACTTTGCTTGTAACAGAAAACGTCATAGTCCCGTTTACCTGTTTGAAACGTTTCAATTGTTATGAACCAAAACAACTAAAACAATTATGAAAAAAGTTATTCTGTTTGCAATCGTTGCACTTCTGACAGCGCCTGGCAACATCATTATGGCTCGCAAGAATACAGCCAGCACCTTAATCAAGGAGACTCGCGACGAACCGTTAACCTTCTATGTTAACATTACCAACCGACGGACCGCCAAGCGAACCTTCAAAAAATCGATGGATAAGATCCAAAAGGATATGATTAAAGCATACGGCGACAGCATTTCGGTGGACAGCTTAATGAATATGCTTCCTATTTCATCGTCCACTTTTGACGTTTGTCACAGGACCAGCAAGTTCAAATGCGAAATATTGGTAGGACTTGACAATGAGATCCAGGATTTCGCGGCCGAGTTGGACAAGTCGCATGATACGTACTCCATATTTGAACTGAGCAGCGCAGCGGACACAATCTACCTGGAAGGCAGGAACAAAGAAATTGCAACAGCGTTTGCAAACTTGCTGCCCGAAAACAGCGGCATAGCTTTCTATTACGCCAACGAGCCGCTCGTACTCAGTCCCGGTGTGGTCGTAGTGACTTACTCACCCAAACGGAATGTACAGTCCATTACACATTTCCGTAAGAGACCGTTTAGAATATTCTTCTGATAAATCATCCGGATGGATTCTGTAGAGTTCAAGAAACGCTATCTGAAACAGCATAAGTTGCTGTACAGGATATCCTGGTCACTGACTCAAAACGTTCAGGACGCCGAGGACCTTGTGCAGGACACCTACCTGAGGCTGTGGCAGAAACGCGACATACTGCCTCCGGAATCTGAGACTGATGCATACCTGATAACCGTTGTCAAGGACCTCTTCTATGACCGGCAACGTAAAATGCAGATTGACATCAAGGCCGATATAGACAAAGTGTCCGATCATCCCATAGACGATGACAACCCTGAAGATATGCTTGTAAAAAGCAGCGAGAACCGGCGCGTGATGAAGGCAATCGATGAACTGCCGCCCAATGAGCGCAAGATTCTGAGCATGCACGTAATAGAGAGCAAATCATACACGGAACTTGAGCAGGAGACCGGACTGAAACAAAACTACCTGAGGCAGATAGTTATGAGAGCAAAGAACAAACTGACAGACAAATTAAAAGGACATACAAATGGATAAGATTGATTACAAGGAACTGGAAAAGATCCCCGTACCGGAGGATCTGGAAAAACGTCTTTCCATGCAGATTGACATATGGGAAAAGCAGGAGAAAGCAGCCCGCAGGCACAATTTCGTCCTGCGCCGCATATTACCGGCTACCGGTATAGCCGCTTGCCTGGCCGCAGCTGTCCTTCTGGGTATCAGGGAACACAACAATGATATCCGGAAAACCGATGAGGCAATGGATCTGCTGTTCTATGCTTTCCAAGTGGGATCCCAGAATACTGATGATGCAATAGATTTTTTGTTCTAAAAAAGCGACTAGAGATATGAAACATATAACGCACAAACTGATAATAATGCTCTTTATGCTCATGATGGCAGGCGGAGCAAGCGCCCAGAAAGGCTTTTTCGGGAGCATATCACGTTCAAAAGGAGTTGAATACTTCTACACAGCAGGTGTCACTCGTGGCAGCACCAATCAGAATAGAGGAGTGCCCAAGATCAAGGGAATTGATGTTGAGTACCTGGTAAGTCATATATCCGGCATCGAGATGGTATCGGCCACCCCTCAGGATAACGGAACCGATATGACAGAGGAACTGCAAAAGTCAGTGGTATTGACAATCCAGGAGAAGGAGTTTGAGACTATCTATCAGATAAATGACGACGACCAGGAACTGATACTCTACTTCAAGCCCAACAAATACGGAGGCGGCAATATCATAATCACCCAACAACTCAAGAAAGAGCCACCCAGATTCATGGCAGTCAACTACGGTTGTTTCAACTTTGAACTGGACAAACTCTTCACTGATACCGAGTAAACTATTCTCTGGAGGAATCAGGGAGATGCTGCGCCAGGACATCGGGGTCCGGAAAGTAGACGGTAAAGGCCGATGAACTGGGAAAGCGGTTAAAGAAGGGATCGGTGGTCTCAAAGAATTCAATTGAGCTGACCTTGCCGCTTGCCATCATGCCGCGGCGGTAACGGCGGATGTGGCGCTCCATGCAGGGGATTACCTTGATACCTGTGCGGCCGTCTTTCAATACCACGCTAGCCACCACATGTTTCTTAGGCCGATTATCGATTGCCTGCTCCTGCTGCTCTTTGCTCAGTCGGTGTGACACGCTGATGTGTCGTCCAAAACGTTCATTGATATCGGCCATCATCTTACGGAACAGCGGGCTGTGTCCAGGCATATCGGCCGGACTGAAAAGACCTATGTAATAATGTATCATCTCATGGATGATAGTGTCATCAATCTCATTCTGAGGAAGGTCAAACCGCCGGCTTATGCGTATCTTGAAGTCCGAATACTCCAAACGTCCGTGCCATTTGCGGTGCTTGCGGAAGGCGCAAACGCCCAGATAAGTCTTGGCGTTGGTGATGGATATAGGAGGTTCAGGGAGTCTGCCGTCAAACATCGTGACGTTAAACTCCCTGAACTTTTGCTGAACGTATTCTATTGTCGGTATCACTCTATGGTCTCGCGTTTGAGGCTCTCTATGTAGCGGTCTATGCGACCCAAAAGCAGGGTGAGCAGTACTACACCTATTATGACTATTAGGTTGAGGGCCAGCAGGGAAGGCAGGAACTGGAGTTTGGCCATCCAGCCCCAGCAGTTGTGGCCTACACCCAGAAAGAGCAGGGTTATCCCAATCAGGAACAACGCCGCCAGAATGATTCTACATTTCTTAAGCATGGTCAGTTAATTGACTATTTTGCAAAGATAAAAAAATGACGCAAAACGAAACGACCCCTTTGCGTCGAAACGACCCCTTTGCGTCGTTTTAATAAACAAACCTAAACTCATCCAGCCAGAGGGTGCTACCCTCGCCGCCCGTAAAATAATCACCGAATGAACTTGAAGAGCCCACTACCACCACGTACCTGGGAGTACGGTCATTGTAATACTCAATTGGGATGGTAAACTTTTCATATCCGTTCATGATACTGTCAAAGGTTATGATGCCATAACCGATGATATGTTCGTCCTCGGGGTCCACAAACCTGCCTTTGCCAGGATCGACCGTAAACTGTTTGTCCCAATCGGTCAGATACACGGCCACATGACCGTTGTCAAGGGTCCCCTTCTTATCCTTATACGGATCATTGGCTACATTGATTGTCTTGGGCATATAGCAGGCATA
>DBYG01000050.1:3608-3956 GCA_002310175.1 Bacteroidales bacterium UBA1192
CAGGGCGTTTATTTGCTGCGTCTTGAGTTTGACGGCATACTTGCCCGGCCCCTCAACTGCCACCATCACGCTGTCCGGAACGCATGTAGGTTTTCCGAATGATGCCGTACTTGAATTGGCCGATCCCCATACCTTTTTCTGTTCATCGGTGGCAAGTGAATCATAGAACACCGCATCACCGTCCTCATAACACCAGAGGTCAAAACCCATGTTGTACAACTGTCCGTTACCGTCCACATATGAGTCCGGATCGGCATTCATTTTATCCTTATTAAAGAAATCATCCCACGCCGTACAAGACGCAAAAGATGTCAACAACAACAGTAAAACAGTCCTTCTATTCATATC
>DBYG01000086.1:0-2311 GCA_002310175.1 Bacteroidales bacterium UBA1192
GACTGGGGGTATCGTACCAGATATACTTTCCGTTGATAGAATTGCTTAAGGAGGAGTACCGGATTTACGTCTTCCAAGTGGACGGCTTTACTCTGGGCCGATGCACGCGTTTTGATTCGGTCGATGGGCAGGCCGGACGTGTTATTGATTTTATCCGAACTCAGTGCGGCGGGCATGTGGATTGCATCTACGGCTTATCGCTGGGAGGCAAGATATTGTCACGCGTGCTTGAGCGTAATGAGGTGACGGTTGACCATGCAATCATGGATGCCGCCCCGCTGTTGCCGCTGCCCCGTTGGCTGGAGGGACCTCTGCGCTATTACCAGAGCTTCAACGTGTGGACCTGCTATCACTGGACCGGATTCTGGCGTTTTGTATTCCACTCGCACTACTTTGACGTGTTGCTTGACGAGTGCCGCAAGGTATTCCCGTTTGGCGGTAGACGATCCGTGCTGGATGGTTACAAATCGGTCTATACCAATAAGTTGGAGGCAATTTATGGGGCCGATATCCACTTCTGGTACGGCACCAAGGAGTCGTTCGTGGCTAAGCCGCAGGCGGAGCATCTGCTTAGGTTGTGCCCATCGGCCCATGTTGAGGTGTTCAAGGGAATGAATCACGGGCAGTTGCTGGTGGATCATCCCGATGAGGTTGCCCGCCGCATTCTTTTGACGCAAAAGTGACGCATTAGGAAACGACCCCTTTGCGGCGTTTTTAGAATCAAATTCGCGGAGTGCGGATGATGTAGATGATATTGTTAATGATATAAGTCAAACAGCCAATCACAACAGATCCGGCAACCCGAGCCAGATCATAAACCATAACTTGCTCAAAGTTTGACCAAGACACTTCCCTATACTCCGGAAACTCACTCCTGATTCTGTGTATTATTTCTGAAACCTCGTGACTGGGCAGACAGTATGAGGGATCCTTAACAAATACCTCATTGAGCAGGATATTTACATCTTTAATGACACAGAAAAGAGTCATAACAACGATGATTTTTCCGATAGCACTGATCTTACCGGGCTTTTTCCAGGCCACATAGACGGTTGCCAACAACAGTAACAGATATATTGTTGTGTCAAATACTGACAGGGAAGTAAACATGATTTTTGCGGCTTCCCATATGTAATACATTTTATTCATATTCTTGATTTCTGAATGAGGACGATAATTCTGGAGAGCAGGAATATTAACAAACCGTACAAGAGGATGAAATTATTCATCTGAATAGCCGGCCAGGTGACTGTAGGGCTGATGGTTTCGGCACGTAGAAAATCCGGACAGTATGTCAGGTAAAGCCATGCGTGTGAAAGGAAAGCAAAAGCCACCGCAATGGAACCGATGGGTTTGACCCATCTGGGGGCCTTCCAACCGCAGAGCAGCACCGCTATCAATAATATGGTGAGTACGCTTAATGCCGTGGGCGGTAACTGGGGTAGCAGATACTCCAACAGACCGGGTCTCTCAATGTCGACCATTTCTTCTATCAATTCTTCTTCCATACTTTTTTGTTTTTGAGGTTTGATGCAAAGGTATGCGGTTTGATAATGACCGTCATAATTTTTGGGGTGCTGTATCCCTCTGTTCGGCCATCGGGAGTATGTCAAATCCTTCTGTTTGCCTTCCAATCCTATTATATGAGGATTTGACAGGCCGTTTTTTGATGTGATCTGCAACAATTCACTACCTTCGTGAACGGTAATTCAACAAGCCGATACAAACTTATGAGAACAAACCTGAACGTCGCATATTGGATCCTGTCAGTGCTGGTAAGCGCATTAGTCATATCATACGTTGACCATACGTCTTTCAGCAACGCTTTTTTTGTAGGAACCATGTTCCTGCCCGGAGCCCTGGCTGCCAGATATATGCTGCCCAAAGTCTCGTTCAAGAAAAAAGGTGAGGGTATACGAAATACCGTTTACATAATTCTGGCAATTATCCTGCTGGAGTTTCTCCTGCTTATTCTGGCACATAACATATTAAGAATAGGCTATGCAATACGTCCATCACAATATCGCGGTATAGGATTCAATTATCCCAGAACCGGCGTAATGAATATCTGGTTCATTTCATTGATGGTGTCAGTCTTAGCCGTAGGAGGTTATTTGCTGGACCGATGGCTGATGAGAAAGCATCCTGAGATGGAAAGCGGCATAACATTCTGCTCTGACCGAAAAAAGGTGACGCTTCTTCTCCATGAGATAGTCTATGTAGAATCCTGTGATACAGAGGTTTTTATACATACTTCCGATGGCCGTACCCTGCGTAACAAAACCGGAATATCCCAATGGGAGTCCGTATT
>DBYG01000086.1:2432-2633 GCA_002310175.1 Bacteroidales bacterium UBA1192
GTTTCTTAAAAATCGACGCAAAGGGGTCGTTTCCCTTTGCGTCACTCTTGCAAAAATGACGCATTGTTAAACGACCCCTTTGCGTCACTTTTACACCATCCGATTAAAAATCTGCGGTTTGATTCCCCAGGAGGGGGCAATCAGGAGGGACTTGGGAGTCTCGGAGACAAAGCGGTCGTAGAAGAGGTCCTTACGTGCGGC
>DBYG01000043.1:0-14052 GCA_002310175.1 Bacteroidales bacterium UBA1192
GGTGATGTCTTGTCACAGCACCTTGTACCGTGATTAAGCTGATCTACTATACTTCAATCAGGCAGCAAGAGCATAATTGTTTGTGCCAGATAATTTTTGACCGTCTTTTTATAGTGCGGACTGACAGAGCACTGCCTGCTTACGTACCATTCCTGCCCGCTGTCAAAGCCAGACAGCCCCAGGTGAACGGTAATCGATACGATGGAACTCATGTTCCGCCGCAAAAATACATATTTATCAGAAAAAACCATTATCTTCGTTTTAAAATGATTCCTTAAGGACGGAATATCAGAGACCTTATCAGCTATGGATACAGGAGTTGACAAGAGCCTGGAAGAGTATGTGGGGAGTGTGATAATCCCTATGTATGACAGTTTCGATGCCGGACATGACCGTACTCATGCGCTTGCCGTCATAGAGGAGTCGTTGCGCCTGTCCGCGTTCTACAGCGTGGATGTGAATGTGGTCTATGCCGCCGCGGCCTATCATGACACAGGGCTTACCGCCGGCCGTGAGTTCCATCATCTGGAATCCGGGCGTATAGTGAGGAATGACAGCCGCCTGTCCCGATGGTTCACCGCGGAGCAGATAGAGACCATAGCGCAGGCGGTGGAGGACCACAGGGCATCGGCTTCCAGTGAACCCCGTTCCATCTACGGCAGGATACTTGCCGAATCCGACCGCCAGATAATCCCGGAATCCATTATACTGAGGACGGTCCAGTACGGAGCCCGTCACTATCCGGAGCTGGACAAGGAGTCCCAATGGGAACGTCTCTGCGGGCACATGATGGAGAAATACGCTTCCGGAGGCTACCTGAAACTCTATATCCCGGAGTCCAGGAACGCCGAAGGGCTTGCCCGCCTGCGGGAGATAATCAGCGACAGGACGAGACTCCGGTCATCGTTCGAGCGGGCGTACAGTGAGGTTTTCATAAAGTGACATAATGAGTCTTGCTGCACTGTAATTTGTGGTGAAAAAATGTTAAATCAGGCGATTATGGGGCGAAATCCGCTATATAGGGGTGAAATCCTGAAAATAGCACAAAAAAGCACACGGAACCGGTGAAATAACCAATAATTTTACACTCGGAAACCAGTCCACAAAACTTGTTTCCACAGTTAAATAGCAGAATCGTTTATAACCTCAAAAAACAATCAAGATTATGAGAAAGTTGTTTTTAGTTCTCTCCGCTGTAACCCTGATGTCTTCTTATATAGCAATTGATTTAATCCATATAGATGATATTGACTATTACTATTATCGTGGTGAAAAACGGCATTTGGACATTAATGAGAGTGTACTTATAGTCAAATACATTAAGACTGAAACCGGAAAATATCTTGAGAACAAATATGGACTGAAACCTGGAGGTGTTGTCGGGGCTGACAAGTTGGGACCGGTTCAGCTTTCTGACAGTTCGATAGAGTGTGTATATACGGTCAGACCTTCGGAGTATAGGAGAATTTATCAATCCCTACGTAATGAGGAGAATGTAACCAATGTGATTCGTGTTGTAGGAAAAGATGCACCGATGGTGATACCGGGAGACTTTTATATAGATTTGGAAGATGATGTTACAGTAGAAGAGGCCAAGGAACTGGCTGAAGAGTTAGGTGTTGAGTTCATTGGTTATTTTGGTTTTGACCGCTGGTATGAGCTGAGATGCAACAACAACTCAGTTGGTGATGCGCTGGTTTGCTCCAGCCTCTTTTATGAAAGCGGAATGTGCAAGGCAATAGATCCGGGTTTCGGTTACGGGTTCAATATTGTTTATGGTTCCATTTCCGATAATGGTGCGGCATACCAATTTGATATTGAGAAAGATAATATATTCTATACTATTCATGAAGACGGCCTTTATGTTTCGGCGCAGAGTGTATTCGTAAGAGATGTTGAAGCATCATATAGTGGTGAAATAGAAATTCCTGGGGAAGTGATAACTGAGGATACTGTATATAAGGTGGTTGGAGTGGACTGTTATGCTTTCTACGGTTGTGACAATCTGGTCAGCCTCACTTTTCCGGAGAGCGTGATTAATTTTGAACCATATTGCATGTCTGCCTGCCCGTCTTTGAAAAATGTGAGTATATCAGGACAAACAACGGTATTACCCAGGTATATGTTCTATAACAGTCCTTCCATTGAGACTGTTCAGTTACCCGGTTCAGTAAGAATTATAGAGCCGTACGCTTTTTCCGGGTGTTCTTCAATTACAAATATGAAAATACCGGATCAGGTAGAGACAATACCTGAATATGCCTTTGAAGGTTGTTCTGCCTTAAAGGAGATAGTGATAGGGAATTCTGTCAACAGCATAGGCAAGTTCGCATTTTCTGGATGCAGTAGCCTGAGGGAACTGAATATACCCGAGGGAGTGAAGAGTTTAGGTAACGGTATGATAGAGCATTGCAATAATCTTAAATACCTGACCATACCTGAGAGCGTGGAGAATCAGAATATAGAAAGTCTGTTTTTCATCGCACAGACTGCATTGGCTCCAATGGTTGGCAAGCCTGATACAATAAATCTGAACCTGTTTGAACACAGGAACCATATCCGTTACGTACAAGGTGAAATCACTATTTATAAAAAAGGAATTGAGTATATTCACTCTTTTCCTGTAGATATATTAAGTTTGCCGGAGAATGGCCAGTTCAGATTTATGATAGGGTCTGATATAGACAGCATTCCGGATTTCTTCCAGTATAGTTCAGAGTGGTTATTAAAAAGCTACATGCTGGAAAGAATGGAATCCCTTTATATTCCAGAGAGCGTAAAGTACATAGGTACATCGGCTTTTTGTGGCTGCACCAACCTCAAGGAAGTCGTGATTGAGGGAAGTCCTGTCATAGGGGAATATGCATTTGCCGGTTGTGACAGTATAGAGAGGATAGTCCTGTCCGGAGAAACACCTCCAGAAATCAATTCCAATACTGTGGTTTCCCTATCTGCCAATGTCGAGGCTGAGGATTGGGATCAGTCGCTGTCTAAGGTGGTAAAGCTTGACCGTACTGTCCCGATGGAGGGTGCATCGGGAGGCTACGCATCATACTTCATTGAGGATGGTGCGTTTAACTGGAAAATATCTTTTCAGCTTGATTATGCCATACCCGGATGGTATGACGTTAAGGTGAAGGCTGTTCCTAACAAACTGTTTCCTGAGGTTGAGGGTGTGGATAACGCAGAGGATGTCAAGCCCGCCATCCTTGCTGTAACTGTCAAATATACTGATAAAGACGGTGTGAAACAGTCCTACACAAGGAAGGATCCTTCAAACAGCAGGAAGAGTTTTACATTCGTTATGGACGGTGACTCCATCATGACCCTTGATGTGGCACGCCTCTATCTCGGTGATATGAAAAAAGAAGGCGAAAGACAGATTGTTACTGTGGAAGTCCAGTCTTACGTTTTGAACAGCAATGCAAAAAAATATTCTCATGGAGCATGGATAGACTGCCTCTCTCTGGAACTCGTGAGTCTTGCCGGTCCCTCGGCGGATTTTACTCCTGAGGATAAGCTGGAGGAACTGGATCTGTCCCCCGCAGTCCGGGATTCCCTTACCGAGGCGATGTGTCAAACCATATTCAGCAGGAATGTGTTTGAGAATGCCCTGCTGAGTGTACCTGAGAATGCGGTCAGTGATTACCTGAACTCCATGCTGTGGAAACACTTCAATAACATGGAAGGTTACGTTTCCGGAGGGTATGATACTGATTTGGGTAATGATTCCATCTATGTCAACCTGTATCATGGAGCAGCTTTTGTGGCAGCCCGTGAGGTCAGCCGCGAGAAATTCCGTGGAATCTTCGGTTTTGACGGCCCGCTCACTCCACGCGACCCCATAACGGGTGGCTTGCAGCCTCGCTCGCCCTTGCGTGCCATTGGCAGAGACCGGTCAGCGGTTCCAGATGGCGTGCATGATTCTGAAGGCTCCGCTTTCTATCGCGGAAATATCACCATTCCGGAATCTGTCATGTTTGATAATACCACATACACAGTGTCCGGAATAGACTATTACGCATTTATGGGTTGCCGTGAACTGGAGTCAGTCACTATCCCTGAGAGTGTGACCAAACTTGGTTACGGCAGTTTCGCAGGCTGCATAGGGCTGAATACCATTGTCTTGCCTTCCGGAGTGGAGAACATTCCTGACGCATTGTTCTATGGGTGTATCCGTCTTGACAATGTGATAATCCCCGATGGAGTGGATACCATAGGCCATAGCGCCTTCTATGAATGCACGGGACTGACGGAAATAGTGATTCCTGCCAGTGTTGAGCTTATTGACGAGTACGCGTTCTACGGCTGCACAGGCTTGAAACGGATAGTAATAGAGGGTAATCCGGAGATAGCTCCTACAGCGTTCCTTGGCTGCGGAACAGGACTGGAGATAATAAAGACCGGATTTGAAAGCATTGATACTGACCATCATGAAGTGTATGAGTCGGTTCATTACGGGACAGACGGCCGTCCGGTGGCGCCCGATGCTCCCGGCCTCCATATAATCCGTATGCCGGACGGAAGGATGAAAAAAGCCCTGATCCTCTCCAGATGATGAGAAATGTGGTGAAATCCGCTATATAGGGGCGAAATCCTGAAAATAGCACAAAAAAGCACACGGAACCGTTGGCATAACCAATAATTTTACACTCGGAAACCAAGCCTGAAAAGTATGGCTTCCATAACAAGAACTCTAACCTTTTAAAAACAAAAATTATGAAAAAGTTGTTTCTGGTGATGTCCGCTGTAGCAGCGGTGTCCTTTTCGCTCGTCTCGTGCGATAATGATAAAGGCGTACGTCCTCAGTCCGAGGAGTATGTCGAGGTCCGTTTCCAGGCTAACAATCTGGAATTCTCCGCTTCACCCATAACCAAGTCCGCTCCCGGTGAGGGACTTTACGGTGTACAGATAAGAAACCGTGGTCCATATACTTTCTTTGACACATACGCCTGCTGGCTTACAGATGATCTGTCAAGCCAGTCATTCAAGCTGATTAAGGGAAATATATACGATATAAATGTGGTTTATGTCCCTGACGCTAAGGATATCATTGAGAATGAGGATGGTTACTATGGCGCACCGTTTAATAATGGTGAACTGGTTCTTGGCTACCACGCTCCGCAGTTGGGACATGACATATACTATGGCAAGTCTGTTGATATAGGCGCAGCAGGTTCTGGTATAGCCCAAAGGAAAGGCGAACCCGCAAACAAGTATTTCAGCGATGTCCCTTTGTTCAGTGGCGGAAAACCTTATTTCACTGCCGAGGAGGATGTGACTCTTGATATTAATCTGTACAGCTGCATGTTCGGTCTGGCTGTTACTGTTGAGAACCTCAAAGAGGGTAAGGTCCATATCTATCATGGTAGCTATACGATTAACAGCTATGCGGCCGCTGTCAAGAACGGGGAGCGTATATTCACGCTGACCAACTCTTCAAACAGTATGGATGTTGAACTTGAAATGCCTTCCATTCCTTTCGGCCGTGATGATTATGGCATGAACAATGAATGCTGGACCCCCTGCTGGATAAACATTGATTACGAGGATCCTGACGGAAATGTCCTGGCACTATATTCCAAGGATTTGGAAGTGTACAGGATGTACAAGTATTCCCTGACCTTTGACCTGGAAGAGGTGCTGAACAGTGTTACCGGAGGACTGAAGGCAAACATGATGGATGAGAAATGGGTCAACAACACACTTGATATGTGATGATTCCAATCTGTGTAGTAATATATGTGTGTTCCGTAATATTCCCGCTGACCGTCCCGGCCTGCATATTATCAAGGCTCCTGACGGCAGTGTGAGCAAGGTTCTGGTGAGGTGAATCTATGAACATCTGAGGGCGGAATGATGAAAGTACGTGGAAACGGATACTGTTACATTGTGACAGTGATGCTGGTTTATGTTGCTGCGCTCATGTCTTGCGGCGGCTCCAACGGCAGGCTGGCGGAGGTGGAGCGTCTGCTGGAGACTGACCCTGCGCGTGCTGACTCGCTCCTCAGTACCGTTCCGATGCCTGACGGCAGGAAAGGACGGGCGCTGTACGCCATCCTGCGTACCCAGGCGGATTACAAGAACTACAAGGATATTCCCGATGACCGGCTTATACGTGAGGCCACAGACTATTACGGGAACCGCAAGAAGGACTATCATGCGGCTATGGCCTGGTACAGCCGTGGGTGCGTGCTGTCCCTTACCGATGATGACCTGGGAGCGATAAACGCCTATCTCACGGCCAAGGACCTGTTCCCGGACACACTGGTAAGGTATTATCTGATTTGTGAGCATAATCTGGGCAAGCAGTATCTGCAGCGGCACATGTATGCTGAGGCGGGCCGTATGCTGAATGCCTGTCTTGAGAATACCCGCACAATGAAGGACTCCGTCACTATGGCCTACTGCGAGTATAACCTGGCGCTGCTGGACCTGTATGAGAGGCGTTTCGAGAGGGCGGAGAGGGCGTTCCGTCGGCTGTCGGACAACAGGTTCCTATCCCCGCTGCTGTGCACGGAGGCTTACCTGCAGCTGTCCAAGATACAGCTTCACCACTACGGGAACACCGATAGCGCGCTCAGTTATGTGAACCGCTACATAGACGGGGTGGATTTTGTGTCAGGAGCGGGTTACAGCATCAAGGCCGATGCTTTCTATGCCGCCGGACAGTATGATTCGGCTTATTTCTATTACCGCAAGTCACTGGGATGTGACCTGGAGCTGAGTACGGAGAGTAACAACTACAGCCGTCTGCCGGAGCTGTCGCTTAAGATGGGGCGTGATGATGAGGCTCTCTCTTACATGGAGCATTACAAGGATTGTCTGGTCCGGCAGAACGAGCGGTACGGGCAGGACTCGATAACGGTCATCCATCTGCGGCATAACCTTGAGGTGTATGAGCTGCGCAGGAAGGAGGTGCGCAAGCGCTATATAATCATTACCTGCTCTACCATATTGATTGTGGGGCTGGGGCTGATACTGGCGTATCTGTATAATGAAACACGGCGCAGGCGCGAGTATGACCGTCTGCGTGACTCGATGGTGCGGCGCAGGATACAGAAGGATATAGGGATGGATAATCTGGAGGAGGCCCTCGTATCGTCCCAGAGGGTGTTCCGGGACAGCTACGGCTACAACCTGCTGGCGGAGCTTGCTGCCGATGACCGCGAGCCTGCATATTCGGAACAGGCGGTCATAAGGCATGATATGGAGCTTTATTTCGAGAAGGTGATTGATATGATGAGGCGTGAGGCACCGTCGCTCTCGGACACCGAGATATCATACTGCATATACCGCTATCTCGGGGTTGACTGGAGACTGGCCATGGGACTGGTGAACCGTTCGTCGAGTTATGCCGGCAGGCTCAAGCAGTATATCCAGAAGAAAATCCCGGCGGAATGGATGAGACTTTTCTTCCAACAGTAGATACAGTCCTTTTCCAGTGGAAAGAAAGCGGAGCACAGGAAGTTCAGTACAGTACCTTCCTGTGCCCGATTATGTAAATGTGTCCGGGCTGAGGTACAGTGACCGGCTGGCCGAACAGGTTGTAGATGGTTTCATCGTTACGCTTCTCTGCAGTTATGCCCTTGACAGTGGTGATGACTGTCTCACGGTCTATGCTGTCAAACGTGTTGAGCTTGTTGGGCTTTTCCAGGCTGGGGCGGTTCATGACGTATGAGCTGTTACCGCCGTCAGGATAGAGTCCTATGCTCTGATAACCTTCATGCGGACCGTAGCTCAGGGTGTCGGACCAGCTGAGGTCAGGCGCGGACAGCATTACTGTCCCGTTGCTTTTCTTGAGCTTGAAGGGGGCGTGCAGCGTGGACCTGGCGGTATCGGTGTCAGTATCATCACACCATACGGTCAGGAATCCGTGCGCGGGGATGAGAGAGCCCTCTGGAATGACATACTTGTCGGGGATGACAGTGTCATCAGAAATTAGGAATCCTCCTGCGTCAACCTCTTCCGATGTGGTGTTGTATATCTCAATCCAATCAGTTTTCCTGTAGTTGTCATTCATGTAGAGGCTGTTGTCTGCGCTGAGTTCATTGATACGCAAGGGGTGCTGTAACAGGGCTTGGGCAGAGTCCGGAACGAATGTGGCCACAAGTGTCTGTGTGAAATTGTTCACGGTGTAGTCCGGAAGCCTTGACACAAGGAAACCTTCCTTGTCCCTCCAGGCCTCGAACTTGTAGCCGCTGGGGGCTTGGGCCTTGACTGTGGCGGGCATGAAGAGCTGCCCGTCAAAATGACCGGTGGGTATGGGCAGATCGTTGATGGTGAGCCTGGCGTCGGGGATATTGGAGTAGATGGTTTTCCTGGCCTTCTTGACGTTGCTGAGCTTGGCGTATGACCAGCCGGAGAGCTGGGTTATCTTGCCGCTTATGTATGAGCTGGTTATGGCGTTGTTTATCTTGTTGGCGTCACTCATGGGGGATTCGTTGTAGAATGACATCTCCTGTTTGGCACGTGCGGCCAGTTCATCCACTATGGCCTTGCTGCGTTCCGGTTCAAAGACCGATCCGGCCACAATGGTGAAGCTGTCTATGAATATCTTCCTGAATGTGCTGTTCTTGAGCATATTGTGGATGAGTGTCACCATGACTGTCTTGTAGCCGCCTCCATCGGCCGCACTGTAGTACTCCTCCGAATCGAAGAATGTGAAGGGATTGGTGCTGCCCGGGGTGTTATCGAATCCGAATGCGTAATCCAGGTCAAACATTATGAAACGGAAACGTCCGCCATCCGTCCTGTGGCGGAATGCCTTTACATTGTTGCGGGGCCAGTCCCAGTTGTAGAGAAAGAACTCTACAGCCAGATAATTGGCAAACTCCTCTATATCCACAAGCTCACATATCCTACTGTAGGATTCGGGATTACTGGCGTTCTTGGCCAGAGTGAACCATTCGTCCCATGCGTCACTTGTGCCTTTCACCTGTGCGTATCCTCCGTTGCCGAGCCTGTGGTCCACCTTGAAGAAATCCAGCTCATCCTCATCATAACCGTAGTTGGCGAATGCGTAGTCCTTGTTGTTGGGCTCACGCAGGTTTATGACACCTTTATAAACGCCGTTTATATAATGGTGTACGGGCTGGTATGACTGGCAGTCCAGGTTAAGGCCGGAGCGGAGTATGATCTCATGCAGGGCGGCATCCTGGAAACGGGTCTGGTTCTTGTTGCCGCCGTTGCGCATTTTAAGGGCCTTGTACTTGTTGTAGGGCTTGTCCTGAAAAGGTGTGAAGGGGAAGAATGTCTCGTACCCGAATTTCTTCTTGGCTTCCAGCTTGAAGGGACGCGGGTCATACGCGCGGCTGTAACGTCCTGAAGGACAGAGCTCCGCCTCTTGGTTTATGATCATCCGGCCCTGCTCGTCAATGATTTCCACATTGACGGGGCGGTCCCATTCGCGGTTCCAGTTGCACAGGTCCTCCTGTCCGTTGCCGGACTTGCCGTTGGGGCCTTTTGCCCACAGACCATACTCTGTGCTGTAAAGGTTGTCATTGGCGGTTACGATGGATACTACTGGAATCTTGTAGTCATTGGTGGTCTTGATATAGGAGCGGGTAACCACCTGACTGGGCAGATATCCGTCCCGGTAGAGCCTGAAGCGTATCACCTTGGTGGAGAGAACTGTGTGGGTACCTTCACATATCTTGGATGACGGATTGTCAGGAGTGGGCGTGGTACCGTTTAGTGTATAGTATAATACGGCACCTTCAGGGATCTCAATGTTTATGCTGAATTTGGTGCTGAAGAGATGCGAGTCAGTATCCACCACAGGCGGGTCAAGCTGCTCCGATGCAAACAGGCTTGTGGCATTGGTGGTCTCAGGAGTGGGATAGCCTGTATAGCTCCAGTCCTCACCCCCGTCCTCAGTGCGGGCCCAGCTGATGCGGGGCAGAGATTGCGGATACCATACCTCGGAAACAGGATTGCCTTCTGTATCGGACAGTGTTATGCTGCCGCCTTCATTCCTGAGACTGAAATCAAGCTGGTCAAGGCAGTAGTCATCCACATGACCCATCCAGAGATTGAGGAACCCGTGGGCCGGAACGATGCGTTTGCGGCTGCCTAACGGAAATTGCTGCAGGTCAGCAGGGTCATCGCTCAGGTACCAGCCGCTTATGTTGATGTCGGCATCTGTGGGGTTGAACAGCTCTATCCAGCTTCCGTAGTTCAGTGACGGGTCCAGGAACATGTCTATATTGGCCGTCATGATCTCGTTTATGACCAAAGCCGGCTCCACGGGGGAATCGGCTTTGGCGTTATTGGCGGCAAGAAGAGCGGCTACCGCTGTGAGCAACCGTATGGACTGTCTCTTCATTCCATTAATGTTTTATCGTGCGTAATTGACCGCGCGGGTTTCACGTATTACCGTTATCTTGACCTGACCGGGATAGGTCATCTCATTCTGTATCTTTTGAGCTATCTCGGCAGAGAGCTGCTCTGTCTGCTTGTCATCAATCTTGTCCGCCCCCACAATCACGCGCAGCTCACGGCCGGCCTGTATGGCGTAGGTCTTGGTTACACCGGGATAGGAGAGGGCTATCTTCTCAAGGTCGTTCAAACGTTTGATGTAGGCCTCCACAATCTCGCGGCGGGCTCCCGGACGGGCTCCTGAGATGGCGTCACATATCTGTACTATGGGAGCTATGAGGCTGGTCATCTCTATCTCGTCATGATGGGCACCTATGGCGTTGCAGATGTCTGGTTTCTCCTTGTAGCGCTCGGCTATGTGCATTCCGTATTCGGCATGTGCCATCTCAGTCTCCTCATCGGGCACCTTGCCTATGTCATGCAGCAGTCCCGCGCGTTTGGCCTTCTTGGGGTTGAGTCCCAGTTCCGATGCCATAACGGCGCACAGGTTGGCGGTTTCACGGGCATGCTGGAGCAGGTTCTGGCCGTATGATGAGCGGTACTTCATCTTGCCAATGATGCGTATGAGCTCCGGATGCAGGCCATGTATGCCCAGATCAATGGTGGTGCGCTTTCCGGTCTCTATGATCTCATCCTCCACCTGCTTGCGGACTTTGGTCACCACTTCCTCAATGCGTGCGGGGTGGATGCGGCCGTCGGCCACAAGCTGGTGCAGTGCGAGGCGGGCAATCTCACGACGTACAGGGTCAAATGCGGAGATGACGATAGCCTCAGGGGTGTCATCCACCACTATCTCAACGCCACAGGCAGACTCAAGCGCGCGGATGTTACGGCCCTCGCGTCCTATGATGCGGCCTTTCATCTCATCATTCTCTATGTGGAACACCGATACGGAGTTCTCAATGGCTGTCTCAGTGCCTATACGCTGGATGGTCTGGATGACTATCTTCTTGGCCTCCTTGTTGGCGGTCATCTTGGCGTCATCCATGATGTCATTGATGTATGATGCGGCCTCAGTCTTGGCCTCCTCCTTAAGTGATTCGATAAGCCGGTTCTTGGCATCATCAGCGGAGAGTCCGCTTATCATCTCGAGTTTCTCGCGTTCCTGGTGCTGGAGTTTTTCAAGTTCCTCTTTCTTGTCATTGAGCAGTGAGAGCTGTACCTCCAGATTGTCACGTACAGCATCCGCTTCCTGATGCTTGCGCTGGAGGTCCTCATGACGCTGGTTGAGCTGCATCTCTTTCTGGCGCAGGCGGTTCTCGTTCTGCTGCAGTTTCTGGTCACGCTGCTGCACCTCTTTCTCAAGCTCGGCTTTCTTGTTAAGGAATTTCTCCTTCACTTCAAGAAGTTTGTCACGCTTGATGGCTTCGGCCTGACTTTCCGCCTCCTGCAGGCGGGCTTGCACTCTCTTGTTAAGTTTGCTGTTGGACAGGAACCAGGCGATGACTGCACCTGCCACGAGTCCGATAAACAGAAATATGTATTCCATATTGTGTCATGTTCTCCCGTATATGTATATAATAAAACGCACTTCCCTGATACGGAGAGGCTGGGAGGCCACCTTTCCTTCAGAATAAGTGCGCGGAATAACCTTAACCCTGATGTATGTCCGGGATCATTCGGGCCGTTGCACCGGCTCCGGTTCACTGCTCAGGAACGATTCCAGCTGTTCGTCAAGCTGACGTATCTTGTCCCTGTAGGGTGTCGTGTCATTGAAACTTTCCCACATGATGTTCACCATCGAAATATGGATGGCGGCCATGACATAGTATTTTTCATCGCTCAGCTGCGGGTAACGCTCGCGATACCTGTTGAGCTTATCATTGATACGACGGGCGGCCTCACGGTACATGTACTCGTCCTTCCTCTTTATCTTGAGCGGATAATAGAGACCGCCTACCCTGAGTTTTATCTCAAACAAATCATCCATAGATTATCGGTTCAGATATTCAATAATTCTATGCAATGGTCAATCTCACGCACCAGTCCGGATACCCTGCGTTTTGTGGCGTCAATGTCATGCCCTGAAACCTCGAGCACCTTGGACTGTTTAAGATTCAGGTATGATTCCCTGAGGGAGGAGAGCTCCTCTCTCAACTGCCGGATCTCCCCGTTCCTGGCCTCAATCTCTTGGACAAGCTGGGAGTTCCTGAGCTTGATGTCATTGTAGAGGTCCATCAGTTTCCTGATCTTAACCTCGAACTGTTCTATCAGTTTGGAATCATCGTCAGTCATAACGGCCGGCCCTGAATTTTGCTTTTACAAAGGTAAGGAAAAAAACGTTTATCATCAAGAATAGACCTTTTTTTATAAGGTGTATTTCCTGACGATACGGTTTATCCTCTCTTTCTGAGCATCTCGCGGGCTGCCTCAAGGTCCTCCTTCCTGCGGGGCTCTTTCTTGGCCAGGGTGATCATCCTGAATGCGTACTCTGTCATCCAATCCTCAGTCAGGCCAAGGTGCTGCTGGTACTGGCGTATGTTATAGACAGTCTTGTAACTGGCCTCGTCCTTCCAGCTGTTGTTGGTCATGATCTTGTGAACGGCGTCACTGGTCATGGTCCTGAGGGCGTTCTTGAGGAAACGCGGGACGCGGAACCTCCATTTGAGTATGGTGCCCACCTGCATCATCAGGTCAGAGCTGAATCCCTGGAACTGGAACATGAAGGGTTGGAGCATGTTCACGTTACGGCAGTTCTTGCGTATGCATGTGTCCAGTTCCTTGAAGAACAAGTCAGAGAGCTCGTACATCTGGGAAAGCATCTTCCTGCAGCGGGCCTTCTCGGCTATACCGAGCTTGTTGCCCTGGGTCTGTATCTTGAGTCCTCTCTTGAATGTGGCCAGGTCCGGAAGCATATTTATGTTGGTTATACCCATGTTTCCGGCTATTTCAGATTGCATATAGACGCGTATGAGAGTCATGAAATCTTCAAGACCACCTATATTCTGAGGCTCATCACTTTTATTCCTGTTAAATAAACCCATGATTTCTCTTAAACTGTTTTAACCTTTATACTTTTGAAATTGTGCGCGAAAGTAAAAAGAAATTCTTAATTTTGCGCCGTTTTTAAGGAGAAAGAGAATTTCAATATATCAAACAACCTAAATCAAACACAATGATCAAACTCGGTATTAACGGTTTCGGCCGTATCGGACGCATGGTTTTCCGTGCTGCCGTTGAGAACTTCGCAGGCGACATTCAGGTCGTAGGTATCAATGATCTTCTGGATCCTGACTATCTGGCTTACATGCTGAAGTATGATTCAGTTCATGGCCAGTTCAACCACGACATCAAGGTTGAGGGTAACTACATGATAGTTGACGGCAACAAGATCCAGGTCTTCGCTGAGAAGGATCCTATCAACATCACCTGGGGCGCTCTGGGCGTTGACGTAGTTGTTGAGTCAACAGGTTTCTTCCTGACCGCTGAGCTGGCTGAGGCTCACATCAAGGCCGGTGCCAAGAAGGTTATCATGTCTGCTCCTTCAAAGGACGCTACTCCTATGTTCGTCTATGGTGTCAATGACAAGACTTACGCTGGTCAGACCATCATCTCCAATGCATCATGCACCACCAACTGCCTTGCTCCTATCAGCAAGGTCCTGAATGACAAGTTCGGTATCAAGCGCGGCCTTATGACAACCGTTCACGCTGCTACCGCTACCCAGAAGAC
>DBYG01000043.1:14073-42304 GCA_002310175.1 Bacteroidales bacterium UBA1192
GGTATCCTGGAGAACATCATTCCTTCTTCAACAGGTGCTGCCAAGGCTGTCGGTAAGGTTCTGCCCGTTCTGAACGGCCGTCTGACCGGTATGTCTCTCCGCGTTCCCACATCAGACGTATCATTCGTTGACCTGACTGCTGAGCTTGAGAAGCCCTGCACATACGATGAGATATGCGCTGCCATGAAGGAGGCTTCCGAGGGCGAGCTCAAGGGTATCCTGGGTTACACCGATGAGGCTGTCGTTTCAACTGATTTCCGCAACGATCCTCATACCTCTATCTTTGACGTTAAGGCTGGTATCCAGCTTGATCCTACCTTCGTTAAGGTTTGCGCATGGTATGACAACGAGTGGGGTTACAGCAACAAGGTTTGTGAAATGGCCCGCGTCATCACTAAGTAATCCAAACAAAGTGTTTATAAAGAATCCTCGCACGAGTGCGGGGATTTTTTTTTACCTTCGCACCTGTATATGGCAAGATATGACCTGATAACTGTGCTCGGACCCACGGCCTGCGGCAAAACCCGGCTGGCTGTGGCACTGGCTGACCGCATGGGGGGAGAGATCCTGAGCGCTGACAGCCGTCAGGTATATCGCGGTATGGACATTGGTACGGGCAAGGACCTGGCTGACTATGAGATTGGCGGTCATCGCATTCCGTATCACCTTATCGATATAGCCGAACCTGGCTCCAAATATAACGTATATGAGTTCCAGGGTGATTTCCTGAAGGCATACCGTGGAGTTACGGAGCGGGGCGCTCTGCCAATAATGTGCGGTGGAACGGGTCTCTATCTGGAATCTGTCCTGCGGGGATATCGTCTTATTCCTGTACCGGAGAATCCTGAACTGCGTAAATCTCTGGAAGGTAAGACGCTTTCAGAACTGACGGAGATACTCAATGGGTACAAGACCCTGCACAACACTACCGATGTGGATACCACCAAACGTGCCATCCGTGCCATAGAGATAGAGGAGTGTTACCGCAACACGCCCGTGGAGGCCGGCGCCTTCCCGCAGCTGAAGAGCCTTAACATAGGTGTTGACATAAGCCGTGACCTCAGGCGTGAGCTTATCAGCAGCCGTCTGGAACGACGTCTTCAGGAGGGGATGATTGATGAGGTGAAGGGACTGCTGGAGCGTGGTATCCCGGCCGGGGACCTCATATACTATGGCCTTGAATACAAGTATGTCACGCTGTATGTGACAGGACAACTGGAATATAAGTATCTTGTCAAGGAACTGGAGGTGGCCATACACCAGTTCGCCAAGCGGCAGATGACCTGGTTCCGGGGTATGGAGCGCAGGGGAATAAGGATAGAGTGGATACCGTATGGATGGTCTATGGAGGAGAAGGTTAACCGTATTGTCAAACTAATGGAGAATTGACCATGAGCGTGGAAGAGGAGAGATGGGGAATTGTATATGTGCCTCGGGCTGGCGTGAGCAACACGTTCAAGCGTTGGGGACAGATCAAGGAATATCTGGATTTCCGTGAGGTGGAGTATGATGTGGTGCAGTCCGGAGGAGAGGGTTCCATTGAGCGTATCACACGTATGCTGATTGACAGCGGACACCAGACAATAGTGATTGTAGGCGGTGACGAGGCTCTCAATGATGCCATCAATGCCATTATGCTGTCTCCGCGTGAGATTCGTCAGAACATCAGGCTGGGTATTGTGCCCAACGGCATAGGCAATGACTTCGCCAGTTTCTGGGGGCTTGATGTTGACAAATACAAGCAGGCCATACATAACATCATAGAGCACCGTACCAAAAAGATTGATGTGGGTTACTGCTCATATCAGGAGGATGGGGCGGAGCGCGTGCGTTACTTCCTTATGGCTGTGAACATAGGTCTGGGCGCACAGGCCATACGCCTGTCCGATATCTGTAAGCGGTTCGGGAGGAAGAATCCTGCATATCTGTTGGCTATCTTCAGCCTCTTCAAGGAGCGCAAGCAGTACAAGATGCGTATCAAAGTGAACAGTGAGGAGATAAATGACAGGATCATGACTATCTGCATAGGCAACTCTCGCGGTTACGGTATGACCCCGAGTGCTGTTCCCTATAACGGATGGCTGGACCTCTCGGTTGTGTATAGGCCGAAAATATGGCAGACAATACGCGGGCTATACATGATTCTGCATAACCAGTTCCTCAATCACGAACAGGTACGTCCCTATCGCACCAAACAGATTGAGATCCTTCAGGCCGACGGCACCCTTACCTGTATAGACGGCCGCACCCTGAACCATACTTTCCCGCTCAAGATTTCACTTGAGCCGGCAGTCATAAACTTCATAATTCCACCTTTACCCCATGGCTCTGTTTAAAGACTCCCCGAATTTCTTCCTGCTGGCCGGCCCTTGCGTTATCGAGGGCGAGGATATGGCCCTCCGCATAGCAGAGAAGTGTGTCGATATCACATCACGTCTTGATATCCCTTACGCGTTCAAGGGTTCGTTCAGGAAAGCCAACCGCTCGCGCATAGACTCATTCACCGGAATAGGCGATGAAAAGGCGCTCAGGATACTCGGGCGCGTACGCAGCGAGTTCGGAATCCCTGTGGTGACCGACATTCACCGTGAAGAGGACGCTGCTATGGCGGCGGAATATGTGGATATACTCCAGATTCCGGCGTTCCTGTGCCGCCAGACCGACCTGCTGGTAGCTGCAGCCCGTACCGGTAAGACGGTAAACATCAAGAAAGGCCAGTTCCTGGCTCCCGATGCCATGCAGTTTGCGGCACAGAAGGTTGTAGATGCCGGTAATAGGAATATCATGCTGACAGAGCGCGGCACCACATTCGGCTATCAGGACTTGGTGGTCGATTTCCGCGGAATCCCCGAGATGCAGAAGTCTGGTTATCCGGTGGTGGTGGATTGCACCCACTCGCTGCAGCGTCCCAACCAGACCAGTGGAGTTACCGGCGGCCAGCCCGAACTTATAGAGACCATTTCCAAGGCAGCGGTAGCCGTAGGAGCTGACGGTCTATTTATGGAAACCCATGAGAATCCCGCCCAGGCCAAGAGCGACGGAGCCAACATGCTTCCGCTAGACTTGTTGGAAGGGTTGCTAACCAAACTGGTCAGAATCCGCGCCGCCCTTTAGTCAATCATTTCAAATCCTGTGTAGGGAACCAGCGCCTTAGGAATCCTGATTCCGTCAGGAGTCTGGTTATCCTCCAGGATGGCAGCCACTATGCGGGGAAGAGCCAGTGCCGAACCGTTCAGGGTGTGGCAGAGCTCGGCTTTCTTCTCGCCGGCCTTGCGGTAGCGGCATTTCAGGCGGTTGGCCTGGTAGGTGTCAAAGTTGGATACTGACGATACCTCAAGCCAGCGGCCCTGAGCCTCGGAATAGACCTCAAAGTCATAGCAGATGGCTGATGTGAAGCTCTGGTCACCGCCGCACAGACGCAGTATGCGGTAGGGGAGTTCCAGTTTCTGGAGCAGGCCTTCCACGTGTGCCAGCATCTCCTTGTGGCTCTCGGCAGAGTGCTCGGGGGTATCAATGCGTACTATCTCAATCTTTGAGAACTCATGCAGACGGTTCAGACCGCGCACGTCCTTGCCGTAAGATCCGGCCTCGCGACGGAAGCACTGGGTATATGCGCAGTTCTTGATGGGGAGCTGCTTCTCATCCAGGATAACATCGCGGTAGATATTGGTGACGGGAACCTCGGCTGTAGGAATCAGGTAGAGGTCATCAACCTCGCAGTGGTACATCTGGCCCTCCTTGTCGGGGAGCTGTCCTGTGCCGTAACCCGATGCAGGATTTACAACTGTGGGAGGCATGATCTCGGTGTAACCGGCCTTGTTAGCCTCGGCCAGGAAGAAGTTGATGAGTGCGCGCTGCAGCTGTGCACCTTTTCCTATATACACGGGGAATCCTGCGCCCGTAATCTTGACACCCAGGTCAAAGTCAATCAGGTTGTACTTCTTGGCAAGTTCCCAGTGAGGAACCTTGGCATTGGTGTTCTCGGGGTTACAGGTCCAGTTGCCAACTGTATCCTGTCCTATCACACACTCCTTGAGGTTTGACTTGACCACCCAGTTGTCCTCGGCTGATGTGCCCTCGGGAACTTCGGGGTAGGGTATGTTGGGGATTGTGCAGAGCAGTGTGTTCAGGTCTTTCTCGGCCTGTTCTTTCTTTGTCTCAAGCTCTGTAGCCAATGCCTTGAGCTCTGCAACCTTTGCCTTTGCCAGCTCGGCTTCCTCCCTGTTTCCGGCTTTCATGGCCTGTCCAATCTTTGCGGCAAGAACCTTACCTTCTGCAAGATTGTTATCAAGCTGGGCCTGGGCCTTCTTCCTGTCGTTATTCAGGCTGATAGCCTGTGCGATAGCCTCTTCCGCATTCTTGAAATGCTTTTTCTTAAGACCGGCAATAACCTGTTCGGTCTGCTCGGTAATCTGTTTGAGTGTCAGCATGGGAAATTAACTATATAGTTGTTGAACAAAAAAGGCTCACGCTTAATGTGAGCCTTTTTAATGTTGTCAAGTCTATCAGGCCTCAGCTTTCTCCTGTACGGGGATTACTGAAACATAGCTTCTGTCCTTGCGGCCCTTCTTGAACTGTACTGTTCCGTCCACCAGAGCGAACAGGGTGTGGTCCTTACCCATACCGATGTTCTCGCCCGGATGATGCTGTGTTCCGCGCTGACGAACTATGATGTTACCTGCTTTTGCATACTGTCCACCCCAAATCTTAACGCCCAGACGCTTGCTGGCAGACTCACGGCCGTTCTTAGAACTACCTACACCTTTTTTATGTGCCATATCTTTCTAATGTTTTTAGGGTTATGCTACTACTTCCTTGACCAGAAGCTCAGTGAACTGCTGGCGGTGACCGTTGAGCTTACGGTAACCTTTTCTTCTCCTCTTCTTGAAGACAATGACCTTGTCACCCTTAACGAGTGCGGTCTTGACCTCACATACTACCTTTGCACCGTCAATGGTGGGGGCACCTACGGTAACCTGACCATCGTTGTCAGCCAGAAGGATCTTGTCAAACTCTACGCTTGCACCGGCCTCAACGTCCTGAATGTGGTGCACGAACAGCTTCATTCCCTGTTCAATCTTGAACTGCTGTCCCTGAATTTCAGCAATAACGTACATTAAATCTTGCTTTTATTCTGTTTCTCCGTGGGGTGGTCCGCCCTCTATGCAGACACTTTTCCAACCTCTGCGGCACTAATCGGGCGCAAAATTAGTATTTTACACTGTCACTACAAAATAAATCAGTGTTTTTTCAGGGTCAGAAAGCAAATTTGTTCCCGAACGAGGGATACCAGTTGTTGAAAAGGTCATCAATCGTGTAGTATCTGTTGCCATTCGTGAACGGGATGTATATACTGTTAACACGCCTGTGGTCCATTTCCATTATCGGTTCATTGTGTCCATAAGACATACCGCAACATCCGGCAATCCTCCCGGCAAGAGCCTCATCGACAGTAGTGACAGGAGATTGTGTAATCTTGCTCATGACAATCTCCTGATACTGTCGGGTGACAGGTGTATCAACGGTATTATACCCCTTGTATGTAATGATTATCCTGTGGTCGGGATTGACCATCCGGAACGAGAAATTACCGTTTATGTCGGTGGTTGTCTGAGCCATGATGCGGTCATTGTGATTCCTTTCAGTGACGACGATTCCGGCCAGAGGCCCTTCGCTGTCAGTGACGGTACCGTAAATAAGTTCACCTGCCTTGGGCTTATTCTGTGCAAAGGCGGTAACGGATGCTGAAAGCAGCAATGCTAATGAAACCAGTGTCTTTTTCATATCTGTGGGTTTTTGTTCTGTTCTGGAACAAAAGTACGCATGGACATACTGTCATTCCAAACAAAAAGCGTTGCAAAAACGTTGCAATTTTGGGGTTACTTCTTAATGCCGCGTGCCTTGTAGATGCGGTCCTTGGCATCGTTTATCTCCTGGAACTTCTTTTCGGCAGCCTTCCGGACGTCCTCACCTAATGTTGCCACGCGGTCCGGATGATGCTTGAGCGCCATCTGACGGTAGGCTGTGCGTACCTCCTCATCGGTAGCATCCGGGGAGATGCCCAGCACCTTATAGGCATCATCAAGTGTCTTTCCTCCCAGACCTGTCATCTGATCTACATTGGCGGGGTCGATACCCATGTTTGCGGCATCGTTCTTTATGGCCTGAATCTCGTCCTGGCTGACGGTGCCGTCGGCTTTGGCCAGCAGGACTAAATATGAAACAAGCTGCAGACGCTGTTCAACTGTCATGACCTGGGCTATCTGACGGCAGCATGCGTCAATCTGACTGCGCCACCAGGTTTCACCCATCTGTTTCCTTCGCTCAAACAGTCTGCGGATTATCTGCTCTCCCTCAGTTACTGCCTGACTGCCGAACTGACTCCGCAGGAAGTTACGAAGACATTCCATCTCACTATGCATTATGCGTCCGTCCGCCTGAATGACATCGGCCGACAAGACCATCAGCGAGAACAGGAAACCGTTGCGCTGACCTTCGGATTCGGTTGTCCTATGGATATTGTCATCAGGGATATATGCCGTTTGGTCGGATTTTGCAGTTAGTGTGTCAAACAGCGAACCAAGGGCAAATCCGGCAAGAGCCCCGAGAGGCCCTCCCTGCAGCAACCCCAAAAAACCTCCAATCCATTTTCCGATAGCCATATATTTGATTCCTATAAAAATTCTTACTGACTGCAAAGATGCAAAAAATGTTACAATAATATATCATAACGGCATTCGTTGTTTCGCTCATTGGTCATCCGGTAATGAACCTGCTCCGTAAGATACGTATTAGCTGTCCGCCGTCTCATCCCCGATCGTGAAAACATATAGAGTTTCAAATTGCAGTGTTACAGTAAAAGACAGAAGCTTTGGTGAAAGCACCTGGATAATGTTGATTTTTTTTACCGTCGTTAAGCACTGCGTATTTTGCGCTCTAACCAGCGCGAAAAAAATCTCCGGTTAGAGAAAAAAAATTCTCTAGCTAAGGAGTAGATTTTCTCTGGTTAGAGCGTATTCGGAGGGTTAGTAAGCCGCAACAATGGTGTAAGAATTTTTCAGATGGTCAACGCAGCTTGTTGGACTCGAAGTGGCGGCGGATTGAGGTGAAGTAGAAGATGAGGCCGAAGAGATTGACAGCCCAGGCGGCCCAGAAGGCGCTGTGGTAGCCGTAGTACTCGGAAAACAGGCCACCTGTGAGCACGCCTAAGCCTACGCCGGCATCCCAGGAGGTCAGAATGGAGGAGTTTGCGGTGCCGCGCTGCGAGTGCTCTGCCAGGTTGATGAACATGGTCTGGAAAGCGGGGTACATGTGACCGTTGCCCAGACCTATTATAAGTGCGGCGCCGTAATAGCCTATGGGATTGTGCAGGGCGGCAAACAGCAGGTATCCGAATATGCTGACCGATACGCCCATGGCGGCGTTGCGGGAGACCTTGTTTTCACGAAGGGCATGAGCACCGGTAAGACGTGAAATGATGAGACCAGCGGCGCAGAGTCCGAAAAAAAGTCCCGTTCCACCGGTGATTCCAAGCTCCTCCTTGCCATATATGGCCACGTAAGTGGAGACCACCCCGTAACTGAATGAGAAACATCCGATGCCGATAGCCTGCCGCCATCCTTTGAGCAGAAAGAAACGGTCCAATGAGAGAACCTTTTTCTCGGGAACATAATCCCTGTGGGGCATTCTTATTGACAGTTCTAACAGCAAACCTATAAGTGAAGTGATAAGCGAAACCCAGAAAAGAGCCTTGTAACTGCCGCTGAAAGCGCCCAAAAGAACGATTGCCAGGGCGGGACCTAATGCCATAGCAAGGTTGTTGCTCAGGCCGTAATAACCGATAGCCTCACCGCGGCGTGATGACGGAACCACATCGATGGCCACAGTACTGGCAGCAACGGTGGTAGCGCCAAAAGGAATACCGTGAAGAGTGCGGAATATGGCAAAAGAGAGCAGAGAGCCGGCCACGATATATCCGCTGAAAAGGCCGAAAAACAGGAACCCGAATACCACAAGTACAGTCTTGCGAGGAAAACTGTCAACCATATATCCGCTGAATGGCCTGATGAGCAGAGCCATCAGAGTGTATCCGGTTAGCACCATTCCTATGGTGTCCTTGGTGGCCCCGAAAGTCTCGCTAAGATAAAGAGGCAGCAGCGGAACAATGAGCATAAAGGCAAAATGAACCAGGAAGTTTGTGGTCCATATCTTTCTGTAGTTGGCATTCCAAAGCTTATCCTTGGTCATTTTTTGCCACAGATATTCTGCATGAGATGTGCCGTTTCCAACGCGTCTTTTGAGTAGTAGGTTGCACCTATTGCCGATGCAATATCAGGAGTCATAACGGCACCGCCCACAATGATGGGGCAGGTGATACCGCTGGCACGCAGGTGCTCTATGGTCTCCTTCATTGAATCGACGGTGGTGGTCATAAGGGCACTCAGGCCAATGGCATCGGGGTGCTCGTTCAGAGTGGCCTCAAGCACAGCCTCCTTGGGAACGTCCTTACCCAGGTCCGTAACGCTGAATCCGTGACTCTGAACCACAACCTTGACTATGTTCTTGCCTATGTCATGGACATCGCCCTTGACGGTGGCAATGATCATGTGACCTTTTGACGGTTCGTCATCACCCTTGGTGCCGAACTGCTCGGATATGACGGCAAATGCCAGCTTGGCGGCTTCGGCCGAACGTATCAGCTGCGGCATGAACACCTCGTTGCGGGCAAAACGGGCGCCTACATCACCCAAAGCCGGAATCAGAATCTCATTGATTATGCGGTCCTTGCCCAGATCAGGCATCTCACGCTCTATACAATCCTTTACGCGATCCTTAAGACCTTGCGCAACAGCGTTGTAGAGGTTATCTACTGTCTGCTCATCGGATGCCTGGGTGTTGAAGTATATGAATCCTGCGCAACCTGGATCGTTACCGGTGAGCGCCATCGATGCACGTACGGTAGCGACTGTCTCGCGGTCCAGCGGGTTCATGATAGGCATATCCAGTCCGCCCATGAATGCCATAGCCAGGAAATTGCGGTTAAGCGTGCCGCGCTCCGGCAGGCCGAATGATACGTTGGAAAGGCCTATTGTGGTGAGAACTCCAAGTTTCTTGAGAGCAGACAGGGTATCAATGGTAATCTTGCCGTACTGTGGATTGGACGATATGGCCATAACCAGTCCGTCAAATACCAGCAGGCGTCGGTCAATGCCCATTTTCCCGGCACGCTCTATGATGCGGCGGGCTATCTCCAAGCGTCCTTCGCAGCTCTCGGGCACGCCGCGCTCATCAAGCGGCAGTGTGACTGACGGAGCCTGATAGCGGGCTATGATGGGCAGCAGGCGTGACATTGACTCTTCAGCTCCGTTCACGGAGTTGATCATGGGTACGCCGTTGTACAGACGTATTGCTGCCTGTATTGCTTCCGGATTGGATGAGTCAAGCTGGAGAGGAAGGTCGCATACCTCCTGCACCTTACGTACAGCCTGGCAAAGAAGCGTCTTTTCATCAGAGTTTGGTACACCGCAGTTAAGGTCCAGGAAATCGGCTCCGGCATCCTTCTGGGCAAGTGCCTCATGCTGCAGGTACTCAAAATTACCCTCGGCCAGAGCTGCCTTGAGCTTTTTCTTGCCGGTGGGGTTGAGACGCTCGCCGCATATCAGTCCCTTCTCAAGTTTGAGCAGTATGGTGGATGAGCATATATATGTGCCGTCCGGTTTGGACATCTCAGGTGCCGGCTGGTCCTTGTATATGGAAATGGCTTTGATTGTGGATGGCGATGAACCGCAGCATCCTCCGATAATAGACGCTCCAGCCTCAATCAGATCAGCGGCAATCTTTACAAAATCCTGATCCGTCCAGTTATAGACCACCTGGCCGTCAAGCATCTCAGGCAAACCTTTGTTAGGTTGGGCCAGAATAGGGCGCGAGGCAAATGGTTTCATGCGTCGGACCACATCAACCACACTGAGAGGATTGGTAGAACAATTCACCCCAAGCGCATCAACACCTAATGATGAGAGTGTAAGAGCCACAATCTCAGGTGTGGAACCGGTAAGAGTGCGGCCGGTCTCATCAAAAGTCATTGTGGCGAATATGGGTTTGTTGCAGCAGTCATGTATGGCCAGAATGGCGGCACGCAGTTCGTATAGGTCACTGAAGGTCTCCAGGATAAAGCCATCAACGCGGTCAGCTGTGTAAAGGGCCACTTGGCGGTAGTTCTCGTAAGCCTGTTCAAAAGTAAACGGACCCACAGGTTCCATCAGCTGGCCAGATGTGGAAACATCAAACATCACGTTGGCACTGGTGCCTACAGCGGTTCGTGCATTGTCAATTGCCGCATCGGCAATCTCCTGCCAGGTATATTCCTTTGACTGCCATTTGGCAGGATTGAGTTCGAAAGAGTTGCATGTGATGTATTGTGCTCCGGCCTCAAGGTAGTCGCGATGCATCTGTCGCACGCGTTCCGGGTTGGTTATGTTTAGTACAGCAACCCCCTGATGCCTGTGCTCATGATCCTGAGCATCGGCAAGCATGGTGCCTTGTGCTCCGTCAAAAATCCTTATTTTATCGGTCATTTCAGGGTATTCAACTGTTATTTGAAGAATTCGTCAGCAACATAGCTTATGTTCTGCATCAGTTTGTTTATGAATCCGCTCTTGTTCATGGAATAAATATGGATGCCGTCAACATCATTGGCTATCAGGTCCAGAATCTGATAGCTGGTAAAAATGAGTCCAATCTCCTCAATGGCGGTCTTGTCATCCTTATAACGGTCAAAATAGTTCCATAGCTTGAGCGGTACGTTACAGCCGGTAATCTGTATCATGCGGTCCAGCTGAGCATAGTTGGTGACAGGCATGATTCCGGGTATGATGGGCACTGTCACTCCAGCCTTGCGGGCCTTGAGCAGGAAATGGTAGAACACCTCATTGTCAAAGAAGAGCTGGCTGTTGAAGAACTCCATTCCGGCATCCTGCTTGATTTTCATAAATTCAATGTCACTGTTCAGATTGGTTGCCTCCGGATGCTTTTCCGGATAGCATGCCCCGGCCATGGAAAAACAGCCGTTCCATTTCCAACTTATGTAGCGGGCCATGTCTGACGCATGGGTGAAATCGGACATGAGCGGGCTTTCAGAGTTCTTGGGAATGTCACCACGCAGTGTAAGGAGATTCTGGACTCCGTATTCCTTGAGTTCAGAGCATACTTCATCCACTTTGGCAGTAGTCGATGCTACACATGTCAGATGTGCCAACGGTTCAGCTGTGGAGTTTTCCCTGATGAGGTGCGCTATCCTGGCGGTGTTGCTCAGAGTATTGCCGAGAGCACCGTAAGTCACGCTGATGAAGTCCGGTGACCACTTGTTCATGTTCTTGATGGTCTCACTTATGAGAGTGAATGTTTCATCCTCTCTTTTTGGCGGGAAAACCTCGAATGAAAGAGTTTTTTTCCTGGCCAGGATATCTGATATTTTCATATTACTAACACGTATTCCTCTATTTGTTCAGATAACGTTCAGCTTCGATAGCAGCCTTACATCCGGAAGCAGCGGCGCAGATGGCTTGACGGTAGGTGGGGTCGGCTACATCACCCGCGGCAAACACGCCAGGTATATTGGTCATGGGAGTTCCGTTTATGGTCTTTATATAACCATTTTCATCAGTATCAATCCATGGCTTGAAAACATCGGAGTTGGGCTTGTGCCCTATGGCGAGGAAGAATCCGTCAATCTCACGTTCATAGTGTTCCTCAGTGGGCAGACCAAGGTCCTTAACCAGTTTAACACCCTGAACCTTGTTCTCACCAGTCAATCCCTCAGCGTTATGGCCGAAAAGCACCTCAATCTTAGGATTCTCAAGCACTCTTTTCTGCATTATGTCACTGGCACGTAAATAGTTCTTTCGCACTATCAGATAGACTTTGGCGGCCAATGTTGACAGGTATGCCGCCTCTTCACATGCTGTATCGCCGCCTCCTACAACAGCAACTGTCTTCTTGCGGAAGAAGAATCCGTCACATGTGGCGCAGGCGCTAACTCCGCGTCCGGCATATTTGGTTTCATCGGGTAATCCAAGGTATTTGGCCGACGCTCCTGTTGATATGATGACCGTTTCTGCCTGGATCTGCACAGATCCGTCAACAGTCACTGTATATGGGGCTGAGCTGAAATCCACCGAAGTGATGATACCGTTCCGGATATCAGCACCAAAACGGGTTGCCTGAGCACGCATGTCCTCCATCATATCATAACCGCTCACTCCTTCGGGGTATCCCGGGAAGTTCTCAACCACAGTGGTGGTGATGAGCTGGCCGCCAGACTGTGGCCCCTCATAAAGCACGGGTGAGAGATTTGCTCGTGAAGCGTAGATTGCTGCGGTGAATCCGGCCGGACCGGATCCGATGATTAGGCATTTAATCAGTTCCATTTTCCAAATGATGTGTTTTTGATTTGTTATATTTTTTTCTTACCTGAGGTCTATTATATCGGCATCCTTATAGTCCTTCACCGGGCAGACAAATGTTTTTTTGTCAAATGTCAGTCCGGGAGTATATCCTTTTACTGTGATGCTTGCCCTGATGTCACCTGCTTCCTCGGCAAAAATAACATCCGCACTTCTAATCCTATAGGTGGCGGGGTCAATATTGACGGTTATGATGTTGATACCGGCCATTCCACCGCCTGTTCCTGATGCTTTCAGAGTGAAAGAGTCCTGACCGTTTCCTTCCACATTGAATCCTTCGTGTGTTTTGAGCATTTCCACAAGATTGTATTTAGCGGCTTCATCGGGCATTGGCTCACTTATATATATTTCCTCTATTCCGTTACCGAAGTCATTTCCGCGCCAAAAGGTCTTGCCGTCAAACCAGAGAGTGTTTTCGTCATCGATGGAGCGGAAAGAGTTGCCGTGCATATCGAAGGTCACATCCCTTGTGTCAGTTCCCATAACGTTCCTGACCACAACAACAAGACTCATGGTGATTCCTCCGTCCTTTTCAAGCCTTTCAACAGTCCTATTCAGGAGAGACTGCGCGACATTCTGCGATTTTACCGTTGAATTCAGCAGGACTAATGATGAAAGGAGTAGTATAGTAAGCTTATTCTTCATATATCAAACTTCAAAGTAGGTTGAGTGATTCAAGAATACGGTCCAGTTGAACCTCATCGGCAACAAGGACGGGACGTGGCTTGCTTCCGTCTGCACGACCCACTATCCCGGCTTTTTCAAGTTGGTCCATCAGTCTGCCTGCACGGTTGTAGCCAATTGCAAACTTCCTCTGAATCAGTGAGGTGGACCCTGACTGTTGTACCACTATAAGTCTGGCGGCGTCTGCGAACATGGGATCGAACTTACCCACATCCATGCCTCCCTCTGTGGTGCCTCCACCTTCATTTTCATCGACATATTCAGGCAAGGGATAGGCTTCGGTATAACCTTGCTGACGGCTTATGTATTGACAGATATTGTTAACCTCCGGGGTATCGACGAATGCGCACTGCACGCGTACCGGGTCACTGCCTGAAAGGAATAGCAAGTCACCACGCCCAATCAGCTGGTTGGCACCGGGACGGTCCAGAATGGTGCGGGAGTCTATCATGGAACTTACACGGAATGCCATCCGGGCAGGGAAGTTGGCCTTGATAGTGCCGGTAATGATATTCGTGGTCGGACGCTGGGTGGCAATAATCATATGCATACCCACGGCGCGGGCTTTTTGGGCTATTCTGGCTATAGGCATCTCTATGTCCTTACCTGCGGTCATGATCAGGTCACCGAACTCATCTATCACCACCACTATGTACGGGAGGTAGCGGTGGCCCTTTTCAGGATTGAGCTGACGGTCCTTGAACTTGTTGTTGTACTCAATGACAGAACGTACATTGGCCTCCTTGAGCAGTTCATAGCGGCTGTCCATCTCTATACAGAGAGACTTGAGAGTGTGTATAACCTTCGTGGTATCAGTTATTATAGCATCGGTTTCATCTGGCATTTTGGCAAGGAAATGTTTCACGATGGGAGCGTAAATGCTGAACTCCACCATCTTTGGATCCACCATTACGAGTTTAAGCTCTGCAGGGTGTTTCTTATATAATAATGAAGTTATCACTGCGTTGAGACCGACTGATTTTCCTTGACCTGTGGCACCTGCCACAAGCAGATGTGGCATCTTGGCCAGGTCAAACATGAATACATCGTTGGTGATGGTGCGTCCCAGTGCTACTGGAAGTTCCATCTTGCTCTCAGCGAACTTCCGGCTATTTAGGATGGATTCCATTGAAACGATGACCGGTTTGGCATTCGGAACTTCAATACCGATGGTTCCCTTGCCGGGAATAGGGGCTATGATACGTATTCCCAATGCTGAAAGGCTCAGAGCTATGTCAGCTTCCAGATTGCGTATTTTGGATATCCTCACTCCCGGAGCCGGTGTAATCTCATACAGGGTTATTGTGGGGCCTACGGTGGCGTTTATGGAGTCAATCTCTATTCCGAAATTGCGCAGCACCTCTATAATACGATCCTTGTTGGCAATCTGCTCCTGCTCGTCTATGGCAGGGTTGGCATTTTCATAATGCTTTAACAGGTCCAGAGTAGGGAACCGGTAATGCGACAAGTCCAGACGCGGGTCATAAGGTTCCTGTATCTTTCCCTCGGCTTTCTCGGTTTCACCGGTGTTTATGGTCATGGTTATCTCCTTTTCCTCTCTGGCGGGAGTCTCCTTAACGGGCTTTTCTTTGGCCTTACTGAATGAGGTTGGTTCATTGAGGATGTCTTCGGGAGGTTGTTGGTCATCTTCAGAATTACTGAGGTATTCAGTCTTATCAGGTGTGAGTACGGCATTCTCTTTAAAATCGGGAATCCTTTCCTCCGTATCATCTTGTTTTTCTGCTTCGGTTGCGGATTCTTCCTCGCTGATGTCATGTTCAGAACGTCGCATCCCGCGTTTGAGGCTGTCAGCCCTGCCTCGTACCCATTCAATTGTCCTGCGTGTAAGGAAAACACAGAACAACAGCATGGTCAGGAAGAGTAGAAGGAATATTCCGGGTACACCTATGTAATGCGTCAGCCAGTCCGTGGCATTCATACCGTGGTTTCCCCCCGGCATTATAAACGAAGAGTTCATTATCCCTGTGAGGTCAAGCAGGATGAGATTAAGGAGAACAGAAAACCACAGAATAAGGAAAACACAACTGATGAACCACTTCCAAAGCTTGAAATGGGTCAAGCCCATAAGATTGGTACCTGTCACACACAGGAACAGGGGAATCAGTATGGAGGGTAGTCCGAACCATTGGTTAACAAGCAGGTTGGCGGCTGCGGCACCGAGACTACCTGTGCTGTTGGTTGCACTCTGTCCGTCGGCTGCTAATATACTCTGGTCCGTTCCTCCGTTGAAAAGGAAAGATATGTATGCACCTGCAAGGAATAGCGATAAAACCAGAAGTATAGCTCCCAACACGAACTTGAACGTATCAGTCTTGAACGTGTCTGTTATCTGTCTGATATTGAACACCTTTTCAGGTTTCTGTGTTCCGGTGCGCTGTTTTTTTTGTTTTAAGCTGGCCATAATCTGTCGATGTTGTTTCCATGCCTTATCGGCCTGGGTCTTTGTCGGAATGCAAAGGTAATAAAAAAGCGGAACAGCTCATCCGCTCATTTTGATAATCGGTAAATAGTACTTATTTTTGCGAACAGAAAAAAGATACTTGATGGAAGGAAACCCGGCTTTGGAAAAAAATACGGTGGAGTTTGTAACCGTAGCTGCTGAATATTGCGTTTTCATCGGGAACTCCGGTGATAAAGACAGGATAGAACTAATAGATATTCTCTCTAAATTGCTTCCGTTGCTTTACCTTAAAGCATCCATGATGCCTGAGATGGAGCCGGAAGGCCTTTTTCTTGAGGAGAATGTTACTGAGACGGAATATGATACAGTCCGATCTGATCTTAGAGCTGTGATGTCTGATGCTGATGACTATCTGGAGGTATTCGTAGAGGATATGAAATACAGTGATACTCCTGTCAGAAAGTCTGTTTCAGAAGACCTTGCCGACATTTACCAGGCGCTGAAAAATTTCATAGCATCCTACAGAAGCGGTCTTGAAGAGGTGATGACAGAGGCTGTAGCTGTCTGCTCGGAGGGCTTCCGCACTTATTGGGGGCAGACTCTCGCCAACACTCTGCGTGCTGTCCACTGTATCAAATATTCTCCTGCTGACGAACATGATACTTACTTTTCTTCTCCTGACCGGTATTTATGATTGAAATTGAGAGTAAACTGGACAAGTCTAAACTGGCGCTTCTTCCAAAGGTCGTTTTTGACGGTATCATTGAGGAAATAGACACACTTGAAAAGGCGGAGAAAGCCATTAATGAACTGTATTCGGAGAAAATGGTCGGTTTTGATACCGAGACGAGGCCGTCATTTGAAAAGGGGAATCACCATAAGATTGCTTTGCTGCAACTGTCCACAGAAAAAACGGCATATCTGTTCAGACTGAATATCCTCGGCATCCCTGACTGTGTGGCGGATTTCCTGTCAGATCCAAAAGTGATTAAGGTGGGACTGTCGGTAAAAGATGATTTCTGCTCACTTGATTCAAGGCGTCATATTACTCCGGGAGGGTTTATTGACCTGCCTGACATTTGCAGTGAAATGGGGATTGAGGAAAAGGGGTTGCAAAAGATATTCGCTATACTTTTCGGACAGCGGATTTCCAAGAACCAGCAGCTTAGCAACTGGGAGATTGAGAGCCTGACAGAAGGACAGCGGCAGTATGCAGCCATTGATGCCTGGGCTTGCCTGCGTATCTATATGCTGCTCATTGAACTTAAGGCAACCGGGGATTACAGGATAATAAGTAATGATACAGAAGAAAGTAATACTTAAGCGAGGAAAGGAGGAATCACTCCTGCGGTTTCACCCATGGATATTCTCCGGTGCAATTGATTCCATTCAAGGTGAGCCGGACGAAGGTGATGTAGTCGATGTCTATACTTCGGCAGGTGTCTGGATAGCAGCCGGACATATCCAGATAGGAAGTATTGCAGTACGTGTCCTCACCTTTGAGAGAATACCTGTAGATGAGGAATTCTGGAAGAAAAGGTTGGAAACGGCATTTGGCATAAGGCGCACTCTGGGACTTGTTGACCGCGATGACCATAATATTTACCGTCTTGTTCATGGTGAAGGAGATAACCTTCCAGGACTCGTGATAGACATTTACGGACATACCGCTGTGATGCAGGCACATTCCGTTGGCATGCATGTGGACCGGAAAGTGATAGCTACAGCCCTTACTGAGGTGATGGGTGAGCGTATTACAGGAATTTACTATAAATCTGAAACAACTCTTCCATACAAGGCGGATGTTGAGAGGAACAACGGATATATAGTAGGCGGCCCGTCTGATGACACTCCACTTGAGTACGGTATCCGGATGCCTGTTGACTGGATAAGTGGTCAGAAAACCGGCTTATTCATTGACCAGCGTGAGAATCGTGCGTTGTTGGAGCGTTTTTCCAAAGGACGTAATGTCCTGAATATGTTCTGTTATACAGGTGGCTTTTCACTTGCAGCGTTAAGGGGGGGAGCCAGGCTTGTGCATTCAGTTGACAGTTCAGCCCGAGCGGTTGAGCTGACTGTTAAAGGGGTGAATGATAATTTTCCCCATGACACGAGGCATTCCGCTTTTGCCAAGGATGCATTCCGTTTCCTTGATGAAATGGATGCACAGTATGATCTGATTGTTCTGGATCCTCCGGCCTTTGCTAAACATAAGGATGCTCTCAAACATGCTCTGATCGGATACAGACGCCTGAATCAGAAAGCTTTTGAGAAGATTCAGCCAGGTGGAATCCTGTTTACCTTCTCGTGTTCACAGGTTGTTAACAAGGAACAATTCAGGATGGCGGTATTTACAGCTGCCGCCTCCGCCGGGCGCAATGTGCGGATATTGTGTCAGCTACATCAGCCATCAGATCACCCTGTCAATATTTTTCATCCCGAAGGCGAATACCTCAAGGGGTTGGTTCTTGCTGTGGATTGAGAAGGAAGCAGCTCCATTATACGATCATGTGTGAAATAATGTTAAATTTCGGAAATTAATTCCTGAATATTTATTGCATATAAATTTAACGCATATCTTTGTCATGTGTTTTTCATGGTATTAGATTTAAATGAAGCGGGAGGTGTCGTGAGATACCTCCCGCTTGCTTTTGCTTATGTCGAATTAAAAGATTCTGATGTTAGAAGTCATTTCTTTTTGAAGAGTCCGCCCAGGATGCCGGTTGCGCTGCCAAGAATGGAACCTGCACCCTTGTTGCCGCCTTGTATGGCAACAAGCAGGTCTTTCAAATCAATATCTCCGTCACCGTCCTGATCTTTTACTATGTTGGATAGTTTTCCCATCACAATGGGGATAAGTCCGCTTATAGCTGAGCCTGATGAACCCAAATTGAGTTTGTTCATCACATTTTTGGTAAAAAGCTGGGTGGCAAGGGCTGTCACAGGGCTGGAAGATGCATTGGTCTTTCCTGTAACAAGCTGTGTTATCTGCTCAATACCCCCTGATTTGGAGGCTGTTTGTTTAAGACTTCCGAGGACGGAATCGGTCAGGCCACCGAAAATCTGGTCCTTCAGTCCCGCTGGGATATCAATACCTCCTGCTGCTGATTTAACCTGCTGCAGAATCAATTCGTTAAGTGAAGCCATATTATTCTTTTTAAAAGGTTTATTTGCAAAAATAATAAAAATGGTTTCACTTTGATACAACAGATGTCATAAACTTGTAAGCAGAACTGCATAAATCGGGATTTTTGTTTAAGTTTGCACGGTAGGACAGGTATTGGATCCTGATTATGGATGATAACAAGAAAAAGATAGAACTTGAAGTTGCGGAGATACTGAACAGGATGCCTTCAGATCTGGCATTAGTGGTTATTTTAAGAGAAAAAGGCGGCACTCGCTGTCTTCCTGTGCTTGTGGGGCCTCTTGAGGCACAGGCTATAGCAGTTACCCTCTATAACCACAGTATGCCCAGACCCGGTATTTATGACCTTTTTATCAAAACACTCGCATCGTTTGACGGGACTCTTACTGAGGTGGATATCTACCGTATCAACAGTGGGATATTCTATTCCCACCTGTTCATAGAGAAGGATGGTAACCTGACATATATTGACAGCCGGACATCGGATGCACTTGCTCTCGCCGTGCGTAGTAAGGTTCCGATATTTATTGAGGAGGAGCTTCTTGACGGCAATAGCATCAAATTGGAGTCGAACGGAGCCTATTCCCTTCCTATAGCAACAGCAAGTACGAAGGTGCTCAAGGAAGCTATGGCACAGGCTGTCGCCAGTGAGAACTACGAGTTTGCCGCCAGATTGCGGGATGAAATCAACAGCCGCGGACAGGACGGTGAATCAGATAAGAACTTACTGTAATCAGTTATGTGGATTTTTTATGCCCCTGAAATATCCGGTGAAATGGAACTGCCGGCAGAAGAAGCAGGTCACTGTGTGCGGGTTCTGCGCATGAAAGAGGGAGACAGGATTAAACTTACCGATGGAAAGGGCTTTTTCTATGATGCCGTGATAAGTGCCGTATCCGGCAAGCGCTGTATGGTACATATTGTAGAAAAGGAGATTCAGAAACCTCTTTGGAGCGGTCATATCCATATTGCAGTTGCGCCTACCAAACTGATGGAACGTAATGAGTGGTTTGTAGAAAAGGCAGTGGAGATAGGCGTGGATGAGATTACATTCCTGAAAACGGATCATTCCGAACGTGATGCGATAAAGATGGAGCGCATGGAGAAGATAGCCATATCAGCCATGAAGCAGTCTCAGAAAGCACAGCTCCCGGTTATGAATGGCATGATATCTTTCAGGAACTTTTTGGAGCGGGATATCAAATGTGACAGGTTTATTGCACACTGTGAGTCCGGGGACAAAGTGAACCTCAGGGATGTTGTCGTTTCGGGACATAATGCTCTTGTGCTGATTGGTCCGGAGGGTGATTTCAGCTCATCTGAGATAGAAATGGCTCTGAAGGCAGGATACCGGCCCGTATCGCTTGGGCCGTCCCGCCTGCGTACCGAGACCGCAGCGCTTGTGGCTGTTCATATTCTGAATATGGCTGGACAGAGTAGGGTATGAGGTACTTCATTTATCTGGAATTTGACGGTACAGCCTACAGCGGTTGGCAGATACAGCCACATTCATCCTCGGTGCAGCAGACCATTGAAGAGAGTCTCGCCCTGTTCCTGCGCGAGAAGATTAGCGTCATCGGGGCGGGGCGTACTGATGCCGGTGTACATGCATCGGAAATGGTGGCTCATTTTGACCTGGATACTCCTCAGAATTGCATCTGGATGCAGAACAAACTCAACGGAATACTTCCTGCGGATATTGCCGTTCACAGGATTGTCCCGGTCAAGCCGGATGCTCACGCACGTTTTGATGCCGTTTCAAGGACGTACAGATATTACCTGAGTCTTCAGAAAAGCGCTATTCATCGTGATTTTTCATGGTTTCTTCCAAATGAACCGGATTTCAAGCTTATGAATTATGCTGCTGAACTGCTCATTTCAACAAAGGATTTCACCAGTTTCAGCAAACTGCACACTGACACAAAAACCAATGACTGTCATGTTACTGAAGCACAATGGACACCGCTGGCGGATTGTTGCTGGGTTTTCACTATAACGGCTGACAGATTCCTGCGGAATATGGTTCGTGCCATAGTGGGTACCCTCATGGATGTGGGACGTCATAAGCTCACTGTGGATGGATTCAAAAGGATAATTGATAGTAAGGACCGCTGCAGTGCTGGTGATTCAGCTCCCGCAAAAGGTCTGTTCCTGCACAAGATAGTTTATCCTGACAATATTTTCGAGATATGATGAAAAAGTTATTTGTCTTATTTTCTTTGAGCGTTTTTACTATATGCGCAGTAGAGGCTGAGGATTTGCGCACATTGTTCATCAATATGCCGGATTCCATTATGCCGACGCTAACCGGGAGCGAGCGAATGGATTTTCTGGACTTCATGGACAGCGGCATGAGAGCACGGGTAAGGAATAAGCTGGGGGGGGAGAGTGAAATGACTGTCTTTTCTGAAAGTTCTCTCACTGTAAATACCTCTCAGTCGGGAAGATTGGAGATGGTACTATTCCCTTTGAGAAAAGGAAAGAACATGATATGTATCATAAAAACGGTCATCGCAGGTTATGAAGATTCCCGTCTTTCTTTTTACGATGAAAACTGGACTCCAATTGACGGAAAAAAACTTATAGAGCTCCCGGTACTTGATGATTATCTGGTCAAAGATGTGCTCAAAAGCGATTCGTTGGACGTTCTTAAGAAACAGTCTCTGTTAAGGCTTCAGTCCGCAACGGCCGGTGACGGCGGTCTTGAGTTCCGGTACACCTCATTGGATTATATCGGTGAGGATGCCGATCGTTTCAGGTCATGGTTTAAATCGGATCCCATAGTCTATTTCTGGAACGGAAAACGTTTCAAACGCAAATGATACGATTGGGGGTAGACCGCTCTTGTTTACTGTTTTTTTATTTATAAAAAAGAAAGGTTCGGATGTCTTGTCCGAACCTTTTATCTGGAGAAAGGAACAAAAGGGGCCTGACCCCAATTGTATCATTTGCCTCCGCGGCTCTTTGCGTATCGGCTCATGAACTTGTCCACACGTCCTGCGGTATCGACCAGCTTTGACTTACCGGTGAAGAACGGATGTGAAGTGTTTGAGATTTCAATCTTGATCAGGGGGTAGGTCTGACCTTCGAATTCGATTGTCTCCTTGGTGGCGCAGGTGGAGCGTGACAGGAAGCAATCACCGTTTGACATGTCCTTGAATACTACGGGACGATAATTGTCGGGATGAATACCTTTTTTCATACTTTTATGTTTATAATTACTCCATTTGGCGTCCGCCGCAAATAGGCCGGACATTATTATGGGGATTTCGGGGTGCAAATATACTCATTTTTCTGATTCATGCAAAAAAATCCGGTTAGTTTTTGTAGAATACAACAGTTACACCCCGTTGTTTTAAACTATGTAAAATGGTTGATAACTTTCCGCATATATGTTCAAGAGTAGAAAATATATGTTGTAATTTTGCGGAAAATTATCAGAATGATATTTAACTGAATAAACTAAAGAACTATGGTTAGCTACAAAGATTTGGGTCTTGTTAACACCCGTGCAATGTTTGCCGCAGCCGTCAAGGGCGGTTATGCTATTCCGGCATTCAATTTCAACACAATGGAGCAGATGCAGGCTATCGTTCAGGCTGCAGTCGAGACCAAGTCACCGGTTATCATGCAGGTGTCAAAGGGCGCTCGTAATTATGCAAACGCCACTATTCTGCGTTATATGGCACAAGGTGCCGTTGAATATGCCAAGGAACTTGGTTGCGCTCATCCTGAGATTGTTCTTCACCTTGACCATGGCGATAGCTTCGAGCTATGCAAGGATTGTATCGATATGGGCTTCTCATCGGTCATGATTGACGGTTCTTCTCTCCCTTATGAGGATAACATCGCCCTTACCAAGAAAGTTGTAGAGTACGCTCACAAGTATGACGTAACAGTTGAGGCGGAACTTGGCGTTCTGGCTGGAGTTGAGGATGAGGTTGCAAGTGAAGTTTCACATTACACAAAGCCTGAAGAGGTTATTGACTTTGCCACCCGCACAGGATGCGATTCGCTGGCTATCTCAATAGGTACTTCACATGGTGCTTACAAGTTCAAACCAGAGCAGTGCACCCGTGACCCGAAGACCGGAAAGCTGGTTCCCCCTCCATTGGCATTCGATGTCTTGCATGAGATTGAGAAGAAGCTTCCCGGTTTCCCGATAGTTTTACACGGATCATCATCTGTTCCCCAGGACGAGGTCGATACTATCAATGCGTTCGGTGGCAAGCTGCCTGATGCAGTCGGTATTCCTGAAGAGCAGCTCCGCGAAGCTTCAAAGAGTGCAGTCTGCAAGATCAATATAGACTCTGATTCACGTCTGGCCATGACTGCCGCTATCCGCAAATATCTGGCGGAGAATCCCAGCCACTTTGATCCTCGCCAGTATCTCAAGCCCGCCCGTGAGAACATGAAAAAGATGTACATCCACAAGATTGTAGATGTTTTGGGCTCCGATGGCAAGCTTCTTCAGAAATAATATACCCTAATTGAATATCTGCGGTGCGGCCATATAAATGTGCCGCATCGCTTTTTTTTATGGTTAGTCTCAATTATGAAATATTATTATTAAATTTGTGGATTATTACCAATTATTGCTCAAGATGAATATGAGAAATATCTTCGCGTTGCCGTTGTCTCTTTTGCTGACCGTAGCTTGCGGTGTTTCTGATTATAAGACTACAGTGGACGGCGTAATCGTAAATGTCCGGAACCCAGTCGCTGACGGTGCCCATAAGGTTCGCCTTCAGGTTATGTCGGACAGGATAGTGAGAGTATCGGCAACTCCGGACAAGGCCTTTCATGACCGTAACAGCCTGATTATTCTCCCGGATGCCAGGTCTGATGTGGATTTTGTCGTGCATAACGGGGATGAGACGGTTGATTTACAGACATCCGCATTGCATGTCAGGGTTAACAAGAATAACGGTACGGTTGATTTCACTGACGCTGCCGGTAACAGGATAACTAACGAGTACAAGCCAGCATCATTCAAGCCGATTCAAGTGGATGGAACACATGGCTATTCTACGATTAACATTTTTGATACTGACCCAGAGGAGGGCATCTATGGTCTGGGACAACATCAGTCAGACCAGTGGAATTACAAGGGGCAGAATGAAGAGCTTTATCAGTATAATACCAAGATCAGCATTCCTTTTGTCATATCTTCCAACGGATATGGTATTCTATGGGACTCTTATTCACAGGGAAGGTTCGGTAACCCTGAACCATACAAGCAGCTTAACAGACTATTCAAGCTCTATGACAAGGATGGCAAGCAGGGCTGTCTGACCGGGACATATTATGGCGGAATGCGAGGCGGAACTGTGGTAAGGGAAGAGGATTCCATCTATTTTGCTGATTCGGAAACGGTCAGGAATCTTCCACGTCTGGGACAGAGGGTTGTTTATGAAGGTTCTCTTGAAGCTCCTGAATCCGGTGAGTATAAGTTCATACTTTACTATGCAGGTTATATAAAGGTGTTCCTTGGTGATGAGGAGGTTGTCAAGGAGCGTTGGCGTACTGCATGGAACCCAAACTCCTACAAGTTCAGTTTCGATATGAAAAAGGGTCAGAAATATGACCTGCGTATTGAATGGCGTCCGGACGGTGGAACTTCCTATTGTGGTCTGAGGGCATACGCTCCCTCGGATAAGGAGGAGCAGAATCGCATAACCATGTGGAATGAGATGGTCCAGCAGTCAGATTATTACTTTATATCAGGTGATAACATGGACGGCGTGATCAGAGGACTTCACTCACTTGTGGGAAGAGCCAACGTGATGCCCAAATGGGCCATGGGTTTCTGGCAGAGCCGCGAACACTATCGTACACAGGATGAGGTTGTCTCCACTTTGGCGGAATTCCGCAGCAGGGGAGTGGGGATAGACAATATCGTACAGGACTGGAACTATTGGGAGCAGGATTCATGGGGGTCACATGAGTTTGACAGGAGCCGTTATCCGGATCCCAAAGCCATGATGGATCAGGTTCATGACATGAATGGACATCTGATGATTTCTGTTTGGCCTAAGTTTTATGCGACAACAGAACATTACAAGGAGTTTGATTCAAAAGGGTGGATGTACACCCGCGCCGTGGAGGACAGTTTACGTGACTGGGTCGGACCGGGATACATAGGTTCTTTCTATGATGCCTATTCTGCTGGCGCAAGGGAACTTTTCTGGTCTCAGCTTAAGGATCATCTGTACGGATTCGGCATCGATGCGTGGTGGATGGATGCAAGTGAGCCGAATATACGTGACTGCGTTCCCATGGATTACTGGAAGGCTCTATGTGGTCCGACGGCACTTGGCTCCTCAACAGAGTATCTGACGGCATATTCACTTATGAATGCCCAGGCTATATATGAAGGCTCACGCAAGGAAAACCCGGACAAGCGTGTATTCCAGCTTACCCGTTCCGGTTTTGCAGGTCTGCAGCGTTACTCAACGGCTTCATGGAGTGGTGATATAGGTACTCGTTGGGAGGATATGCGTTCTCAGATTACAGCCGGACTAAACTACTCTCTTTGTGGTGATCCATATTGGACAATGGATATTGGTGGATTCTGTGTGGAGAACCGATATGCCAATGCTCAACGCATGTTTGACCGCACTAAGATTGAGACTCCTGACCTCACGGAATGGCGTGAGCTTCAGACACGCTGGTATCAGTTCGGCACATTCTGTCCGCTATATCGTGCCCACGGTCAGTTCCCATTACGTGAAGTATGGAACATAGCCCCGGAAAACCATCCGGCCTACAAATCAATCGTTGAATACAACAAACTCAGATATAGGCTGATGCCATATATCTACTCACTCGCAGGTCGTTCATGGCTTTTCGGTAGTGTTATTATGAGAGGACTGGTGATGGACTTTACCGAAGATAAAAAGGCAATGGATATATCCGACCAGTTCATGTTCGGACCGTCAATCATGGTATGTCCTGTATATGAATATGGTGCCCGTTCCAGGGAAGTATATCTGCCGGAGGGTAAAGTATGGTATGATTTTTATGATGACAAGATTACTTATGCGGGTGGTCAGACCATCACTGCTGATGCTCCTTATGAACGCATTCCCCTGTTTGTGCCATCCGGTTCCATCATTATTTCCGGACCGGAAATAGAGTATGTTGATCAAGTCCCGGCCGATAAACTTACTGTTGATGTCTATAGTGGAAGTGGAGGCCGCTTCATCCTGTATGAGGATGACGGGGTTTCTTTCGGATATGAAAATGGCAAATACACTACAATACCTTTATATTATACGGAGAATGAAAGTGGCAGGACCCTCAGTATAGGAAAGCGTTCAGGCGAGTATCCCGGAATGATTGGTCGTCGTGATATCAAGGTGCGGATGCATTCTCCTGACGGAATTACTGAGCGTAATCTCGTGTACACGGGCGAAAGGATAGACGTATCTGTTGATTGATAATACTAAAATAAAATAACATCTTTATGAAAAAATATCTTTTGGGTTATGATATAGGTAGTTCTTCAGTGAAGGCCAGCCTGGTATCCATTGAGAGCGGAAAGAGTGTGGCATCGGCATTCTATCCTGATTCCGAGGCTCCAATTAAGGCGGTGAACCCCGGATGGGCCGAACAGGAACCGGATGACTGGTGGACATACCTCAAGAATGTGACCGCCAAGGTAATGCAGATGTCAGGTTCCAAAGGGTCTGACATTGAGGCAATAGGTATTTCCTATCAGATGCATGGCCTGGTGTGTGTCGATAAGAGCGGGAAAGCTCTTCGTCCTGCTATCATCTGGTGTGATTCACGCGCTGTTCCATACGGAGACAAAGCATTCCGTGAGATTGGAAAGGGACAGTGTCTGACCAATCTTCTGAATTCTCCGGGTAACTTCACGGCAGCCAAACTGGCTTGGGTCAAGGAGAATGAACCAAAGCTATATGAAAACATTGACAAGATCATGCTTCCGGGCGATTATATCGCAATGCGTCTGACCGGCACAACTTGTACCACAGTGTCGGGTCTGTCCGAAGGTATGATGTGGAATTTCAAGGAAAATGATGTGGCTGATTTTCTGCTTGACTATTACGGGTTCAGTAGTTCCCTGATTCCTGAAATACGTCCTACGTTCTCTGAGCAGGGACGAGTTTCTGTCTCCGCTGCAAAGGAATTAGGTCTGGAAGTAGGTATCCCTGTAACATATCGTGCAGGTGACCAGCCTAACAACGCCCTTTCATTGAATGTTTTCAATCCCGGTGAGATTGCTGCTACAGCCGGAACATCAGGTGTAGTATATGGTGTCAACGGTGCCGTCAACTTTGATCCCCAGTCTAGGGTCAACACATTCGCTCATGTTAACCATACCAATAAGCAGACCCGTCTGGGTGTGTTGTTATGCATTAACGGTACAGGTATCCTGAATGCATGGACACGCCGCAATATAATGCTTGAGGGACTCTCGTACGGTGATATGAACAAGATTGCAGAGAGCGTTCCCGTAGGTTCCGATGGAGTGAGCGTTCTTCCGTTCGGAAACGGTGCTGAACGAGTTTTGGGCAATCGCAATGTGGGGTGCAGCATACATGGGTTCAACTTCAATATTCATAACCGCAATCATCTTGCGCGTGCCGTCCAGGAAGGTATTGTGTTCTCATTCAAGTACGGAATGGAGGTTATGGTGGAGATGGGTATGGAGATATCCAAGATCCATGCAGGCAATGCCAATATGTTTCTTAACCCGGTGTTCCGTGAGACATTGGCAGGTATCACTGGAGCTACAATTGAACTTTTTGATACCGATGGTTCAGTTGGCGCCGCTAAGGGTGCCGGTATCGGTGCAGGGGTTTACCGCAACAATGACGAGGCTTTTTCCACATTGGAGAAATTGAATATCATTGAACCGGACAATAAGCTTATTCCCCGTTATGAGGAAGCTTATGCCCGTTGGAAACGCATTCTGAATATGTATCTTAACGAGTTCTGACGGCAAAAAATAGTGGTTCATGTGTTGATAATTTGAATTATAAGTGTAATTTTGCGTTTAACACGACAAGTTGCTGATAGAGTTTATCATTGTTTTATTAATCATTCATAAAAAATTATGGCAAAAGAGTATTTTCCCGGTTTGAAGAAAGTCAAATTCGAGGGTAAGGACAGCAAGAATCCGTTTGCTTTCCATTACTATGATGAGAACAAGGTTATCATGGGTAAGACCATGAAGGATTGGCTGCGCTTTGCAATGGCATGGTGGCACACACTGTGCGCAGAGGGTGCAGATCAGTTCGGTGGTGGTACCAAGTCATTCCCCTGGATGGCCGATGACGCTCTTCAGACCGCAAAGAACAAGGTTGATGCCGGTTTTGAGCTGATGCAGAAGCTGGGTATCCCTTATTTCTGCTTCCACGATGTTGACCTGATCTCAGAGGGCAAGAACGTAGCAGAGTATGAGGCTAACATGAAGGCTATCGTAGCTTACATCAAGGAGAAGCAGAAAGAGACCGGTGCCAAGCTGCTTTGGTCAACCGCTAACGT
>DBYG01000025.1:0-2317 GCA_002310175.1 Bacteroidales bacterium UBA1192
GATTCCGCGAACCTGGGCCACGGATTTTACGGATGCCAAGGACATTGCGATGAATGACACCGACAAGGCTACTGATCGTATGCGGCGGGACAGATTCATAGGGCAACAATCGGATAAATGTTGTTTTCATCCCAAACTTACGAAAAAACTACTGATTCTACGTCTGTTAAGATAAAAAAACTGCTACCAATACATTTTCTTCCTGACTTGAAGGCGGATATCCCTTGCCTTGCGGTTCATTATCTTGACCGGCTTCTGCATAATAATCCGGGCTGTTTCTTCCATCCTTACCGTGTCTTCCTGCCGTTCGTAAAGGAGAAACAGGCTGTATAAAGGGGATAGTCTGGAAGGACACATCTCCGATGCCATGATATAGTGTTTCTCGGCATCCTATCCATTTCCCGCATATTTGCCATTCGTTCACATTACGGACAATGGAAAAAGATGCACTCATACAAGCGCATGACAACAGTAAGACGAGTATCCAATCCAAGCATCTTTTCATATATGCAAATATATCTTATTTCCTCCATAATAAACCATAAGTTTGTTTTATTAGATAATATGTGAATTTTAGGTTGAGATATCAGAGTGTTTTCGTACAGCTGAATTTTACAACAACTCATACGCTCTACCCATAGGGTTGCCATAGGNNTAGGGTAGCCATAGGTTAGCCATAGGTTAGCCATAGGGTAGCCATAGTCTAAGCATACCCTTTGAGTATGGATAGAGCGAGAGTGAAAGCAGAGTGGAGGCAGCATAAAGGCTGCCTTTCGGCTAAGAATCTGTTTTATATAGCTGTTAATATCAACAAAACAGATTATATTTGTAATAAACCTGTCACATATAGTGCCTTTCTGATTAAGAGACATGTTCATACGCAACCGCAAGACAGCCCGCAGAGCCCCGAGGGGAGTGAAAAATAGGGAAATCCCTCCATAATAATAGGGAATTTCCCTTTTCTATGAGTAATTTACATAGTAATTTTATGACGTTGTACCAATATTGAGTATAGAGCGGCTATGTTAAGGAAACTTGTAGGTATCATCACGTTCTTATGCCTGTGCTTCACTGCCGGAGCGCAGCAGCAGTGGACGCGTGACGACCTCATGCGATATGCCGGGAACGTGCACCAGTTCAACCAGATATTCGCTCAGGAGAAGGTATATCTCATGTTTGACAACACCAGCTACTACCAGGGTGAGACCATCTGGTTCAAGGCGTTCGTGGTGAACGCCTCCAAGCTGACAAGGGCCCGCAGCACAGTGCTGTACGTGGATCTGCTGTCGCCCAACGGGGTGCTGCTGCAGCAGCTCAAGCTCAAGATACGGGCGGGACAGGCGGACGGCTGCTTCAACCTGATGGACGGCTCGGTGGGGCAGGCGCGTGAGCTCAGGGGGCTCCTGCCTTATCCCAGCGGATACTATGAGGTGCGCGCTTACACACAGTACATGCTCAACTTCAATCCGGGAATAGTGTTCTCAAGGGTTCTGCCGGTTTTCAAGTCCCCATTCATGGAAGGTGACTACACCAACCCCGTGTTCGAGCCTTACAAGAGCGAAACGGAGAACTACCGTCCCGAACCGGAGAAGACAAAGGAAGTGAATGTGGCGGTCTTTCCCGAGGGCGGCAGCCTGATAAAAGGAAAGAGGAGCCGGCTGGCGTTCAAGGCAACCGATGCAGACGGCAATCCCGTGAAAGGCCGGCTGGTGATATCGGGAGACCGGACGATGGGAGAACTGACGGCAGAGACTGTGCATGACGGTATGGGAAGCATAGTGATACCCGAAGATTACTGGAAAAGCCTGAAGGCCGAATTCGATGACGGAGCCAAAAGGTACAAGGTCAACCTGCCGAAAGCCGAAGAGAAGAGCTATGCGCTCATGCTGGACAGGACCGGTGACTCTCTGCTCGTGGACATTATAATGGGAGAGAAAGCACGCAGCTATGACTTGGCGCTCACAGTCACATGCCGGGGGGAACTGATTGGTTACGAGAGGATAGAGAAAGGTGCCGGACGTGTTGCTTTGGCGTCTGGCGACTGGCCTCTCGGGGTATGCCAGCTCACACTATATACCGAAAGGGGAAATATCCTTTCCACCCGCTTCTTCTTCAACCACCGGAGTGATTTCAGGCTGCCGCAGCTCACAGCTGAATTCGACAGACAGGAGATAGCGCCATACGCCCCTGTTTCCGTATCGTTCAAACTTAGGGACAAGTACGGCCAGCCTTTCCGCGACAGGTTCGCGGTGTCGGTGAGGGACGCCAACTCCGCCGCTACGGCATACACCGATGACCTGGCCACATCGCTGCTGCT
>DBYG01000025.1:2444-3036 GCA_002310175.1 Bacteroidales bacterium UBA1192
ACCGCCTGGAGGACAGCATCAGCGTGAACGGGTGGATAACCTCCGTATGGAATGACAAGAAGAAACTGGAGGGGGTCAACACCTACGTGTCCATCGTTCCGCTGGATAATGACTCGGTGGTGGAATACGGCAAGTACACTACTGAGGAAATAGGCTATTTCGGGTTCAACACGATAGATTTCTACGGAGGTGCGGACCTGGTGGTGTTGCTTGAAAAGGACGGTGACAGGGGCGGAGAGATGGGGGCCAAGATAAAGCTTGAACGTGCAGAAAGGCCTGAGGTCAGGCCGTTTGAACGTTCTGAACTGAACTTCAGCACCAAAGCCATCAAGGGAAGGATCCTGTTCCCGGACAGGAAGGACGAGCCGTACGAGAAAGACCCTGAGACCGATGCCATCAAGTTACCGGAGGTGGAGATTACCGCTCCGCGCAAGTACATTGACTATTTCACGTTCAAGGCCTACGATGTGGAGAAGGAAGTGGAGCTGGAACTGGATTTCGGTGAGTATCCTACTGACCTGCTGGGATACCTGCTGGGCAAAGGATACACCGTGTCAAAAGGGCCGTTCTCAGTTAGCAGCATAAGTACAAA
>DBYG01000042.1:0-491 GCA_002310175.1 Bacteroidales bacterium UBA1192
TGCGGGTTCATAACAACACCACGGTTGTGAGGACGACGTCCTAACCAACGTGAACGGCCGGCCTTACCGGACTGCTCAAGAGCATGATCCGAGTTACCTACGCTTCCGATTGTAGCCTTGCAGGTTCCCAGTATTCTGCGAACCTCACCTGAAGGAAGTTTGATTACACAGTAGTCACCTTCCTTGGAAGTCAGCTGGGCAAAATTTCCGGCTGAACGGACGAGAGCAGCGCCCTGTCCCGGACGCAGTTCAATGTTATGGATCACGGTACCTACCGGAATATCCTTGAGTGCAAGCGCATTACCGATCTCAGGAGCAGCTTTCTCTCCTGACATCAGTGTAGCACCAATCTGAAGGCCGTTAGGTGCAATGATATACCTCTTCTCTCCGTCTGCATAGAACAACAATGCGATACGTGCCGAACGGTTCGGATCGTACTCGATTGTCTTTACAGTTGCCGGAACCCCATCCTTATTTCTCTTGAAATCTAT
>DBYG01000042.1:616-4332 GCA_002310175.1 Bacteroidales bacterium UBA1192
TGTCTTTGACCCGGGGTTGTGGGTTTTAGTTTACGTACTGCCATCTTATATTAAATGTTGCTGTAAAAATCAATTGTATCACCCTCTTTCAATGTCACGATTGCTTTCTTGAAAGAATTCTTCTGGCCTTTGGAAAGACCTCTGCGGGTATAACGGGACTTGGTCTTGCCCATGTAATATGATGTATTGACATCAACTACAGTGACGTTATACAGGTCTTCTACCTCCTTCTTTATCTCCAGTTTGTTAGCCTCGGGGCGAACCACGAAACCGAACCTGTTGGGGAATTTCTCTGTAATGGAGTTCATTTTCTCCGTTACAAGCGGTTTAACTATATATCCCATAATCAAGTCTCCTTATTTGTCTAAAATACTGTTGATAACTTCAAGTGCCCTCTCGGTCATAACAAGAACGTCAGCGTTCAGAATACTGTAAGTATTTACTGAAGGAGCGTTGACGACATTTGTACCCTGCAGATTTCGGGCCGACAAAGTTATTACATTATTGCTCTCGGGAAGGACGAACAGGGATTTCTTATCACAAACTTTAAGATTCTTTAATACTTCTATAAAGTTCTTGGTCTTCGGAGCTTCAAAAGTGAAATCTTCCAACACGATAAGAGAGTTTTCCTGAACCTTATATGAAAGAGCTGACCTGCGAGCAAGCTGCTTTTCCTTTTTGTTTACCTTGAAGCTGTAATCGCGAGGCTTGGGACCGAACACACGGCCTCCGCCCACCAGTACCGGTGAGTTAATGTCACCACGGCGTGCACCGCCACCACCTTTCTGACGGCCAAGCTTTTTAGTTGAACCGCTTATTTCGCTTCTCTCTTTAGACTTATGTGTGCCCTGACGCTGATTGGCCAAAAACTGCTTCACATCCAGGTAAATGGAGTGATCGTTGGGCTCAATGCCGAAAATGGCATCGTTTAGGACTACCTTTCTGCCGGTATCCTCACCTTTAATATTAAATACACTAAGTTCCATTACCTCAGAATTGAAACGATTGAACCTTTATAACCCGGAATAGAACCCTTGATAAGAAGCAGGTTATGCTCCGGAATAACCTTAAGTACCTGCAGATTCTGTGTTGTAACCTGCTCATTTCCCATGTGACCAGCCATACGCATGCCCTTGAAAACCTTTGCAGGATAAGAGCAGGCACCTATTGAACCCGGCTTGCGTGCGCGGTTGTGCTGACCGTGAGTCTGCTGACCGACACCTCCAAAACCATGTCTCTTGACAACACCCTGATAGCCGTGTCCTTTTGATACTGCGACAACGTCCACAAAGTTAGCGTCACTAAAAAACTCTACGGTAATGACATCACCCGGATTGAGTGCTTCATCAAAACCCTTGAACTCGGCCAAGTGTCTCTTCGGGGTCACACCAGCTTTCTTGAAATGTCCCATGAGAGGAGCAGAGACGTTCTTCTCCTTGGCATCCTCGAAGCCAAGTTGAACAGCGTCATAGCCATCCTTCTCCACACTCTTGATCTGTGTAACCACGCAAGGACCCACTTCGATAACGGTGCATGGAACATTTTTTCCATCAGCACCGAAGACCGATGTCATACCGATCTTTTTTCCTAATAATCCTGGCATTTCAATTAAAATTTAGTTACTAAAAAAATTTACACGTTTTCATCAAACCTTGATCTCTACATCAACACCGCTGGGAAGTTCAAGTTTCATCAGTGCATCAACGGTCTTTGCGGTTGTGCTGTAGATGTCTATCAGCCTCTTATAGGAAGATAGCTGAAACTGCTCACGTGACTTCTTGTTCACGAAAGTTGAACGGTTTACAGTGAAGATACGCTTGTGTGTCGGAAGTGGAATCGGTCCGCTAACCACAGCACCGGTTGCCTTTACAGTCTTGACGATCTTCTCTGCTGACTTGTCAACGACATTGTGGTCGTATGACTTCAGTTTGATTCTGATTTTTTGACTCATTGTTTCTGTTTATTATTGTTTGAATTAATTTCAGCGGCTCGGATAAGAGTCATTTGCTATCATCGCCGCTTTATCTCTCTTTTTTATTACACCATTATAATAGTGAGACATTTCCTCCATGTTCCTCAACAACCTGTCTCGCCAGTGACTTGGAAACCTCCTCATGACGTTCATATGTCATGGACGAAGTTGCACGTCCTGATGTGATTGTCCTCAATGCAGTAACGTAACCGAACATCTCTGACAGCGGTACATGAGCCTTGACTACCTTTGCACCGGAATGGTTTGTTTCCATACCCTCCACCTGTCCGCGACGCTTATTCAGGTCACCTATAACGTTACCCATATTCTCCTCAGGAGTGACAACCTCAAGTGACATAATAGGCTCAGTCAGGCTGGGAGCAGCCTTCACACAGGCATTACGGAAAGCATTGGTTGCGCAAACCTCAAATGACAGGGCATCTGAATCAACAGGATGGTACTTACCGTCCAAAACAGTCACCTTGAGAGACTCCATAGGGGCACCTATGAGCACACCATTTTTCATAGCGTTGGTAAAGCCCTTTTCAATGGCCGGCAGATAGGTCTTCGGGAGAGCTTCACCTTTTGTGGCATCCACAAACTGGAGACCGCCCTTCCAGTCAGGATCAGCGGGACCTATCTCAACCACTATGCAGGCATAGTGACCTTTACCTCCGGTCTGTTTCTTGTACTCCTCACGAATCTGAACAGTCTTGGAAATCGCTTCCTTGTAGCTGACCTGAGGACGGCCTTGGTTACATTCCACACCGAACTCACGTTTTAGACGGTCCACTATAATATCAAGGTGAAGTTCACCCATTCCTGAAATCAGAGTCTGCCCGGAATCCTCATCCACCTTGACAGTAAATGTGGGATCCTCTTCGGCAAGACGTGCCAATCCGTCAGCAAGCTTGCTCATATCCTTTTCAGTCTTGGGCTCTACCGCGATACTTATCACGGGATCAGGGAAATCCATGCTTTCCAGTACAACCGGAGCGTCCTCGTCACAAAGAGTATCACCGGTACGTATATCCTTCAAAGCCACCACAGCACCTATGTCACCGGCTGCCACCTCATCAACCTGAATCTGCTTCTTGGAATACATCTGGAAGAGACGGCTCACACGCTCCTTCTTACCCGAACGGGAGTTGAAGATATAGCTGCCGGCCGTTACCTTACCCGAATAAACCCTGAAGAAAATCAGACGACCCACATACGGATCAACAGCTATCTTGAATGCAAGTGCAGCTGTTCTTTCATCCGATGAGGGTTTACGATGGGTTTCCTTGTCCGTACCCGGAATGAAACCGGTCACGCCGTCAGCATCGATTGGTGACGGAAGGAAGGCGCAGACATAGTCAAGCAGAGGCTGGACACCTTTATTACGGAATGAAGAGCCGCAAACTACCGGAACCAGTTTTTGCGCTACGGTACCCTTACGGACAGCACGCAGGATATCCTCCTGAGTTATTGCAGAGGCATCGTCAAGATACTTCTCCATCATCTCGTCATCAAATTCCGCCACGCTATCCAAAAGGTTGTCATGCCATTGCTGTGCATCATTCATCATTTCGGCCGGGATATCCTCCTCGGAATACTCGGCTCCCAACGATTCGTCATGCCAGTAAATGGCCTTCATTTTAATAAGGTCTATTATACCTTTGAAAGTCTCCTCCTGTCCAATAGGAATCTCTACCGGGCAGGCGTTGGCCTTGAGCATGTCATGCATCTGGTTCACAACGCC
>DBYG01000042.1:4363-7956 GCA_002310175.1 Bacteroidales bacterium UBA1192
ACTCCGTACTTATTAGCCTGATGCCATACGGTTTCTGACTGAGGCTGTACTCCACCGACAGCGCAGAACACCGCCACAGCTCCGTCAAGAACCCTTAGTGAACGCTCAACCTCGGCAGTGAAATCAACGTGTCCCGGAGTATCAATCAAATTAATCTTGTAAGTCTTGTCATTCCACTTCCAATGAGTGGTGACGGCCGCAGATGTAATAGTAATACCCCTCTCTTGCTCCTGCACCATCCAGTCCATGGTAGCAGAACCATCATGGACCTCACCTATTTTATGAGTGAGACCCGTGTAGTACAGGATACGCTCAGAAGTCGTAGTCTTCCCGGCATCAATGTGAGCCATGATGCCTATGTTCCTGGTTAGATGTAAATCCTGATCTGACATGCAGTACAATTAGAATCTGAAGTGTGCAAATGCCCTGTTGGCCTCAGCCATACGGTGCATGTCCTCCTTGCGTTTGAATGCGCCGCCAGCGTTGTTAAATGCATCAACTATCTCAGCCGAAAGCTTGTCGGACATGGACTTGCCGCCACGCTTGCGCGCGAAAGAAATAAGGTTCTTCATCGAAATTGATTCCTTACGGTCAGCACGTATTTCGGTCGGAACCTGGAATGTAGCACCACCTATACGACGTGACTTCACCTCTACCTGGGGAGTGACGTTGTCAAGAGCCTTCTTCCAAATCTCAAGGGCAGACATCTCCTCGTTGGGTAGTTTTGCCTTCACCTTTTCCAAACTCTCGTAGAAAATCTCGAATGAAGTGTTCTTCTTGCCATCATACATGAGATGGTTGACGAACTTGGTTACTGCAACGTCACCGAATACGGGATCCGGAAGGATAACGCGCTTTTTTGGTTTTGCTTTTCTCATTTTTCAAATCTTGTTTCGTTCAGGTTGTCTTCTCTGATTCTTCAACATCCACGCCTGGACATTTACTCAACCTTCTGTACAGACCAAAACTATGTTAATGAACTATCTGATTACTTCTTGGCAGCTTTAGGACGTTTTGCACCATACTTGGACCGTCTCTGCAGACGTCCGCTTACACCGGCGGTATCAAGAGTACCGCGGATGATGTGATAACGTACACCGGGAAGATCCTTGACACGGCCTCCGCGTACAAGCACAATTGAGTGCTCCTGAAGATTGTGACCCTCACCGGGGATATAGGAGTTAACCTCCTTCTGGTTGGTAAGACGGACACGTGCAACCTTTCTCATGGCCGAGTTAGGTTTCTTAGGTGTCGTTGTGTAAACTCTCACGCAAACGCCCCTTCTCTGGGGGCATGAATCAAGTGCCGGTGACTTACTCTTGTCAACCAGAACCTGACGTCCCTTGCGCACTAACTGCTGAATTGTTGGCATGTTTGTACTTTTTAATTATTATATTTTAAAATAGTAAATCCGAATTTTTGGCGTGCAAAGATACGGCAATTATTTTATAAAACAAGCGAAAACCTACTGTTTTTGGGCGTTTCTGCATAAAAAAGTAAAAAAAAGCGGATTGTTAAGGCAACCCGCTCAAATATTCAACTCATGTTTACAGAAAAAGGCCTACTCCAAGGCCATACAGTCATGCCTCTCCGTGGAAATCGGTTATCGGAGGCATATACGTCCCCTTCTGGCCTTTCAGCTCTATTTTCCCGAAAGAATTTTCGTATTTAGACACATTATCCTGAAGTGCGGCAAGAAGCCTTTTTGCATGTTCGGGAGACATTATCACCCTTGATTTGACCTGTGCTTTCGCCATGCCCGGCAAAATGCTTATGAAATCCAACACGAATTCCGATGAGGAATGGGTTATCATGGCAAGATTGGAGTAAATACCCTGCGAAACCTCCTCCTTCAGCTCAATCTGAAGCTGTTTTTGTCCGTTCTGTTCCATACACTCTGTTTTTTAACCGGATGCGAAGATAACTCTTTTGACGGACACCTCAAAACGGGACCGGAAGCAATTGTGTGCAATCTTTCGATTTGATGTAAAAAAATAAGAAATTTCTTTACATCAGTAAAACATTCGGCCGACGTCATTTTTTGCATTTGCTATTGCAGTTTTTAGTTGTTTTGACTATATTTGTTTATGCATTCATACGCGTATGGCATAACACGTCGGATAACACCGTAATAACTGACAAATTACTGACTTAACAATAATTAAAATGCCAAATTACAAAGAAAACGGAAGCAGAGCATACCTGTATGGTATCTGTGCTGTAGCTGTTATCGGAGGACTCCTCTTCGGCTACGACACCGCTGTTATTTCAGGAGCCGAACAGGCCTTACAGAAATTTTTCGCCAGCGGATTAGGAGATTTTTATACAACCAGTATCCACGGATTCGTGGTATCATCAGCTCTGATTGGCTGCATTATCGGAGGATTGATCTCCGGTATGATGGCTACCAGACTGGGCCGAAGGAACGCCCTCATACTGGCATCTGTATTCTTCTTTCTTTCAGCATTGGGAAGCTACATGCCGGAATTCCTTTTCCGTCCGGGATTTGCATTCTTTCAACCCGGTGAAGCCACAAAAGGACTCATGTGGGCATTTATCCTCTACCGCATACTTGGAGGTATCGGTGTAGGCATGGCATCAGCCATATGTCCCATGTATATAGCTGAGGTAGCTCCTGCAAACATACGCGGAACCCTCGTATCATGCAACCAGTTTGCAATCATTTTCGGTCAGTTGGTGGTTTATTTCATCAACTTCCTTATCCGCAGCGGACTTGCTGACACACCAGAACTTATCCAGGCTGCCATGGTTAACATAGGTTGGCGCAAGATGTTTGTCAGCGAAGCATTCCCGGCAGGCACATTCGGACTGTTGCTGCTTCTGGTACCCAAGACACCACGTTATCTTGTAATGAAAGGCAACACCCAGAAAGCACTTGAAGTCCTGACCCGCATCAACGGTGAGAGCCGTGCTCAGAGTATCCTTGCAGAGATCAAGGAGACCATGATTGAAAAGAAAGAGAAAATATTCTCATACGGAATCCTTGTGATTGTAGTAGGTGTCCTTCTCTCATTCTTCCAGCAGGCCGTAGGCATCAATGTGGTGCTTTACTATGCACCACGCATCTTCCAGAACATGGGCTCAAGCGGTGATGCAGCCATGATACAGACAGTTGTCATGGGTGTCGTGAACATCATATTCACAGTACTTGCCATTCTGACGGTTGACAAATGGGGCAGGAAGCCTCTCCTGATTATAGGTTCCATTGGTATGGCCATCGGTATGATTGCACTTAGTATTCTTTCATTCTGTGACGTCATTGGCGTAGCTGCACTGGTATTCATTATCATCTACACAGCTTCATTCATGATGTCATGGGGACCCATCTGCTGGGTGCTCATTTCTGAGATATTCCCTAACACCATACGAGGCAATGCAGTTGCTATCGCAGTGGCCGCCCAGTGGATTTCCAACTACATCGTTTCATCCACATTCCCATCACTCTGCGAGTGGAGCATTGGCGGCACATACCTGATTTACGCCGCATTCTCTATCCTCTCAGCGCTGTTCGTACTCAGGATGGTTCCTGAAACGAAGGGCAAGACTCTGGAGGAGATGAGCGCTCTTTGGCG
>DBYG01000042.1:8077-12072 GCA_002310175.1 Bacteroidales bacterium UBA1192
CGTATCTGGTCACCCACAATCCAGAAGCACATCACATTGGGATTCGCTATATCCTTACGGATACGGCCCACATAGACAGGATCCGTGCCGGCCAGGAACAGCGGCATAGGATACTCTTTCTTGGAAGGATCGTCCATCAGGACAAGGCCCTCGCCGTTCCTTACAGCCTCACGGAACGCCTCTACTGAAACAGGCTGCTCCGTTTCAGCCCAGATAGCCTCGGAATGGCAACGAAGTGCAGGTACACGTACACAGGTGGCACTGCACTTTATATCATTGTGGAACATCTTACGTGTCTCATAGAACATCTTCTCCTCCTCCTTGGTATATCCGCTCTCCTTGAACACGTCAATATGCGGAATCAGGTTGAAAGCCAGCTGATAGGCGAACTTGTTTACGGTTACCTCCTCACCAGCCAGAGCCTGACGGTACTGTTCCTCAAGCTCCTTCATTGCGGCAGCACCTGCACCGCTGGCTGCCTGATATGTGGAAACCTGCACATTCTTAACAGGTGAGAGGTCATTCAGGACCTTGAGTGCCACAATCATCATGATGGTTGAACAGTTAGGGTTGGCAATGATACCTTTAGGACGGACCAGTGCATCCTCGGGATTGACCTCAGGAACCACAAGAGGCACCTCGGGATCCATACGGAAAGCACTGGAATTGTCTATCATGATAGCCCCGTGCCTGGTGATAGTTTCGGCAAACTCCTCTGAAGTGCCGCCTCCAGCCGAAACGAAAGCTATGTCTATACCCTTGAAATCATCGTTATGCTGAAGAAGCTTGACCTGAATCTCCTTGCCTCCATAAGTATAATAAGATCCGGCACTGCGGGATGACCCGAACAAAACCAACTCATCGAGCGGAAAATTACGCTCTTCCAGCACTCGCAGAAACTCCTGTCCTACAGCTCCGCTGGCTCCAACAATAGCTACTCGCATATAATAATAATGATGTTTTCGGCCGCAAAATTAGCTTTTCCATATTAAACAGTGAATAAAAAAAGATATTTTTGCACCAAAATACAGGTATATGTGATTCAATCCTGTATATTATTGCATAAACCGAGAATATAATGATAGAACTCGAAAATATAACCAAAAGTTTCGGCAACCTGAATGTACTGAAGGGAGTGAGCCTTCATGTAAACAAGGGGGAGATACTTAGCATAACAGGACCAAGCGGAGCTGGAAAGACAACGCTTCTCCAGATAATGGGTTCACTTGACCGGCCAGACTCCGGAAAAGTATTATATAACGGAACAGACATCACCACATTCTCTGAGAGGGAACTCGCCGCATTCAGGAACCGTCACATAGGGTTCGTATTCCAGTTTCACCAACTGCTGCCTGAATTCAATGCTATGGAGAACATAATGATACCTTTGATGATTGCGGGACGCAGTATGCATGACTCCAAGGAGAGAGCCATGGAACTGCTTGATATCCTGGGGCTGACCGACAGAGCCACACATAAGCCAAGTGAGCTTTCCGGCGGTGAGAAACAGCGCATTGCAGTGGCGCGTGCACTGGCCAACAATCCAGATGTCATACTGGCCGACGAGCCATCCGGAAGCCTTGATTCAAAAAACAAGGAGGAACTTCACAAACTTTTCTTCAAGCTCAGGGACATGATGGGCCAGACGATTGTTACAGTTACCCATGACGAATCACTGGCCGGACTGGCAGACCGCCGCATCAATATCATTGACGGCCGTCTGGAATAACTACCATCTTGTAAATGAAAGTCTGGTCTTACTTCCAGTAAGAACCAGGCTCTTGCTGTCCAGGGTGCTGATTTGAAACCGCTCCACTCTGGAACCGAGCCCCATCCGCTTTAGTTCACCATCCAGATTTTCCATATTGCCGCACATGGAGAAATCAAGAGTCAGGGCATCACCATGATCAGTCAACACGCCTATAGCCTGAAAATAACTGTTCCTGTTGTCCAGTTCCACAAGGTCACGCGCAAAACTGAACCAGCAGCCGCTCTTGGTCTCAGAACCGGCATCATTGCCGTCGAAATCCTTTCCGTCAATGAATTCCACACAGTCAAGCCGCCACATATAATCCAGTTTGTCATTATGGAACACATTCTCGCATGAGAGCAGCAGCATAACCGATACACCCATCAGCATACGGCCCAAGTGTTTTCTTACAATATTTTCCATAAGCGTGATATTGAGAGCATTACACCTTTGTTACTTTCTCCCATAGGGGTTCCCCTGCCTGAATCCAGACCGACCGAAAGCCTGTACTTCCAGCCATATATCCCGGACGGCGCCCACGTCCCCTCCACAAGATACGAGGTGAGCCTTCCCACAGTATTGTAGGGATCCTCATACGTTCCCCAATGCCTGGAGGTGGTAACCATGATCCTGTAGTCAAAGCACCGCCCTATAACGCCATCAATCCCGGCATGTATCATCAGCAGTCTGTTACTCTTGAAACGCTGGTCATCATCGCTGTTATATACAGGTGAGACAAGCACCGGATTACCTATGGCGTACCCCCAGTGACTGTATGAATCATACAGTTCATGGGTATAGAATCCGTCCCTGCCATCCACGCCCTCCGCCACAGACGCATGGGGGTTCCTATATACTGGACCGCTCTGTCCTCTCGTATTAAGCACTTCAAGCACCACATTCCTTACCGGCAACTCTTCCAAAAGATTCAGCTCAATACCATATATTCCGTCAAACCAGTTGCGACGGAAACCGTAGAACACAAAATCCTTCTCTCCAGTCAAGTCACTTTTATACTCTATTCCGAGCATTCCAGAGTGATCCTCATAAAAATGCTCGTAATATGCCCTGACACCGAATCTATCACCCAGATAATCAAAAGAGAGATGCCAGCTGCCCAAAGAATTGCCATTTTCCTTGGTCTGCTCACCGGCCTCATTGAACGGCATCAGTATGTCCCGGTATGCACGGAGACCACTCGGAAGACGATACTCCTCCAGCACCTCCTCATTAGCCATGAGCTTACGGTTGTGCATAACACCTCCGAACATTGCATACATCTCAAGTCCTACCGTCGCCTGGAAAGGTGAGCGCTCCTTATCACCGAATCTGAGAAAACCCGCCTTACTGTGATAGAGCAAGCGGTCGGTATATGGGGCGTCGGGCACACGGTTTCTCCACTTGTTGTCAGTGAATAAGCCGTATGCCACATGACCTTTGACAGAAAACCATCCACCAAGGATCGGGATTCGAGTAAATTCAGGTATAGCCAAACGGACCTGTGGAACAGGGCGGCTGTTGCCAGACCATGTAAGGCCGCCAGAACTCAACCGGCCGTTCTTGAGTTCGCCCGGTATTTCCTGGGACCCCATGGATAGTCCTAACCACTTATAGCTGAGATCCATATACAGCTGATGGATGAAAAAGTCTGATTGCATACCGGTTGCAACGCCTATATCCATACCGTATTCCATCCTGAAGCGGCTCGGCAGAGTCAACCCACCGAGAGCAGCGGAACGAATATATCCGCTGCCATTCTTATATGGGCTGAGTCCATGACGATTGGAAGTAAACCAGAACGGGGCATAATCACCATTCCCGATAGAACCCATGGACTCGAAACGGAAGTCAAGGTCACTCTCTATATTCGTACCGGCCCTGTCCCGTGCAACCAATGTCGGATTTATGGCAACTGACATGAAAACAGAAAAAAGCAGGAACACCCGGCATCTGTATGTCTTCCTAACCATATTCAATTATTTTCGGATTCAAGTATATCTATACACCTCTTCAGGCTGTCAGTCCAGTACGGAACTGAACGCCCGAAAGTTTCCTTATATTTTGTCTTGTCTAACACCGAGTAGTTGGGGCGATGCACCTTGCTGGGAAACTCGTTTGAATGACAGGGTGAAATCACACACCCGACATTACCGCTCATCCTGGCTATGGCAATAGCGAAATCATACCAGCTGCATACTCCCTCATTACTGTAGTGATATATACCTTCCTTCCCCTGTGAGCGGTC
>DBYG01000042.1:12265-15981 GCA_002310175.1 Bacteroidales bacterium UBA1192
TTCTCCGTATAAGGAATGCAACCGTTACCATCAAAAACATAATCGGTGGATACGTGTATCAGCAGTGCATCCCTTGAAGCTGCAGCTTCAGCCAGAATGCCCGGGGCTACTGCATTCAACATGAATGCCGTATCCTCATTATCCTCCGCCTTATCCACATTCGTATAAGCGGCACAGTTCACGATACACCCCACAGACCATTCGGAGCATACACGCTCCACAGCCTCCTTGTCAGTAATATCAAGCCTTACTGTATCCAATCCTTCAGGAGTTGTCACATCTGTAAAAATCCACTGATTGTCAGAGCACAAGGATAGCCTACGCATCTCGCGGCCCAGCTGTCCGTTGCTTCCTGTAACGAGGATATTCATAATCAATAAATGAACGGTGAGTCAAAATCACGGAAAAGCGGATGATGAGAATCCTTCTCACTGAGAATAACATCCTCAAGCGGCAGCTTCCAGTCTATGGCCAGATCAGGATCGTTCCATGCTATCGCACCCTCACTCTGGGGAGCGTAGTAATTGTCACATTTGTACTGGAAAATCACATCATCGCTCAGAACAGAAAACCCGTGAGCCATCCCACGCGGCAGGAAAAGCGTCCTGTGATTCTCTGCTGACAGTTCCACGGAAACGCTGCGCCCGTATGTGGGTGAGCCCTTCCTGATATCCACAGCCACATCGAGAACCCTTCCTGTAGCCACTCTGACCAGTTTGCTCTGAGCAAACGGAGGCCGTTGGAAATGCAGTCCCCTCAATACGCCATAACGGCTGCGGCTTTCATTGTCCTGTACAAAACATATCCCGTTCTCTCCGGAATACTGGGGACTTATATCACCGTTGGCCGATGCACACATCGCTTGTATGACCACTCCGGCATCAAACTCCCTTTGGGAAAAAGATTCAAAGAAATAACCCCGGGAATCACCGAATACTTTCGGTTCCAGTATCATCACCCCGGGAATTTCTGTCTGTATGTAATTCATTCCGCTCTTCAATAACAATGTCCAAAGATAACACAATACATTCAGAGTACAAAAAAATAGCGGCAGCCCTGAAACAAGGCTGCCGCTCATGAATCCCGTAAGATCAGGCGTTTGTCCTCTTCTCGCGGATACGGGCTTTCTTACCTGTGAGCTTGCGCAGATAATAGAGCTTGGCACGACGGACCTTACCTATCTTGTTGACCTCGATGTTGTCAATGGCAGGTGAACTTATGGGGAATATTCTCTCCACACCCACTGTTCCTGACATCTTGCGGACAGTGAAACGACGATTGTCACCGTGACCGCAAATTTTGATAACCACACCGCGGTAGAGCTGAACACGCTCCTTGTTACCTTCCACAATACGATAAGCTACAGTTACAGTATCACCTGATTTGAATTTGGGGAACTTTCCCTCCTTACCTGTAGCAAATGCCTCCTCGGCAATCTTGATTAAATCCATTTCTATACAAAATGTAGGTTTCTGATAGCCCTACGCGACATATCGAGTTACTCTTCCTTGACAGCGATCGCGTTTAGCGGCGCAAAGATACATCTTTTTGGCTTTCCAGCAAAAAAAATCACTCAAAATACAAAGTCAGCACTATCATCCGGCTGTTAACCTTCTGCAGGGAATTGGAGTATTTGAGCATAGACTCATCCTTGAGGTCTGTCCTGTTCCTTACCAGAATGTCATTAAGTCCGAAACAGAACTTCAGCTCAGGTATCATCTTGAAGAACGGGTAATACAGATCCACCCCCATCCCAACTTCAAAGAACAAGTCGCCTTTCTTTATAAGCAACTCATGCCCTTTCTTTACAGTAATGTCGGCCGTGGGAGCCAATCCTGTCACAAAATAGGGACGGTAGTTGTTGTAACGCAAACCGCTTATCTTCATGTCAATCGGAAAACTCAGAAGTGTTGACTTGACAAACTGTTCCTGCGTGCGTCCCGAATACTGTTCACGGAACACCACCTTCCTGTCACCGAAATGCATAGTGGGAATCAGCCGGAAAGAGACCCTTTCAGTAGCCTTTATCTCACCCAGGATACCCACGCTGAAACCCGGGATATACTCAGGGACATCAGCATACCAGGTTTCCGGAGTACCGTTATCAGCTATGGAATAGGTGCCGTTATTGGCCAGCCACATATCCTGCACGTTCAGTCCCACCAGAAAACCGTAATGCCACACACGGTCATCCAGGAACGGACGGTTCTGGATCTTACGTTCCTGGGCGCACACCATCCTGCAGGAAAACAGAGCAGCGATAACCAGGAAAAGAATATGTGACAAATGACCTCTCACAGGATAAATAACGCAAGTGACATTAATATATTGCACCATTCCCTCACCTACCCACACACACTTGTCAAAAAACAGAGGTACACCTTTTGGAGGATAGAATAAAAACACTACTTTTGCACTCACAAATCAAACCAAACGAACAAAGACTATGGCATACGTTATCAGTGACGATTGCATCGCTTGCGGAACCTGCATCGATGAGTGCCCGTCAGAGGCTATCTCCGAGGGCGACAAGTACTCCATCAACCCTGACCTGTGTGTAGATTGCGGCACATGCGCCGGTGTCTGCCCGTCAGAGGCTATCCACCCGGGAGAATAATCCTTAAAAGGATAACCGGAATAACAAGAGAGAGGGCTTCCGTAAAAGGAAACCTTCTCTCTTATGTAAAAGGATATTATTTCAAAGCGGCAAGAGCCTCCCTGACACGACGGAAAGCTTCGACTATCTTATCCTCGCTGGTGGCATAGCTGAACCTTATGCACTCAGGTGATCCGAATGCTGTACCTCCCACTGTGGCCACATGACCAACCTCCAACAGATACATAGCCAGATCCTCGGCACTGTCAATCACCTTGTCCCCATAGCGCTTGCCGAAGTACGAGTCACATTTGGGAAAAAGATAGAACGCACCCTGGGGATTGTTTACCTCAAAACCGGGAACCTCCCTGGCCAGAGAAACAATAAGGTCACGACGTTTCTGGAACACCTGACGCATTTTCTCCACATCCTCTTGAGGTCCGTCAAAAGCCACCTGAGCGGCTTTCTGTGCCACAGAACAAGTTCCGCTGGTATATTGACCCTGTAATTTGTTGCAAGCTTTCACAAGCCATTCGGGACCGGCCATGAAACCTATACGCCAGCCAGTCATAGCGTATGCCTTGGAAACTCCGTTTATCACAGCTATACGGTCCTTGTCAACAAACTGAGCCAGACTCTGATGACCACCAATGAAATTTATATGCTCATAAATCTCATCGGACACGATAAACACATCGGGATACCTGGCTAGCACCTTACCTAATGACTCCAGTTCCTCCCTGCTATATACCGAACCGGTAGGATTGGATGGTGAACATATCATCATAGCCTTAGTCTTCGGGGTTATGGCAGCCTCAATCTGAGCGGCAGTAACCTTGAAATCCTGCTCTATCCCGGCCTTTATAACCACTGGAACACCTCCTGCCAGCTTGACCATCTCAGGATAGCTCACCCAACAAGGTGAAGGCAGCAACACCTCATCACCGGGATTCACTACAGCCATAATCACATTGCACAGTGACTGTTTGGCACCGGTAGAGACAATTATCTCCGATGGTGAATAATCAAGATTGTTCTCGCGTTTCAGCTTGTCGCTGCAAGCCTTACGAAGCCACATATAGCCAGGTACCGGAGAATACTTGGAGTAATTGGCCTCCAC
>DBYG01000042.1:16044-18881 GCA_002310175.1 Bacteroidales bacterium UBA1192
TGTGCCGACAGTTCGTTACTCTTCTGCATCATAGCGAAAGTGGCCGATGCTGCAAGTCTTGAAACACGATCAGAAATCCGTCCCATCATCTTAATCTTTTATGTTCTTGTTCTTTGAATATTCAGTCAGTCTCTCCGCCGCTGTGATAACCTCAGCTGTCTGACGCTTTATCTTACGTGTGAACAGCCAGGCCCTCAGCCAGAACAGCAGACCCACAGGAAAAACAACACCTGCCATCCTGTTGGCCCACCGCTTGCTGAACGGACTCTGAATCCCGTGAGCCTGTATTATGGGGAACCCGTTCAGAATATCCAGCACAATACGGTCACGGCTGTTACCCAAATCCGTCACCAGTTCCTCCAGTTCACTGTTCATTACATCCAGAGAGGAAGTGTCCACCCCATGGAAAAAAAGCCTCATATAATCAGGCATACTGTTCAGCAGGGAGGAGGTGTGCAGCTCCACAGCACTTGCCTTGATACTCTCCAGCAGCCCTTTGCATCTGTTTAAATCAGGATCCTCTATCACTACATCCTTACGCACAACATTCCTCTTCTGGCGGGAGCCGAACCAATACCTGAAAAACTCCGTCACCACATCCATCTGGAACAATGTAGAATCCTTGTTGGCCTTCACAGTAAAGAAAACACTCAAGGGAGCAAGCACCATCGTGCTGAACCAGCACCCCGCTATACTCCATTCACCCTCACGGAACATTTTCTCACCGGACACCTGAGTTATATAATAGAGGATGAACGTCATAACCGATATTATTACCGGTACGCCCAATCCGCCCTTTCGGATTATCGCCCCGAGGGGAGCACCTATAAAAAAGAAAATCAATATGGAAAGTGATAAAGTAAGCTTCTTCATCCATTGTATCCAGTGCTTCCTTATTGACCTGTCCTGATCAAACATGGAACGTCCCTTGATATTCAACTCACTCTGTTGGCTCTGTATCCTGGTCCTCATGGAACTGCGCACATCAAGCTGGGTCATCCTGCTTGCCACAGCAAACACGCTGTCCACATTTATCACTTTTTCCGTCATCCCGGCATAGAGGGTCGAATCAGCCTTTGTGAGACGGTATGTATTCAACGCCTGCTGCCTGTAATCAGTCAGATTACCCACACCAACGCTATCCTGCAGAGCTGAAAGCGAATCAATGGAATGCCTTATCTGAGACATATTCTTGCTGGCTGCCTGCGATGACATTATCCCTGCTCCAAATTCCTGGAAATCAGAGTCAAAAGCCACCAGAATATGCTTTTCCCTGAATGATTCCCTGCGGTAGGGCTTGCCCTTGCTGCTAACATCATTATCCTGACTGAATTGCTCTCCGCTGTACAGATGCATATAGAGATACTGCTTGTCAGCGGTAGTCTCCAGCATGGCTGAGTCCGCCACTATCACACTCAGGTTCTCATAACCCTTACTGAGATTATAGATTATCACGCTACTCAGCACACCAGTGTCAGGATTCTTGTGTTTGGCATACATATTGTAACCTGGAATCAAACTGTAAAAAACACCTTCAGGTATCTCCAGCTCCGGGTTCTTATGCATTATGGAATAACCCAGCGCACTGAATTTGGCCGAAGCCTTTGGTCCCACCACATTCTGGAAATAAAACGACATACCTGCCAGACAACAGCAAAAAATTATCAGTGGCCTCATTATACGCAGAAGCGATATGCCGGCAGTCCTCATGGCCAGCAACTCAAGCCTCTCACCGAAATTTCCGAAAGTGATAAGTGATGCCATCAGAACTCCCAGCGGAAGAGCTTCCGGAACCAGCATGACTGATGACAGGTAGAAAAACTTAGCCAGGACCCCAAGAGTGAACCCCTTGCCCACCAAGTCCTCCACCCATCGCCACAGGATATTCATCAACAGGACAAAAAGGCAAATAAAGAATGCTGCCGCAAAAAGCAGCAGAAAGCTCCTCAGAATGAATATGTCAAGCCTTTTAGGTTTCATACCCGGCAACCGCACAATTAACCAGGTTGCAAAGGTAGCGCAAAAACAGCAAAAAAAGGAAAGAAAAAATAAAAGGAATGCTAAACAGGATATATGACCCCAATCACAGCCCGCAACGCCTCAATGCATCTATGGATGAGTCCCACAAACTCCTTACATCATCCTCAGAGCCATGTTCTCCGAAATCAGTTATCTCAAGCGAATAGTTTGACGTAAGGTCATTCTTTAGTATGCGTATCTCAAAATACGTTCCCGGAGTCTCATCCATCCAGCGGAAACGCACATAGGTGTTCTGGCGGCAGTTTATCAACTCAGCCTCACGCACCTCGCTCTTTCCCCAGCGGAAACCGTATCTCTTACCTACCACATCCACCCCGTCGGCAAACCATGCAGAGAGTCCGGGGCCGGTGGATATAGCCTCCCATATCATTGGTACAGACTGTGAACTCAACTCATACTCGAAAATATACTTAATCATATCTGTAGCCATAAGCGTAATCAGTTTAGCGGCAGAGTCAAGCATACATGATTGCCATACTGCCCGAGTCAGTATTGCAAAGAAATATTAAAAAAAAGTATTATGCAAGCAAAATCCCAATATTATTGTTTGAATTTGTTAACAGTACAAGAGAGAGAGGATAATTCAAAAACAGCAAAAATATATGGGAAAATATGTTGGCTAATCCAAAAAAGGATTGTACATTTGCACCCGCTTAAGATAAGTGATGGCGGGATAGCTCAGCTGGTTAGAGCGCATGATTCATAATCATGAGGTCCCCGGTTCAATCCCGGGTCCCGCTACTGGAAATAAGGAGAGAAGCCAATGCTTCTCTCCTTATTTCGTTTTTCGTTTTACC
>DBYG01000041.1 GCA_002310175.1 Bacteroidales bacterium UBA1192
CAGTGCATCAAGGCCGATTGCAACGGAATTGCAACGCCCGATACTTGACAATTGTATATTTGGTAATTATCTTTGCCAACAACCAAGTAGTTTGAGTTATGGTAATAAGAAGGATTAGGATTTGTATCTCCCGCGTCTGGTACCGCGTAGTATATGGCGTATCGTTTTTGGTGCTGTCATTCCTTTGCTCCTGTTTATCATCAAAGGTCGTAGCAAAAGAAAATACTGAAGGAAGTAAGGGGGTTGAGACATTAAAATACAAGGAACCTGCTGACTTTACAAAAGCTGGTGTGTCAGTTATCAGTATCGATACGGATTATATCAATATCAATACGGAATATTTTCGAGAATTGGGTACAGAATCACTGGATATTCTACTCAAGTAAGGAGTCAAGTCACCTCTCCTAAGGAATGATAAAAAACTAATATAATTATGAATAGTATTTTCAGAAGGAACTATCTGAACAGAGTGACTACTCTGTTTGTAGGTGTAATGGCATTGTTCTGCCTCACGCAGTGTGGATCAAGCACGAAGGCACAGAACAAGATGGAGGCCAGCTCAGTAAACGGTTATCCTGAGTTTGAGGACGGCATGACCTGGATCTTTGAGGACGGACAGGCCAAGGTCAAGACATTTGACGGAGTGGAGGCCAGCATGAAAGCTGCCGATGTTCCCGGCTATCTCAAAAAGTACAAGAACTTCAAGACCACCCGTATGTCGGTCCGTTACATGTATCCCATTACTCTTGATGATGTTCTGCCTTTTGCCGAAAAGCTTGATGCTGTAGGCATTAAGACAGAGATTGCCACCAATGATGAGATGCTAAAGACGATGACCATGCCGGAGTACCGCCGCGCCCATATCTATGATGAGGGTAACGGCCAGTACCGTTTTGAACTTAACTGCAATCCTCAGGATGACAACCTCATGGCAACTATGGTGGAAGGGTTCACACTCAGATATGAGAACCTGACAGCTACCGGTAATCTGGATCTTATGAAGCGCTGGATTACAGTATTTGACGGGCACGGTATTGCAATACACCCTAATACGATGTCGGTAGGTGATGTTGACCAGATGGCTAAGGCTGCCCGCAAACGTGGCGTTAACCAGATAGCGCTTATAGTTGATGACAATATTGTGTCAATACCTGAGAATACCAGTCTCTCTTCCAAATATCCCGGCATGGATGCCAAGGCAGCAACCGAAAAGATGATAGCCGCCATATCATCGGACTATTTTGATAAAGGACTGCATATCCATAACCCCCAGAACTTCTATAACCGCAACGCCAGATTCTTTAATGTGACCGATGTCATACGCACTCCCGATGAACTCATCTTGGTGTTCCGGGCACATCAGTATGCAGACCTGTGGCTTACAAGTATCTGTAATGACAAGATTGTGGCTGACGGCAAAGAGTATCGCTATACTCGTGCTGAGGGTCTTGAAGGTTTTGAGGAACTGTATTACTGGAGTCCCGCCAACGGCTACTATACCATGACGGAACATTTCCCGGCCATACCAGATGATGTCAAGACCGTTGACCTGGTTAGCCTTGAGGATAACCAGCCCGTAATCAGGGGCCTTCAGGTGTCTGATGAGATACCGGACATGAATGATGTACGTAGCTTGCGTATCATCGGCACCGATAGGCTCAAGACTGTCCATATCCACGATGATATACCTGATATAATAAACGTGACCCGCGCTGATTTTACCGATAAGGAGACAACCTTCTATTTTGAGATGGCCATCATGGAGCCGCACTCATTCATGGGTCATGTGGGCAGTGACTTCACTCTCACGCTCCCGGGTGGTCAGGTGCTAAAGCCCATCCGTGTAGATGGCGTTCCACTTGATGAGGATTTTGACCGTCACGGAGATCATGTAGTGACCTACTTCCAGATGGTATTTCCCGCTATCAGCGAGGAAGACTGGGATGCCCAGGGTAATCACACAATAAAAGGCACCATCTGCCATGAGCCACTCACATTTGAACTATTCACCCTTTACAGTAACCAAGCCCAGTTGGATGGAATCCAATTCAGATTAGAATAATCAAAGAGAAAAGTGACGCATTGGGCGCTCGGCCCGAAGGGACGCTTTTACCAAGCTAAGCAACTAAAAGAAACGCCCTCTTTACTTCTCGAATAAAAGTATATATGATGATAAAGACTCAGTCCGGTAATACGGTTGCCCGTACGGGCGTGGCGGCAGCACTTCATTTCTGTGTTGACGGGTTGTGTCTTTGCTGCCTGTATCTGGCGACTGCAGGGGTATCGGAACTGCTCAAATATTTTGTTGTTTATAACGTGCTTGCTTTTCTAACCCAACCGCTTACGGGTATGCTGGCCGATAGAGCCAAGCGGCGTCACTGGATATTGCTGGGCTCAATTATATTGTTGATTCTGGCGGTTCTGGAAACCATAGGTGTTGTTTCCTGCAATTCTGAGGCACCTGTGTTTCTGCTTGTGGTGCTATCGGTGCTGTTGGGCATAGGTAATTCTTTATTTCACGTGTGGGGTGGGAAAGAGACTGCCGTCAGGACAGGTAATGACATAAGGGCTCTTGGCGTGTTTGTATCTACCGGAGCGTTCGGACTTGCCGTGGGTTCTGTGTTTCTGTCACGGGCGCTGATGCTCTGCCTGCTGATTAGTATTTGCATTCTGGCTCTGGCTTATCTGCTGATTGATACCGCAAGGCCTATTGATACAACAGAGACTGACAGTGAAAGTAAAGCGTACCCCAAAATTTTGGTTTGGGCGGTCCTGATCCTGATTATGCTTATTGTGGCCGGACGTTCATTCCTGGGCGAATCCTTTTCCGGAGTGATTGACAAGACTCCAGTGGTTGTTCTCCTGGTTGGAGCATTGACCATGACGGGTAAAATGGCAGGCGGATGGCTTGTAAAATGGATGGGGATGGTTACGTCCGTCATTCTTCTGGTTGCGGGTGTTATAGTCTGCCTTGTGGCCAAAGGTAACCACATAGGCATTGCCCTTGCTGGTCTTTTTATGGTGAACTGTACGATGCCTATCACTCTCTACTGGGCAAACGTGATGCTTAAAGGGCGTGAAGGGCTTGCTTTCGGGTTGCTGGCGGCNNGCGGCATCACTTATACCCGGTTACCTGATAGCAACATTACTTAATTGATAAGGTTATGACAGGACAGTTGCTTATAGCTCTAACACTTACGGTTCTGATTGAACTGGGTGTGCTGTGGCTGCTTATGGAGCGCAGGGGTAGGGTGCTTGTCCTGTCGGTTGTGATAAACGTGCTGACCAATGTGCCGCTGAACCTGTATGTCATGCACGTGGGTTACAGCACAAAGTTTATTCTGATTGGTGAACTGCTGGTGTTCATTGTGGAGGCTCTGTGGTATCTCATTTTCATAAGGGATATAAAGAAAGCGGTGGTTTACAGCTTTCTATGTAATGCGGTGAGTTTCCTTTTAGGTTTACTTGGAACGACTGTCTGTTTTTTTTTATGTAAATGAAATATTAACTGATTATAATTAAATACATTATGCTACATTTTCTGGATATAATAATGACTCCCGGAGGAGAGGGATGGAATAATACAAGACGTCCACGCCGCCCATTCCCGGACATAAGGACTCAAGGATTGTTTAATAAAACAGATACTGTTGATTCAGCAAAACATATTATTCAGACTGCTCCTGATTCTGTATCGGTCGACACATTGATGAATAAAGGGGTTGCCGATACCATATCAAACCGGAACGGCGTAATAGACACTCTGCATGCATCAGGCAGTTTCCTGAACGGATCGGCTGCAGGCAATGATCATACAACCCTTATCTGGACCATACTTGCTGTAATTGCAGCGCTGGCGTTATGTTTCTGTTTCATAAGACTGTACCGCAAGCGCTGCTGCGCTCAAATCCCAACCCGGTGACTCTCCGTACTCTGGATTGCAACAGGATTGAAACGCCAGATTCTTGACTATAGTTTTTTTTATTTGTTGCCAGGTAATCAAAAATCAATTGTTATGAAAAAGACCTTGTTCCTGATTGCAGCATTTTTTGCTGTTTCGCTTTCAAATGTGACGGTCAGTGCGCAGAAGGCATTCACTCCCATATCGAAGGTTACATACGATTATTATGATGGGTTCTTTGATAAGTTTTTTGAGAGAAACACTGATGCCTGTTTCCTTGTCGAACAATCTGTCATAGGACCGGATTTTCTGGTTTCGGTTGTCCTGAAGAATGGAGCCGTTAAGGTTCGTACCAATGAAAAGGAATACAGCATGCAGTGCGGCAGGGAGTTGTATAAGACGTTGAAACTGTTGGCAAAACATGCTGTCCTAACGGCTTCTTTCTCAAACAAGTATCAAGGGTTTGACGGCACCAGTTACTTCCTTTTCTGCAATTTTGACGGAGTAGAATGCTGGAGTCCAACCGGTATCTGTGAAAAAGCAGTGAACGTATTTTTGGAAGTAGGTCATGCAGTCATGGCAAACGACCGGGAACGGCTGGAGAAACAGGCCATTGCGGCAGATTCCTTATATCATGTATTCAAGACCTATTATCTTGAGGACTATCCGGTAATAAATGTATCTGTTTCTATTCCGTCAGCTCCTGAAAGTGGTCGTAAGCTTGAAATGTATTCGGTAGATGACGGTTTTGGTCTGCCTGTGAGTTCTTTCAGTGTTGTTTTCATTTTTCCCGGCAACAGTTTCAGGGAGGAGTATAGGAAACAATATCTTGAAAGGTATGAAAGCACACTAAAAAAGGTGGCTTACTGGATATATGCCCAATCGGATTTTGCCGATAACTCCAACGGTGCCACTTTCATAGTTGATGAGAGCGTTAAGAAGCCAATCGTAACCAAATCCGATTTAGGTGACTCTCATATATATGAGATAAGGCTGAAAGCCAGCGACCTGACAGCCAAGAAGATGATTTCCCTGCTCCGGTAAAACTGCAATTAGCGCATTCAAAGAGAAAGTTGAAGATGAGTATATTATATCGGTGCGTTATCGGGCCTTGACAATAACAGTATTATTGTTCTTTATTATCAGAGTCATATCAGAAATGATGTACGGCTCGCTTCACAATATGGTTTTTCATCCGATGTTTGTGGGTTATGCGTTTGAAGGACAATTTTTTGGGGCAGTTGCGTTCAGAAAGACACTTAATGTAATACATGTCTTGGGATCAACTAATGTATTGATGTTTTTGTATATAATCCTTCTTAAGGTGTTGGTACGTAATGGTAGCGGTAATGGTTACAAGTCGATTCTGCTTCCCAATAGCTATAAGAGAATCGGTTGGTACATTTTTATGGGCTCATTGGTATTCATACCTCTTTTTATCTATCTTTTCTGCCATATCTGGAACGGTCACTTATCGGTATATCAGGTATATGAGACGCATTTGACGTTGTTCAGACTGCTGATTCTGATTCCGTATGTGGGACTGTTGTTCATATGTCTGAGCAAAGAAAAACAGGAGGATGAGCTTATCCGCCACATTAGAGTGCGTGTGATGGTCTCCTTTGCAATATTCTATCTTATAATAGGTGTTTTGAGCAGTTTTGCCAATATTGCAATGGAAGTGTATAAGCTTTATCCTCATGATAATGAGGCATATTTTTTTATGATCGCGGTGTTATTGTTAAGAGTGGTGTTGTGGTTTCCGTTAGTATCGGTGGTGTATGCACTGGTATTGAGAAAGGTTTTGTCAAACAACTTAAAGGAGAGCGGCAATGAAGAATAATATACGTGTAGAGCGGGCTATTCTGAGAATATCCCAGCAGGATTTGGCAAATGCCATTGGTGTGTCACGCCAAACCATATTCGCAATTGAGAACGGCAAGTTCATCCCTTCTACCGAGTTGGCGCTCAAGCTCTCGGCCTACTTTGGCAAGAGTGTGAACGACTTGTTCCAGCTGGATTGATAGCAAGCTATCCGTTAGTGCTAAACTTTCAAGGTGCACAGAACTTTTTGGGGTATCGGTATCGTAAACCATCGACGCCCGTGTCGCTGTGAACGGGAGGGGCCCCTTTTGCGTTAGCAAAATAAAAAGAAGGTTCATCCCATTGGCCGATGGACAATGGGATAGGACCTGAAAGGTCCGTAGTTTCAGATACTGATACCCCAAAAAGTTTTCTCTAAAACGTAAGAATATTTTTTAATTAGAGTTGCGTTTGAGTGTGAGGGTGTGGTCGATGGTGGAGGGGAGTTCCTCGGGGTAATGGGTTACTATGATAAGGGTCTTTTGCGGATTGAGGCAGAAGGCCTTTATTATTTCCATTACTAAGGTGCGGCGCTGGCGGTCCAGTCCGTGAAGAGGCTCGTCAAGAATGAGTAGGGAAGGGTTCTTTACGAACGCACGGGCTAGCAGGATCATGCGTTGCTCTCCGCTGGATAGTTCCAGAAAGTCACGCTCCTCCAGATCCGATATGCCGAAAATGTTCATCCAGATGCGGCATCGGTCACGTTCATCGGCAGTAATTTTTTTATACAAACCGATGGTGTCATGCAGACCTGATGCCACTATTTCTATGGCGGGATAGCGGCGGCAGTAGGAGCGGTGCATCTCGGGCGATACGTAACCTATGTGCTTCTTAATCTCCCAGATGCTCTCACCAGTACCGCGAGGACGGCCAAAGAGTGCTATATCACAGGCGTATGACTGAGGGTTATCGGCATATACCATGCTCAGAAGGGCTGACTTGCCGCTTCCGTTGGGGCCCAGCAACGCCCAATGCTCGCCTTTGCGCACAGTCCAGTCCAGTTCATTCAGGATGCGGCGGCTTTCATACTGGAGTATAACCTTATTGCAGCGGACTATCTCATCAGAATCCATGCCGTTCTCGGGCAGATTATGCATCATATCTATCAGATCCGGCGCCAGAACGGGCAGGGGGAGCGGTTCAAGCGGCCTGGCCATATATTCAGTTGCCGGAATGACATCGGTACACTTGCGGTCACGCACCTCTATAATATGAGTGATGAACTGCGGGATATCCTCGCGGCGCGATACCACAAGGATAATCTGCATGTTCCACTCTATTACAAGGCTTTGGAGCAGGCGGCAAAGCATATCGCGGGTCTGTACGTCAAGGCCTATGAACAGGCTGTCTATGATGACAATCTTGGGGCGAAGGGCTAGCGCGCGGGACAGCTGGTACTTGCGCATCTCGCCGCTGGAGAGCGTCACAAGCTGCTTGTCCCAGATGAACGGCAGGTCAAAAAGCGTGAAAAGGCGCTCCTTCCATACCGGATCCTTAACATCTGGGAAAGCGTCATGGACTATGGCCGATTCGCCCATCTCGGTCATGTTCCAGCGTTGTTGGTAGAAATAGGTGCTGTCGGCACTGCCGTAACTGTCGCGGAAGGTGATGTAGCGGATATCGGCCCCGCAAATGCCGCTGCCGTATTCCACCTCGCGGTTGTCGAGTAGGGGATACTGACGGAGCAAAGTGTTGACCAGAAGGGTCTTACCGGCACCGTTGGGGCCTACTATGGCAGTCTGCCAACCTTCACGGATGCATAAATTAATGGGTGCGGCCATTCTGTAACGTGCATCGCAGGCCAGACCGTTCTCAATTCTTATGGTAAAATCACCTCTTTCCACTTTATCGCTTTTATCACTGCAAAGTTAGTGTAAAATGCACTACCTTCGTGCCATGATTCCCGCTTTATATTTGATTCCGAACCTATTGGGTGATACTCCGGTGGAGCAGGTGCTGCCCTCGTACAATCACGAAATCATAATGGGCATACGCCATTTCATAGTGGAGGACGTACGTACCGCTCGTCGTTTCCTCAAACTTGTGGACCGTAGCATCGACATAGACCAGCTCACATTCTACACATTAAACAAACACACAAACCCTGAGGAAGTTGCAAGTATGCTGAAACCCTTGGAGGAGGGAAGTCACATGGGCGTAATCTCCGAGGCTGGTTGCCCCGCTGTAGCCGATCCCGGTGCCGATGTAGTAGCGATAGCCCAGCGCAAAGGCCTGCAGGTAATCCCTCTGGTAGGTCCCTCAAGCATAATCCTGGCAGTAATGGGCTCCGGATTCAACGGCCAGAGCTTCGCCTTCAACGGCTATCTGCCCATAGAGCCCGATGACCGCATCAAAACCCTAAAGAAACTGGAACAGCGTGCCTACAGCGAGAATCAGACACAGCTCTTTATTGAGACCCCGTACCGCAACGCCAAGATGATGGCTGACATCCTGAAAGCCTGCCGTCCCCAAACCCATCTCTGCATCGCGGCAGGCCTCACCACCAAAGACGAATATATAAAGACACGCACCGTAAAAGAGTGGGGAGGCAAATTTCCACAACTTGAAAAGATACCATGTATCTTCTTAATCTACAAATAGTTATAGAAGGCAACCTTTGACTGAAAGCTTCCTAGGTGAGCAGAACTTTTG
>DBYG01000004.1 GCA_002310175.1 Bacteroidales bacterium UBA1192
CGTGAGCAGCAGGGCGGTAAGGAACCGCTTACCGGCGACGAGTTCAAAACAGAGATAATGACCCTGGACAGTTTGGCCAAGATTCTGCGTGACAAGCGTTTTGCAGATGGTGCCCTTAGCTTTGACCGCGTAGAGGTCAGGTTTGACATTGATGAGAAAGGTCATCCGATCAGCGTTTATTTCAAGGAATCCAAGGATGCCAACAAACTGGTTGAGGAGTTTATGCTGCTGGCCAACCGTATTGTTGCAGAGTCCATTGGAGCAGTCAAGGGAGGTAATCCCAAGACATTTGTGTATCGCGTGCATGACGAACCCGATCCCGAGCGAATGGAGAACCTGCAGAACTTTGTGGCCAAGTTCGGCTATAAGATCAAAGCTACAGGTGATCCTGCCGATATGGCCAAGTCCATGAACAGGATGCTTGCCGATGTCAAGGGCAAAAAGGAGCAGGAACTGATTGAGACCATCTCCATCCGTTCCATGCAGAAAGCATGTTATACCACAGAGAACATAGGTCACTATGGCCTGGCGTTCAAGTTCTATACCCACTTCACTTCACCTATACGCCGATACCCGGATCTGATGGTCCACCGCCTGCTTACCCGTTACTTGAGTGGCGGACGTAGCGTGAGTCAGCCCAAATATGAGGAGTATTGCGAGCATTGCTCCGCTCAGGAACAGCTGGCTGAACAGGCAGAGCGCTCCAGCATCAAGTACAAGCAGGTGGAGTATATGGCCGACCGTATGGGACAGGTGTTTGATGCGGTGATAAGCGGAGTGACGGAGTGGGGAATCTATGCTGAAATCATAGAAAACAAGTGCGAAGGGATGATAGGCATACGCTCCTTAGGAGGAGATTACTTTGAGTTTGATGAAAAGAACTATTGCCTTATAGGCCAACGCACCCGCAAACGTTACCGTCTGGGTGATCATGTGAAGATTAAAGTGGTGCGTTGCAACCTGGAAAAGAAACAGATGGATTATGAGCTGGTTTCAACGGAGGTTTGAGATAACGTTAGTGCTGGTATTGGCACTAACGTTATCAGCTGCTGCCCAAAACCAGACACTGCGCATAAACTATACTTTCTCCGGTAACAGCACGGAGTCACACATTTACCTTGATGACCTGAACGTGACGGACGGATGGGCAGGACGCCGTGTCAACATGAAGGAGTTGTACCTGGAAGGTAACGGACAGATAATGATGACTGAAGTCCGGACAGGTGATACTCTTTACCGAAATTCATTCAGCACTCTGTTTCAGGAGTGGCAGAATACCGAGGAGGCCACTCAGGTTAGCCGCAGTTTTGAGAACGTTTTCCTGCTGCCAATGCCTGTTGCCAAGGCTGTGGTCGAGGTAAAGCTGACGGATAACTACAACAAGATGGTTGCAGTCCTGCGACATACCGTCGATCCTGAGGATATACTTATTCGCCGCATAGGACAGAATCCGCCCCAATGGAAGTATCTGCACCAAGGGGGAAGTCCGGAACAGTGTATCGACGTGGTGATAGTTCCGGAGGGCTATACTGCCGATGAAATGGATGTTTTCTACAAGGATGCCGGTATAGCGGTGAACAGTCTCTTGTCACACGAGCCTTTTAAGACCATGCGGGAAAAGTTCAACATACTTGCTGTTGAGCTTGCGTCGAGGGATGGAGAGGTGAGTGTTCCCAATGAAGGTCTATGGACAGAGACGGCTCTCGCGTCTCATTTCAGTACCTTTTACTCTGACCGTTACCTGACTACATTAAGGTTGAGACAGCTTCACGACAAGTTGGCGGGTGTGCCCTATGAACACATAATCATACTGGCTAATACCGATGTTTATGGTGGCGGAGGCATATTCAACTCTTATACTCTGACCACTGCTCACCATGCACAGTTCGCCCCGGTGGTGGTGCATGAGTTCGGCCACAGTTTCGGTGGTCTGGCCGATGAGTACTACTATGATGACCAGTATGAACAGTATTACAATTCCGAGACAGAGCCTTGGGAGCCCAATCTTACGACACTCGTGGATTTTGATTCCAAATGGAAGGGAATGATTCCATCCAATGTGGAGCAACCAACCCCTGTCCCTGTGAACGATCCACGTGACAAGATGGATGACAAACAGCGTAAGGAGGTGGACAAGCTTCCTGCTTTAGGTCTGTATGAAGGTGGAGGCTATATGTCTAAAGGTGTATGGCGAGGTTCTTTTGACTGCCGTATGCACACTAATACATACCCTGGATTCTGTCCTGTATGCCGTGCCGCATTGGAACATATGATAAGGTTCTACACAGAACCTGTTGTCCCCTCTTCAAAAAAATAATATTTTTGCTGATTCTAACGAGAAAAATTGTCTATGATAATACGAAGTAAGGCTCCGTTACGTTTGGGGTTTGCCGGTGGCGGATCGGATGTGTCGCCCTACAGTGACCTGTACGGCGGACTGATTCTGAATGCTACCATAAATCTCTATGCTTATTGCACTATAGAGGAAACAGGTGATGATATGGTCTCACTGACTGCAACCGATCTCGGGGTGTCTGTCTCTTATCCGTTGTCTCAGGATTTGCCGGTTGACGGTACTCTGGATTTGCACAAGGGCGTTTTTAACCGTGTTGTCAGGGATTTCGGCATTACTCCCAGGTCATGCAGGATATCTACCTATTCCGATGCTCCAGCCGGCAGCGGACTTGGTTCATCCTCTACCATGGTAGTATGCATACTCAAGGCTTTCGTAGAGTGGTACAATCTTCCCATGGGTGATTATGAGATTGCCCGTCTGGCCTATCAGATTGAACGTGAAGACCTGGCATTGAGTGGTGGAAAGCAGGACCAGTATGCTGCGGCTTTCGGAGGATTCAATTTCATGGAATTCCTCACTGACGGCAATGTAATAGTCAATCCTCTCAGGGTGAAACGTTGGATTGTTGATGAGCTTGAATCATCAATAGTCCTCTATTATACTGGAGCCTCCCGTTCATCGGCAGCAATAATAGAGGAACAAAAGAAGAATACAAGCAGCGGAAACGGCCAGGCTATTGAGGCTATGCATCGCATCAAACAGAGTGCCAGAGATATGAAACGGGTACTTCTGGAGGGGAATATGGACGGTTTTGCCCGTATTCTGGGACAGGCATGGGAAGACAAGAAGAAAATGGCTTCCGCCATAAACAATCCTATGATACAGGAGGTTTTTGACATAGCTTTCGCTGCGGGGGCCAAAGCTGGTAAGGTGAGTGGTGCCGGCGGTGGCGGATTCATCATATTCATGACTGACCCGGCACGCAGACGTCTCGTAATTAACGCTCTTGAAAATATGCCGGGAAGAGTGGTGGGCTTCCAATTTAGCGAAGGGGGTACACACGGATGGAAAATATATGATTAGAATAATATGAGAAGCATAAAGGAAGAGATAGCACAATCAATTGCCACTAAGCAGGCTATTCTTGACAACGAGGTTCTGCTGGCTCAGATAGCCCAGGCGGCTGAGATACTGACGCGTGCATACAAGGAAGGGCATAGCGCGCTGCTGGCCGGTAACGGAGGTTCGGCTGCAGATGCCCAGCATCTGGCAGGTGAGCTTGTGAACAAGTTCTATTTTGACCGTCCCGGAATTCCTGCCCACTCCCTGAGCACCGATACTTCGGTCATGACCGCTATAGGCAATGACATAGGGTTCAAATATATGTTTGCCCGTCAGATTCAGGCCCAGGGTGTAAGTGGTGACGTTTTCATTGGAATATCCACTTCCGGCAAGTCTGAGAATATATTGGAAGCTCTCAAAGTTTGTCGTGAAAAAGGAATTGAATCCATAGGCCTGACAGGAAGAGCGCCTTCGCCTATGGATTCCATGTGTGACCTCTGCATCAAAGTGCCTTCGGAATGTACTCCTCGAATTCAGGAGTCGCATATACTTATTGGCCATATTATCTGTGCAATAGTGGAGGAAAACCTGTTCGGGACGAAGAATGATGTATGATGTGGTGATTCTTGCCGGAGGCTTGGGCACAAGATTGCGTAGTGTGGTGAGTGATGTTCCAAAGTGCATGGCACCGGTTGGAGGGCGTCCCTTTCTGGACTGGATTCTCAAGTGGACCGGGCTTTTTGATGTAAACCGTATCGTACTTTCTCTTGGATACATGAGCAATGTAGTTACGGACTGGATAGAGAGTGAACACCGGTTTAGTCATGTGCCGATAGACTGGGTGATTGAGGAGACTCCGCTCGGCACAGGCGGCGGGATAAGACTGGCTTTGTCTAAAACTACAACCGGACATGCTGTCGTGCTTAACGGTGATACTTTTTTCGATGTCAATCTGGATGCTTTGTCTGCTTACAGTGAAACTTCATGTTCACCTGTCACGGTGGCTCTCAAGCCAATGACGGACTTTGAAAGGTACGGTTCTGTCATCCTGGACGGTAACGGCCGGATTACATCCTTCAATGAAAAGGGATATTGCGAAAAAGGTCTTATCAACGGAGGTGTCTATTGCATTGATACGTCTTGCGGGCTGTTGACTGATAAACCTGAAAAATTCTCGTTTGAGAAGGAGGTGCTTGAGCCTCTTTCAGGGAAAGGGCTCCTCAGCGGTTTTGTGAGCGACGGAGCTTTCATTGATATAGGTATTCCGGAGGACTGGGAATTGGCGCAGACATTCATTCCCTCATGTATAGGTATAAGATAGTGCTTATGATTATCCCGGAAAAACTCATAAAACAATGTGATACGCTTTTCCTCGACCGTGACGGCGTGGTCAACGTGTGGTTGCCAGGTGACTATGTCAAGACCTGGGATGAGTTTTGTTTCAATGAGGGCTTTACGGATTTCATCAGCAGGTATTCAGACTCCTTCCGGCATATCATTATAGTAACCAACCAACGTGGTGTAGGCAAAGGTCTTATGACACTTGAGCAGCTTGAGGAGATTCATTCAAGGATGCTTGAATCCATCGCCGGTGCAGGTGGCAGGATAGACCATATCTATATTTGTACTTCACTCATGGATTCGGATCCTATGCGCAAGCCTAATCCGGGAATGGCGTTTCAGGCTATGAGTGATTACCCTGATATATCAATGGATAGGTCGCTTATGATAGGTGACCAGCCCTCTGACCGCCTTTTTGCCCTTAACTGTGGTATGCATTTCCTCTTTTGGGATAATAAATCCTAATTATCGTTCCGCAGCTTTTCTTACGGAACGTGTCATGTTTGACCATGCATATTTTCTTTTTTCCTGCATGATGCCTTCATTAAACTGGGCCTGCCGCTTGTTTTCAAAGAAGTCAATGAGCGCATCGGCTATGGCCTCTTCTTCAGGATGTACCACATAACCCACTTTTCCGTCGGGAACGATTTCTGCCAGGCCGCCAACATCGGTTACGAGCATAGGTTTTTCAAAATGATAGGCAATCTGTGTCACTCCGCTTTGTGTGGCCGATTTGTATGGTTGCACGATTATGTCAGCAGCTCCGAAGCAATATCGTACATGGCTGTCTGGAACGAAATCACTTTTCCAGACCACCAGACCCTCCAGTCCGAGTTCTTTTTCAAGCTCAAGGTATTTCCCGGAGCCGCTGTAGAATTCCCCGGCCACTATAAGCCGCACGTTCATGTGGCGGAAACGGCTGTCGGCATAAGCCTTGAGCAGCAGGTCCAGACCTTTGTAGTCGCGGATGAGGCCGAAAAACAGCATGTAACGCATGTTATCGTCAAGTCCGAGAAAACGGATAGACTCCTCCCTGGAAACTTTGGGTCCGAAATTGTCATACAGCGGATGCTGGCAGAATATACGTGGTTTGACTGTGTCAAACTGCTCCAGGTCTTCCAATACGGACTCCGACATAGCTATGAATCCGTCAACTGACCGTGTGAAATATCTGCCAAACAGACGGTCTCCGGGCCGATGCTCATGCGGAATGATGTTATCCAATATGGAAACCACCCTTGTTTTTCCGTTGCGTCTTACTATCCTGGCTGTCATACCGAGGGCAGGTCCCATAAAGGGTAGCCAGAACTTTATGATAAGTATATCGGGTTCCAGACGTCTGATGACACGTCCTGTCCTGATCCAGCTGAACGGATTAACAGAATTCAGACTGCGAACTATCTTCAAATCCTTTGGTTCAGGTTCGGTTGAGTATTGAGTCTTTCCTGGAAATAGGAACGATGGGTACTGAAGGGTAAATGTATAGACTGTCACCTCTTCGCCTTCGGCAACGAACTCCCTTGCAAGACGCTCGTTATATACTGCAAGTCCGCCTCTGTATGGCCAGGCGGTTCCCAAAATCGCTATTTTCATAACCGGTAAATCTCTATTTGACTGGATTCTGAAGGAAATGTGAAGCAAAAATAGTACTTTCGCACAACAATACAACAATTATATCCTTCAAGTATGGAAAAGAAGAGAATTCAAAGGTTACTGCCTTACATAACTGCCATTGTGATCTTCTCTATCATTTCGTCACTCTATTGTCTGCCGGTATTTCAGGGCAAGCAGATTCATACCGGTGATGATGTCCAGGCTCTTTCCGCAGTTCAGGAGGCGCGTCGTTTCCATGAGGAAACAGGCAATTACACATGGTGGACCGGTTCCATGTTTTCAGGAATGCCGGGTTTTCAGGTGGGTGGCGGAAAATATCTCTCTCAGAAACTGATGAAACCGTTGCTGGTTATATGCCATCCGTCATCCAAGAAGATGCCATTAGTGTTTATCATGTTCTTTGTCAGTTTCTTTGTCCTGTTCAGGTCTTTCAAGATAGACAGATGGCTTTCCATAGTGGGCGCGTTAGCCACTGGATTCTCGTCCTATTTCTTCATAATAGAGGCGGCCGGACACAACGGCAAGGCCTGGTCAATCGCCATGATGTCTGTGGTCCTTGGCGGATTCTATCTGATATTCAACAAGAGGTACGGGTGGGGCGTAGCGCTTGTCATGGTTTTCACGGCTATGGGATTCACGCCGCATCCTCAGATGGCCTACTATATGTTCATGTTGATAGGACTGCTCTTCCTTGTAGAGATATATATACACATAAATGAAAAAAGATACAAGGATCTTGGCATAGCAACACTTCTTTTTGTACTCGCTGTAGGAGTGGGTATGGGAACAGGTACTGCCAATATTTTCGCCAATCGTGAATATGCAGCCGAAACCATGCGCGGAGGCCATTCCGAACTAACGCCGGAAGATGATGCCAATAAGACCAAAGGTCTCAATCTGGATTATGCAACCGCTTGGAGCTATGGAATAGACGAATCTCTGACCTTCCTGATTCCCGGTTTCATGGGAACGGCATCGGGTTATGATGTGGGGACTGATTCAGAACTGTATCGTGTCATGGTAAGTAACGGCGTTCCCAAAGCCGATGCAAAGGATATTTCCCGTCAGGCTCCAACATATTGGGGGGAGCAGCCTTTCACAGTCGGTTCAGTCTATGCCGGTGCGGCTGTCTGTTTTCTCTTCCTGTTAGGATTACTCATAGTTAAGGGACCCTATAAATGGGGACTGCTTATAGCCACCTTCCTGTCTTTTGCCCTTTCGTGGGGTAAGAACTGGATGGGTCTTACTGAATTTTTCTTCAACTGGTTCCCTCTCTATGACAAGTTCCGTTCAGTATCTTCCATACTGATAGTGGCAGAGGTGACTATGCCTCTCTTAGGTTTTCTTGCCATTAAACAGATAATGGACGGTACGGCCGACAGGGAAAAGCTAAACCGCAACATATACATTTCGGCAGGTGTGACAGGAGGCATCTGTCTTATACTGGCCCTTTTTGGCGGCTCCTTGCTCTCGTTTACTTCATCCTATGATTCAAGTATTCAGGAAGCATGGCCTGAATGGCTGTATGCCGCCCTGATTGATGATAGAGCCTCAATGTTGCGTAGTGATTCGTTCCGTTCGCTGGTTTTCGTACTTCTGACAGCTGCAGTAATATGGCTCTACTCAAACGGTAAGCTCAAGCAGAATTTAATGGTCATGGCTTTAGGAGTCATTGTTGTGGCCGATATGTGGCCGGTTGACCGCCGTTTCCTGAATGACAGTAACTATGTTACTCCCAAGCAGGGTCAGAGCAGATTTGCCATGCAGCCATACGAGAAGGCTATTCTCTCTGATCCTGACCCCCATTACAGGGTATTCAATCTTGCAGCCAACACCTTCAACGATGCCCGTACATCGTATTATCTGAAGTCTCTGGGAGGTTACAGTGCGGCCAAGTTGCGTCGTTATCAGGATATCATAGACCAATACCTTTCCAAGCCCGATATCGGGATTGCGAGTATGTTGAATGCCAAATACATAATAACAAAAGGAGAGGACGGTAGTCCCACCCCTATGCGTAATCCGGCTGCCATGGGCAATGCCTGGTTCGTGGATTCTGTGATGGTGGTGCCGGGTCCTGTCGAGGAGTGCTCTGCACTCGGCAGCATAAATCTGCATAACACTGCGGTGCTTGATGATGATTTTGCAGGATTCGTAAAGGATTTCCAGCCCGGTCATGACAACTCTGCATCCGTCAAACTGAATACATACGCTCCCGATGCCCTCACATACAGTTCAAGTTCATCAAAGGATGGCACCATTGTCTTTTCGGAAATATACTATCCCTACGGGTGGAAGGCTTACATTGACGGTAAACAGTGTGAGATATTCCGTGTAAACTACCTGCTTAGGGCTGTCAACGTTCCGGCCGGACAGCATGATATACGTTTCGAGTTTCGTCCTGACAGCGTGAGGAAGGGTAATCTGGTTTCCGGATTGTTCATCGGGATAATGTACCTTACTGTTCTGGTTTTGATAGCAGGAACTCTAATAAGGAGAGGTCGTCAGCCCAGGTCAGTTTGATATTGCGTTCGCTTCCGCGTACAATCCCCACTTTTACCCCGGGGAGATAACGCAATACGGTGCCGCAGTCATCCGTGGCGTTGAATCCCGGATCCTGCAATGCTATGCGGTATGCTTCCTGAATAGTTTTCTGACGGAAGGCTTGTGGAGTCTGCATTCTCCAAAGAAGACGTCTTTCCTGAATGGATTCCATGACTGTTCCTGCAGCATCGCACTGAACGATGGTGTCCACTGTGGGGATGGCCACATCCACTGCGTCATACCTTTCCATTGCTTTGAGGGTATCGGTGATAATCTGTTCCGAAACTAATGGTCGTGCAGCATCATGGAATAGCATTACCATTTCAGGATTCTCCCTGAAATAGTGCACAGCAGAGAGACTCGAGTCAAAACGTTCCTTTCCACCAGGTAATATGGCTGTCACTTTATTCCAGTTATTGGCTTTAACCAATAATTGTACCCTATCAATGAATTCTGTTGCAGTAACAATTACGACTTGGTCAATTCCGGGATGATTGCAGAAAGTATGTATGGAGTGCTCCAAAACGGTCTTTCCACCCAGTGGCAGGAATTGCTTGGGGGTGGAAAGGCCGGTTCTTGAACCGGAGCCTGCGGCAAGTATTACAGCTACAGTCTCCATGTTGAAATGTTGTTTCAGCAAACTTCGCTGCCTGGTTTTACGGGATGTTGTACAGTTGTTACGCTCAGTGTTCCGTCAGCGTCAAGAGCACTCAAAATCATTCCCTGACTTTCACGGCCCATGATTTTTCTCGGAGCAAGGTTGGCTATGAAGCATACCTGTTTGCCAATCAGATCTTCGGGTTTGTACCATTGTGCAATACCGGATAGTATTGTGCGGCCACCCAGGCCGTCATCAATCCTGAACTGTAAAAGCTTGTCTGATTTGGGAACCTTGATGCATTCAAGTACAGTGCCAACGCGTATGTCCAGTTTCTCGAACTCAGGGAATTGTATGTTCTCCCTGATGGGTTTGGCGGGCATTGCGGCAGCAGCAGCTTTTTCATTTTCTTCCTTGCGCTTGAGTAACTTTTGGATTTGGGCTTCAATAACATCATCCTCTATCTTCTCAAACAGAAGTTCAGGCTTATTCAGTTTGTGTCCGGCTGGCAGCAAGTCAATTGCGCCCAGTCGGTCCCACTGAGCGCCTTCCAGAGCAATCATACCGCGCAGTTTCTCACTTGAGAAGGGCAGGAACGGCTCAAAGGCAATGGCAAGGTTTGCAACCAACTGGAGCGAAATGTTCAGTATGGTCTCAACACGTTTCATATCGGTCTTAGCCAGTTTCCAAGGCTCGGTGTCGGCCAGGTATTTGTTACCTATGCGTGCCAGATTCATGGCCTCCTTCTGTGCCTCGCGGAACTTGAAGTTGTCCAGCAGGGACTCCAACTGTTTCTTGACATCGGCAAACTCCTTAAGGGTGTCGCGGTCATAATCCGTAAGTTCTCCACATGGGGGAACTACTCCGTCAAAATACTTCTGGGTGAGTACAAGGGCACGGTTTACAAAGTTTCCGTAAATGGCTACCAACTCGTTGTTGTTGCGGGCCTGGAAATCCTTCCATGTAAAGTTGTTGTCCTTGGTCTCGGGGGCGTTGGCTGTGAGTACGTAACGCATAACATCGGCCTTGCCGGGGAAATCCTCCAGATACTCGTGTACCCATACGGCCCAGTTGCGTGAAGTGGATATCTTGTCATCCTCCAGGTTAAGGAACTCGTTGCTGGGAACATTATCGGGCAGTATGAATGTGCCTTCAGCCTTGAGCATTGAAGGGAATACGATGCAATGGAACACGATGTTGTCCTTACCTATAAAGTGGATAAGACGTGTGTCGGGATCCTTCCACCAGGTCTCCCAGCTTCCGCGCTCCGGGTGGGTGTCACAGAACTCCTTTGTGTTGCTTATGTATCCTATGGGAGCATCAAACCATACGTAGAGGACCTTTCCCTCGGCCCCCTCCACGGGAACGGGAATTCCCCAGTCCAGGTCACGGCTCACGGCGCGAGGCTGAAGTCCCATGTCAAGCCAGCTCTTGCATTGACCGTAAACATTGGGGCGCCACTCCTTGTGCTCCTCCAGTATCCACTTTTCAAGCCATTTCTGATATTGCTCCAGGGGCAGGTACCAGTGTGTAGTTTCTTTCATGACAGGTTTGCTGCCGCTAACGGTGCTGACAGGATTTATTAGCTCTGTGGGCGAGAGTGATGTGCCGCACTTCTCGCATTGGTCTCCGTATGCATGCTCGTAGTGGCAGTGAGGGCACTCACCGGTTATATAGCGGTCGGCCAGGAACATATGGGCCTCCTCATCATAGTACTGCTCGCTGGTCTTTTGGATGAATTTGCCGGTATCATAAAGTTTTCGGAAGAAATCCGATGCAACCTTATGATGAGTGGGGGAACTGGTTCTTCCGTAGATATCGTATGATATGCCCATGCCCTTGAAGGTCTCCTTCATCTGATAGTGATAACGGTCAATGATTTCCTTAGGAGTGACGCCCTCTTTCTTGGCTCGGATTGTTATGGGCACTCCGTGTTCGTCACTTCCTCCAATGAACATAACGTCCACTTTCTTCAAGCGTTGGTAACGGACATAAATATCGGCCGGAACGTATGCACCTGCCAGATGGCCTATATGTAAAGGGCCATTGGCGTATGGCAGAGCCGATGTAACCAGAATCCTCTTGTAATCTTTCATTTGTATATCAAGTTTCTTGTTTCAGACTGCAAAGTTAATAAAAATGATACAAAGGGGCCTGTCCCCTTTTGTATCATTTTCCCCAGGAGGCGCGGTCCAGACTACGGTAACTGATGGCTTCGGCTATATGCTGCGGTTTTATGTTCATGGAACATTCCATGTCGGCAATGGTGCGTGCCACCTTCAGGATGCGGTCATATGCTCTGGCAGAAAGGTTAAGGCGGTTCATAGCCTCGCCCAGTATCCGGACAGCTGCGGGCTCCGCTTTTGCGTATATGCGGAGCATACGTGAATCCATTTGCGCATTGCAATATACACCGTTTTCATCGGCAAATCTCTCTGCCTGGATATTTCTGGAAGCAATCACTCGCTGTCTGATAGATGTGCTTGTTTCACTCTTGACGGCCGATGACATGTCATCAAATCCGACAGGCATTATTTCACATTGCAGGTCAAACCGGTCCATCAATGGGCCGGATATCCTGCCCAGATAACGCTCTATTGCAGAGGGTGTACAATTGCACTCTTTTGTGGGATGGTTATAATATCCGCACGGACAGGGGTTCATGGAAGCTACCAACATAAACGATGCCGGATATTCCACCCTGTATTTTGCTCTGGAAATCACTATTGTCCTGTCTTCGAGCGGCTGGCGCAGGACTTCAAGTGCCGAGCGCGAGAACTCCGGTAACTCGTCAAG
>DBYG01000031.1 GCA_002310175.1 Bacteroidales bacterium UBA1192
AGAATCATACTCTGCGATACCGCATTTACAACTGGCCATAACAACACAATCAGCGCAATAAAGACCTTTTTCATATGCCAACGAAATATATTATCAGCAAACATACAAAAAAGATACAAAAGGGGACAAAACCCCTTTGCGGCATTTTTGCTATATTTGCAAATTATGAGACAAATGAGAGTACTTGCTGTCATTGTACTAAGCATTTTAATGACAGCCCCTACACAAGCCCAGAACGGCTTTGAGATTAAACGCGGAGTAAACGTGAGTCACTGGCTGAGCCAATCGCAGGCCAGAGGCCAGGCGCGCGCTAACCACATCAAGGAGCAGGATATGATCCGGATCAAAGAACTTGGATTTGACCACATCCGCCTGCCTATAGACGAGGTCCAGTTCTGGGACGAGCAGGGCAACCGTCTGGATGAAGCCTGGCAGCTCCTGACCAACGCCCTGGAATGGTGCTGCAAGCATGACCTGCGCGTAATAGTAGACCTTCACACCCTCAGGTCCCACAGTTTCGTACTGCAGGAGGGCCAGAAAAACGCCCTTTATGAGGACCCGGCCGAAATCCAGAAACTCATTGACATGTGGACTCAGTTATCGGCCCAGATCAAGCGCTTCCCGGTCAATATGGTAGCATACGAGTTCATGAACGAGCCCGTGGCCGATGACCCAGAGCAGTGGAACCAGGTGGTTGAGAAGGTGCATGCCGCGCTGCGCAAGCTGGAACCAGACCGCAAGCTGGTGATAGGCTCCAACCGCTGGCAGAGCGTAGGCACATTCAAGGACCTGCGCATCCCCAAGGGTGATAAGAACATCATCCTGAGTTTCCACTACTACAACCCCATGTTCGTGACCCACTACCGCGCATCATGGACTGATGTAGGCCGATTCACAGGCACTGTAACCTACCCCGGGCAGCTTATATCCCAAGCCGAGTATGAAAAAGCACCCGAACCCGTCCAGAAGATAATCCGCGACAACGAAGGCCTGACCGTATGGAACCGCGAACGCATAAAAAATGATATGGCCGATGCCATAAAACTGGCTCAGGACCTTGGCCTGCAGCTGTTCTGCGGTGAATGGGGTGCCTACCAGCGTACGCCCCGCGAACTGGCCTACGCCTGGATGACCGACATGATCTCCATTTTCAACGAGTGCAACATAGCATGGACCCTGTGGTGCTACGATGCCGACTTCGGATTCTGGGACCAGCGCACCCAGGACTTCAAGGACAAAGGGATGTTTGACATCCTGATGAAATGATGCCAAAACGTGCAAAAGGGGTCAGGCCCCAATTGCACGTGCAAAAGGGGACTGTCCCCTTTTGTATCATTTTTATTGTTACGTTGATATTTGAATAAAGTTACTCTGCAGCCTTGACAAGATGAACAGACATTTTTGCTGCGTTATCTGATGAAATTGGTTCTGACTGTGGGCTCTTTTTCGGGATGTCCGTCTTGAGCCACGTTCAGTTTTTTGATCATCCAGGCCATGTTGCGGCCAAGCGTGCGCATTGTCTGCATACCCTCTTCGTCCAGCCTTACCTGTCCGGGAGTCTGGCCGTAAACCATGTTCCAGTACTGCGAGCTGACCACAGGCATATTGGTTATTGTAAAGTACTTGTTCAGCCGGTCAAATGCGGCCGATGCACCACCACGGCGGCAAACCACCACACTAGCGGCGGGTTTGTACTGCAACTGCTGGCTCAAGGTGTAGAACACACGGTCCAGCAAAGCACAAAGCGAGCCGTTAGGACCGCCGTAATACACGGGTGATCCAACCACAAGCCCGTCAATGCCGTCTTGCACAGTCCTCCATATTTTGTAGTAAAGATCGTCATTGTACGTGCATCGGCCAGTCTTGCCACAATATCCACATGCAATACAACCGTGAATGGCATCTTTGCCGATACTTATGATCTCGGTCTCTATACCCTCGGCGTTGAGCGCACTGGCCACCTCACTGAGTGCCTGAAACGTGTTGCCATGCTCCTTGGGACTTCCGTTTATCAGTAATACTTTCATCCTAACAGTTTTTTTGCAAATATAAAAAACGACGCATTGTTAAACGACCCCTTTGCGTCATTTTTGTACTTTTGTTTTATGAAACGCATATTTTTGATCGAGGCGGGATCTATCAACCTGAGGGATTACCTGAAATAGTTGTACGATGATGAAAAGTAATTAGCAGATAAATTAGAGCACTATGGAGGTAACAAACCTACTTGACATTCATACGCGCAAGGAGTTGTATCGGTGGTATGAGCGGAATCACGACAAAGTGAGTGATTTCTGGCTGCGCATAAACCGGGCGGAGGCCGATTGCCCCGGCGTAGTGCGATACGTGGACGCCGTGGAGGTGGCGCTCTGCTTCGGCTGGATTGACAGCACCATGAAACGGATAGATGACGGCAAGCCCATACAGCACTTTACCCCGCGCCGCAAACGCAGCAACTGGTGCGAGCAGAACATGGAGCGTTGCAGGAGGCTTGTCAGACTTGGAGAGATGACCCCGGCCGGACTGGCTGTGGCGCCCGATCTGGACCCAGCGCTGTTTGTCTTTGAAGACTGGCTGCTCAATGCCATCAAGGCCGATAAGCAAGCGTGGAAGCATTGGCAGTCATTCCCCGAAGTCTACAAACGCATAAAGGCCGACCGCATCCAGCACTATCAGCACACCAACCGCCCAGAATACGCCCAAAAGACTCTGGAGAAACTGATCCAAGACACCCACAACGGCAAGCTCCAATCCGGCTGGAATGATTTTGGCCGATTAAATATATTTGCAAATTAGGCACAAGCCCAGAACGGCTTTGAGATAAAACACGGAGTAAACGTGAGCCATTGGCTGAGCCAGTTAAAAATTCCGCGCAGTAATGACTGTCCCTACTGCGCATATTACAATCATCAGCAGTTGGGTCAGGATATTTATGCGGATGGCACGACGGGCATCATCCGATGTAAGGTTACGCGGATTTTCCCCGATGTATGGCTTGTAAAATTCCTGACCGAAATAGGAGTGTGTGCCGCCAAACCTGCAGTCCAGAATGCCAGCCAGAGCGGACTCTGGGTAGCCGGAGTTGGGGCTTGCGTGCTGGCGGCCGTACTTATGTACAAACCGCAGCAATCCGGGACGACCGGCAGACAGCACCATCAGCAGTGCGGTCAGACGCGCCGGAATCCAGTTGGCAACATCATCAATATGCGCGGCCCAGCACCCAAAGTCCTTGTAACGCTCTGTCCTGTAACCTATCATGGAGTCCAGCGTGTTGATCATCTTGTAAGCCGCCATACCCGGCACGCCCAGCAGCAGGTACCAGAACAGCGGGGCAATCACGCCGTCGCTCAGGTTCTCTGCCAGTGTCTCCAGCGCGGCAGTACGGATTTCCTGCTCATCAAGCTGAGCGGTATCGCGCCCCACAATGCGGGATAACTGTTTGCGGCCTTTTTCAACCGATTCGTCTACTGCTTTGAATACCATTCTGACCTCTTTTATCAAAGTCTTTCCGGCAAGAAAGTAGAATATGAATATGGCCGATACGCACACGCCCAGCCACCGGTTCAATCCGTAACAGAACGGGATGAACCACCAGAACAGTATGTATGTACAACCTATCAGGAAAAGTGCGGTTAGTGCGCCTTTCAGACGACGATGTGAGCCCTTGTTGAACCAGCGCTCAGCTGTGGAAATGAGCCAGCCGAACTTGACCACTATATGCGGCAGCCAGGCCGGATCGCCCAGCAGAGCATCCATCAGGACACCCATAAGCAGCGGCAAAAGCGCTATGACCAATTGCTGAACATCCATTCCTTAATTCCCTCAATTAGCAGATTATCAGTCTCCGGACTCTGCACCGCAATGCGGAAACAGCCATCGTCCAACCCCGTAAAGTTTGATGCGTCACGTATCAGTATGCCCTTCTCTACAGCCAGGTAATCCTTCAGTGCCGATGCCTTTCCCATGCGGAGTCTTGACAGAAGCATATTGGAATCCGATGGCCAAACCTCAATCAGCCCGGTCTTGGCAAACTCTGACGCTACACGTTCCCTCTCCACAATGAGGCCGGCAGCATCAAAGCGGTACAGATCCCGGTTGGCCAGCAGGAACTTTCCTGCCTCAATGGCCAGTGCATTGACAGACCATGGCATACGGAAAAGAGCCAACTGTTTAATCAGACGTGCATTACCGCTCACGCCCCCTATCCTCAGTCCCGGTACTCCGAACTGCTTGGTCATAGAGTGAAGGATAAGTACGTTAGGCATCTCTACCGCCCACTTCACATCAATCACCTTTTCCAGAGTATAGGGCGCGTATGACTGATCAACTATGAAAATGCATGCGGGATTGGCCTCAATCATCTCCGTTAACCACGAATGATCCCATACCTTTCCGGTGGGATTATTGGGATTGCAAAGCCAGATCAGACTACCCGGTGCAGGTTTAAGGCCTGATTCTGAATATATTTCCGTAATCTTATGGCGGTTCAGGCGGCAGGCATCGGCATACTCGCTGAACGTGGGAACAGGTATCTGCGAGTTGCTCTCGCGATAAACCTGCGCTATCAGGTAGATTGCCTCGGTGGCACCATTGGTAACGCACAGGTTATCGGCCGATATGTCCATCGATGCGGCCAACGCAGCGGCCAATGATGAGGCATCGGGCTCGGGGTAAGAGGATATCCGTGGCATACAGCTGTTAAGATGCTCATAGAGCGCATCCAGATCCATGCGGCACACGATGTTTGAACTGAAATTGTGCGTTATGCCGGGGTATGTGAATATGTCGTCACCGTGTCCCTTAATCATCCTGACTCATTATCTTGTAAAGCAGCGGCATATTAAGGTGCTGGCGCACGTGGTCGGCCAGCAGGTCATACTGCTGCTGTTTGAATTCAAAGTAACCGGTTGCCGCCGTGTCGCGCTGGCCGGCAAAGGGGGCCAGCAGAATGTCAATGACCTGCGGGTTGTCCAGTATGCCGTGAATGTAGGTTCCCATAGTGCGCTCATCGGCAAAACAGCCGTCAGAAGTGCCGTCAGTGAAAGTATTCAGAGCACTGCACCGGGCATCTTTTGCGGTCCGAGTGCGTCCCATATGAATCTCGTAACCCGTGCAGCCGTCCGAATCCCTGAAACGGAATGACACCTGACGCGTTACCTTGCTGCCCTCCATAACAGTATCCACCGGAAGCAGTCCCAGCCCCGGAATCCTGCGAATGCTGCCCTCAACACCCTGGGGGTCATCTACGCTCAGACCCATCATCTGGTATCCGCCGCATATTCCCAGCACCGTAGTGCCGGCCTTATGAGCACGCAGCACCGATTCGGCCACACCGTTGCGGCGAATCTCATACAGGTCATCGATGGTACTCTTGGTGCCCGGCAGTATGATTATATCGGCCTTGCCTATCTCCTCTATGTTATTGGTATAGTACAGATTCACTCTCGGGTCACGCTCCAGCATTCCGAAATCGGTAAAGTTGGAGATATGACGCAGCAGGATGACCGCCACATTCACGCGGCCGCTTACGGCGCTGTGCTGCTTGCCGGCCAGTTCCATGGAGTCCTCCTCCTCAATATGGATGTCCTTGAAATAAGGTACTATGCCCAGGACAGGGACCTTGCATATATCCTCCAGTATCTTGCGTCCCTCCTCAAATAACCGCAAGTCGCCCCGGAACTTATTGACTATTATACCTTTTATCAGTCGCTTATCCTGCGGAGTCTGCAGCGCGATTGAACCATAGGCACTGGCAAAAACCCCGCCTCGGTCAATATCGGCCACCAGGATCACACGCGCTCCCGCATATCGGGCCATAGGCATATTGACCAGGTCCGTATCGCGCAGGTTAATTTCTGATATACTGCCGGCCCCTTCCATAACTATGGGGTTATAACGGCTGTTCAGACGGTCAAAGGCTGCATTCACCTCGCTGCGCAACACCTCCCGGCCCTCATCACGGCGAAAATAATCATACGCACCCATATTACCCATGGGCTTTCCGTTGAGCACCACCTGTGATGTGTGGTCCGAACTGGGTTTGAGCAGCAGCGGGTTCATATCGGTATGGCAGGGAATGCCTGCAGCCTCAGCCTGGACAGCCTGCGCGCGGCCAATCTCCAGACCGTCGGCCGTAGCGTATGAGTTGAGCGCCATGTTCTGCGCCTTGAACGGGGCCGGATTGTAGCCGTCCTGACGGAAAATGCGGCACAAGGCAGTGGCTATCACGCTCTTACCTACATCACTGCCCGTTCCCGCCAGCATCACGGGATGTAACTTAGCCTTCCCCATTATTTCTTGTTCTTGTAAGAAAAAGCCTTCCACTTCTCCTCAGGCCATCCCTGACGGTCCAGTTCAAAGCGGGCCAGGATAAAGAAAAGGTCGCTAAGACGGTTTACAAAACGCAGCAATTCCAATGGCAGCGGGTCCTCCCTATGTAGAGTCCAGAGCCTGCGCTCCGCCCTACGGCAAACGGTACGGGCCATCTGTAACTGTGCAGCCAGCGGCGTTCCGCCGGGAATAAGGAAATGCTCATGCTCACCTATCTGCTGTGTCAGGCTGTCCATCCAATCCTCACAGAACTGTTCCATTCCGGCATCCAGACTGTTAGGGTTACTGTCACGCCTGGCCGAAGGCGTTGCCACCAGGCTCATAACCGCCATCAGCTCACACTGAATCCTGTACAGACCATCCTGCCATCGGTCATCGGCCTTAAGCATACTGCGCACAATACCTATCTGGGTGTTTAGCTCATCCAGCGTTCCGTTGGCCTCTATGCGGATATCGTCCTTGGGCACCCGCTCGCCGCCGTGAATTCCGGTGGTGCCGTCATCGCCTGTACGTGTATATATTCTTTTCATAATTCCCAGAATGCGTTGATATCGGACTCACCCCAATACCAGTGAGTGTAACCCGCAATCACGTTCCTGTATCGGAACAATTCCGTATCCACCTTCTCTCCCCTCGCGTTGCTTTGCACCCAAAAAGTGCAATTGGGGCCTGACCCCTTTTGTACTATTTTTGAGTAATGAAACTCGTGACCGCGGAATTCTGTGCTTCCGATAGTCATGCTGCGGTAGCCCAGGTGCAGGCGCGCACCCTGCATGGTGCACTCAATGGGCAGCACTCCGGCCATTGGCCAGACCTTGCCGTCCTGATCGGTCAGCGACTTGCCCAGATACATCATTCCGCCACACTCAGCAAAAATCCGGCCACCATTCTCCGCATACTGTACCAATTGCGATGCCAGCATTCGGTTCAGGGCCAGCTGGGGAGCAAAAAGTTCCGGATAACCGCCGGGCAGATAGACCAGATCAACGTTCTTGGGCAGCTCATCGCCGGCCAGCGGGCTAAAAAACACAACCCGTCCCATCTGGCCCAGCCTGTCCAGATTCTCCCGATAAGCAAAATTGAATGCCCTGTCCCTGGCTACTGCAATACGCATCGGGGACGGTTCTCCCTGTGTTAATGATTCCGGTTGCACTGAACTTTTTGGAGTATCAGTATCTGAAACCATCGACGCCCGTGTTGCTGTGAACGGGAGGGGCCAGGAACCGTCCCTGTGGCGTTCGATAAGGTCAGCGGCTCTGTCGGCAAGAGCGCTTATCTCCTGCTCCAAGCCAATGGTGAGACCAAGGTGTCTGGACGGGACTTCTATGCCCTCTGTACGCGGAATCCAGCCTAGGCTGGGAACTCCCGCATCATCGGCTGCAGCTTTAAGAAATGCATAATGAGACTCCGATGCCACCTGGTTGAACACCACACCGGCAATGCGCACATCGGGCCGGAAAGTCCTGAATCCATGCAGCAAAGCCGCTACGGAATATGCGGTGGAGCGTGCATTGACCACCAACAAAACAGGCACATCCAGCAGAGCCGCAATCTGGGCGCTACTGCCCTGCATACGGTCATAACCGTCAAACAGTCCCATAACACCCTCTATCACAGCAGCGTCGGCACCATGACAATAATGCGCGTAAACCTGACGTATATGCTCAGGCGAAGCCATCCATGTGTCCAGATTAACAGACTCTCTGCCGGCTGCTATGTCATGAAACTGCGTATCTATATAATCAGGACCACACTTGAATGGCTGGACAATTAATCCGCGTCTGGCAAGTGCACGCAGCAATCCCATTGTAAACGTAGTCTTGCCGCTTCCAGATGAGGCTGCTCCTATGAGTAGTTGGATCATTCTGTTCTTTTGAGAGTCTAAAGGTACTAAATAATTCCGTTATACTTACAGGCACGGCTATCTTTGGTAAAGGTATGGAAAAAATTGTTGTTTTATTATCGGAAATAGCATATCTTTATGGCCAAGTAACCAATTAAGTTAATGAAATGGGAAAGTATCTGATCAGCGCAGCCTTTGTCATGACGGCATTGGCGGTGGTGCCGGTAAAGGCACAGAATTCGAGAATTATTGAAGAAGGCGGAACCGGCCCCTACAAGGCTATCATGATGGAAGAGCCGACACTCACGACCCACACTATTTTCCGTCCGCAGGATATAAGCAAGTTCGGCAAGGGTAATCTCATGCCCGTGCTGGTATGGGGTAACGGCGGTTGTGCAAACTCACCCAGCGGCCACATCAATTTCCTTAACGAGGTGGCTTCACAGGGTTATCTGATCGTAGCAATAGGTCCCAGCAACTATCAGCAGCTGGAAGGTCCACGTCCCGGCCAGACCGGTGATGTTCCCCGTATGGGACAAGGCGGCGGTTTTCCAGGCGGAGGAATGCCTCAAATGGGTGGTCAGCGTCCTCAAGGTGCTCCTCAGGGAGCCCAAGGTGCTCCGCAGCGTCCTCAGGGCCAGCGTCCTCAGGGGGGTGGATTCCCCGGTGGAGGAATGCCCGGTGGAGGGATGCCCGGTGGTATGGGCGGCGGTATGCCCCAGATGGGTGGCGGCGGAATGTCCATGGGTGACCCCGCAGGCCTGAAGCAGGCTCTTGAGTGGGCCATTGCCCAGAATGCCGACAAGAACAGTCCCTACTACGGAAAGCTGGATATAGATAATATTGCTGCAGCAGGTATGTCATGCGGTGGTCTGCAAGCTCTCCACATGATGGAGGATGCACGCATCAAGACCATTCTGGTCATGAACAGCGGTTTCTTCAACGGAGGTGACGACAAGGCCAGCCTGAACACCAAGATGAAACAGAAATCTGTCATCTGGATTCTGGGTGGACCCACCGATATCGCATACGAGAACGGCACCGATGACTTCAAACAGCTCTCCGGCACTATGCCAGCATTCATCTGCAACCTGGACGGTATAGGACACGGCGGCACTTATATGCAGCCTCACGGCGGTGATTACGCAAAAGTGGCGACAGCATGGCTCAACTGGTGGCTCAAGAACGACAAGGAGTCAGGCACGATGTTCACCGGCAATGAGCCCGGCGTAGGCAAGATGGCCGGTTGGACTTTTGACCGCAAGAATATCAGATAAATCTGATAGATATCCTGAAGAAACGTGCTCCTTATGATATGACGGGAAGCACGTTTCTTTTTTTTACCCATTTAGAACCTGTTTATATCTGTTCCCTTGTTTTTCTTATGGAAACCTATCAAAACAGATTCTAAAACCGGATGTTTTACTATTTTTGCGGGCACATACACACCAATATGAATATTCTCATCAGCAACGGAATCATACTGCCCATGAACGCCAAGGACGGAGAGGTGCTCTATTTCAAGGGTTATGTGGGTATTGAAGATGAAAGGATTGCATTCGTAAGTTCAGACAGCAGGACGGCTGAAGATTTCATGACCGTACATAAGGATGACTGTAAACGGATAGATGCCACCGGCAAGGTGGTGATGCCCGGTTTCATCAACACCCATACACATGTGGCTATGGCACTGCTGCGCGGCATTTCCGATGATGTTCCCCTAATGGAGTGGCTTCAGGAACATATATGGCCTATTGAGGGGAAGATGGGCTATAAGGAGATTTTTGATGGAGCAAGACTCGGCATTATGGAGATGCTTCTGGGAGGTACAACCACCTTCGTTGATATGTATCCGTACGAGGAGGCTGTGGCCGAGGCAGCTGAGAGTGCAGGAATACGGGCTGTAGTCAGTCCCTGCCCAATGGATTTCAGGATGGAGCACTTTGAGAAGGACTGGCGTGCCGTACATGAGAGATTCGGTGGCAGCAGTCTGGTTTCAATGATGATGGGCCCTCATGCCATATATACCCTGTCTGAAAAGAACCTGCAACGTTCCGTCAGTCTGGCCATGGAACTGGGCATAGGCAGTCACGTTCATCTGGCAGAGACAGAAACCGAAGTAAATGACGCATATGCTAAATATGGAATGAGTCCCACGGTATTCTTTGAGAAGGCAGGATTGTTCAACACCCCCACTCTGGCCGCCCACTGCGTGATGGTGAACGATCAGGACATAGAGATTCTGGCCACCCGTAATGTATCGGTTGCACACAATCCGCAGAGCAATATGAAGCTTGCATCGGGCATAGCTCCTGTCAAGAAAATGCTTGATGCGGGAGTGAACGTATGCTTGGGTACTGACGGTGCCTCGTCCAATAACGACCTGGATATGTGGGAGGAGATGCGAACTGCATCACTGCTCCAGAAAGTGGCAACAAAAGATCCCTGCGCCATACCAGCATATACAGCACTTAAGATGGCTACCGTGAATGGCGCAAAGGCTATCGGCCGCGAAGGAGAACTCGGAATACTCTCACCTGGAGCATTCGCGGATATCCAGCTCGTAAACATCGAAAAACCACACCTTTATCCCCATACCAATCTGGTATCAGAACTGGTTTACAGCACACACGCATCCGATGTGGATACAGTGATTGTTAATGGCCGTATTAACGTGGAAGGCCGAAGGTGCATGACAATGAGTGAAGAAGAGGTCTGCAGTTCCTCCCAGAAACATATAGACCGTCTCACAAAACAATAAAAAGTTCAGACCACAATAAAAAAAAATGCAATTGGTTTTGGCGGATATAACCAAAACCCTTACCTTTGCACCGCTTTCATAAGCAAGTATGTTCTTTGAACATTTACGGATAATTATTTGCGGCAATAGCTCAGTTGGTAGAGCACGACCTTGCCAAGGTCGGGGTCGCGAGTTCGAGTCTCGTTTGCCGCTC
>DBYG01000017.1:0-33367 GCA_002310175.1 Bacteroidales bacterium UBA1192
TGTCAACTTATTTCAGCGTAAGACAGTTATGAAAGTTGGCGTAAACAGTTTTCATTTATTATAAGAAGGTGCAAATATTGCCCAATGAAAATATTTCAGTAAATTTGCGCCTAATTACGGGCGGAGTGCTCGTGTTATGACATTAAATCTTTATATATCAGATATTTGTGATGAAAAAGTTTGCTGAGCGTGGACAACTTGACCTGTCACAGGTCAACAAGGATGTTCTGGAGGACTGGCTTAAGGAGGATCTGTTCAGACGCAGTATAAAGGAGCGTGAAGGTCATCCGTCATTCGTATTTTATGAAGGACCTCCATCAGCAAACGGAATGCCCGGCATCCACCACGTAATGGCACGTACCATTAAGGACACTTTCTGCCGTTACAAGACCATGTGCGGCTACCAGGTTAACCGTAAGGCCGGGTGGGATACACACGGACTACCTGTTGAGCTTGGCGTAGAGAAGAAACTCGGCATAACCAAGGAGGATATCGGTAAGAAGATTTCAGTTGATGAATACAACATGAACTGCCGTACTGAGGTTATGAAATATAAGGAGCACTGGAGTGACCTTACGCAGAAGATAGGTTACTGGGTGGACCTGGACAACCCATACATCACCTATGACAACCGTTACATAGAGACCCTGTGGTGGTTGCTCAAGCAACTCTACGGCAAGGGTTATCTTTATAAAGGATATACCATACAACCTTACTCACCGGCAGCAGGTACAGGCCTCTCCAGCCATGAGCTGAACCAGCCCGGTTGCTACCGTGACGTAAAGGACACTACAGTGACCGCTCAGTTCACGATGACCGATCCCAAGCCCGAGATGACGGGCTGGGGCACTCCTGTGTTCCTGGCATGGACCACAACCCCGTGGACTCTGCCTTCAAACACCGCTCTCTGCGTGGGCAAAAAGATAGACTATGTGGCTGTACGCACTTACAATCCCTATAACGGCCAGCCTGTTACAGCGGTAATGGCCCGGGAGCGCCTGGCTGCCTATCTTGATCCCAAGGGTGCAGAACTGGCGCTTGACTCATACAAGCAGGGCGATAAGGTCATTCCTTATCAGATTGTAGCTGAATACAAGGGTGAGGATTTGCTGGGCATGCATTATAGGCAGCTCTTCCCTTGGGTAAAGCCTGTTTTCAAGGCCGAGGACGGTACTATACAGATATCCGATGCCGGTTTCCGCGTTATTCCCGGTGATTATGTTACCACAGAAGATGGTACCGGTATAGTTCATATAGCACCCACATTCGGTGCTGATGACGCATTTGTGGCCAAGGCTGCCGGCATACCTTCGCTGTTCATGATCAACCGTAAGATGGAGACCCGTCCCATGGTTGACTTTACTGGTAAGTACTGGCTCATGGATGAGTTGGATCCCGATTTCGTAAAGAATTGCGTGGATGCTGACTTTTACAGGGAGTATCAGGGCGCATACGTCAAGAATGCGTATGATCCAAAGTTCAACGAGGGAGGCAGGTATGACGAGGCTGCCGCTCAGAAGGCTGAGGATCTGAATGTATATCTGTGCATACGCATGAAACAGCAAGGCACTGCATTCAAGATAGAGAAGCACGTTCACAACTATCCTCACTGTTGGCGTACTGACAAGCCGGTTCTCTACTACCCTCTGGATAGCTGGTTCATAAAGGCGTCTGCCGCCCGGGAGCGTATGATGGAACTGAACAATACCATCAAATGGAAACCTGAATCAACAGGGACCGGCCGCTTTGGCAAATGGCTTGAGAACCTGAATGACTGGAATCTGAGCCGTAGCCGTTACTGGGGAACTCCGCTGCCTATCTGGCGCAACGATGATGGCGATGAGCTTTGCATCGGCTCTGTCGGGGAACTCTACAATGAGATTGAGAAATCCGTCAAGGCTGGCGTAATGAAATCCAACCCTTTCAAGGATAAAGGTTTTGTTCCCGGCGTATATACTGCCGATAACTACGATAAGATTGACCTGCACCGTCCATATGTGGATGACATCGTTCTGGTTTCGGATACGGGCCGCGTCATGAAACGTGAGCTTGACCTGATAGACGTTTGGTTTGACAGCGGTGCCATGCCGTTTGCGCAGATGCACTATCCATTCGAGAATAAGGAATTGATAGACAATGGTACCGTTTTCCCGGCCGATTTCATTGCCGAGGGTGTGGACCAGACTCGAGGTTGGTTCTACACATTGCATGCCATTGCAACTATGATAAAGGATGGTGTGTCGTATAAGACAGTCATTTCAAACGGCTTGGTGCTGGACAAAAACGGCAACAAGATGTCCAAACGTTTGGGGAATGCCGTGGACCCCTTCGATGCTATTGAGAAATACGGCAGCGATGCCTTGCGTTGGTATATGATAACGAACGCACAGCCTTGGGACAATCTTAAATTTGATGAGGAGGGCGTGAAGGATGTCACCCGCAAGTTTTTCGGTACCCTGCACAATACATACAAGTTCTTTGCACAGTATGCTAATGTGGACGGCTTTGACAATTCCGTCGCACAGATTCCTGTTTCAAATCGTCCTGTAATGGATCGCTGGATTCTCAGTGAGCTCAACTCACTCACTAGAGGTGTCCGTGAGAGCCTTGATGACTACGAACCTACACGTGCCGGCCGTCTGATAACCGGATTCGTCAATGACTATCTGTCTAACTGGTATGTTCACCTAACCCGTGACCGTTATTGGGGCAGTAACATGAGTGATGATAAACTGGCTGCATATCAGACTCTTTACACCTGTTTAGAGACTGTTTCAAGGCTTATGTCGCCCATTGCGCCGTTCTATGCTGACCGTCTTTATCGTGATCTTAACGTTGTTGCCTTGTCTGCAGCACCCATTTCTGTCCATCTGGCCGATTATCCTATATGTGATGACACTCTGGTAGACAAGGAGCTGGAGACGCGTATGGAGCTTGCCCAAAAACTGACTTCAATGGTTCTGGCTCTGCGCAAACGTGATGATGTCAAGATTAACGTGCGTAAGCCGTTGCAGAAGATACTTATTCCTGTTACAGCTGAACTTCGTTCACATTTGGAGCCGGTCAAGGAACTTGTCCGTGACCAGGTAAACGTGAAGGAGATAGAGTTCGTGGAGAGTGCGACAAGCGTACTTGTGAAGAAAGTAAAATGTAACTTCAAGATTCTGGGCAAGAAGTTCGGTCCGCTCATGAAAGGCGTTGCCGCAGCAGTTCAGAACATGAGTCAGGATGATGTAGCCAAACTGGAGCAGGAAGGTAGCTTTACATTCGATATCAACGGTACACCCGCCACGGTTGATACTACCGAGGTTGAGATTTACAGTGAGGACATACCGGGGTGGGTCGTGGCCAATGAAGGAACACTCACCGTAGCGCTTGACATACAGTTAACCGATGAACTCAAGCTTGAAGGTATAGCCCGTGAGCTTAAGAAAAGGATTCAGGATATACGTAAACTCACAGGTTTTGAGATAACAGACAGGATTAATGTTATACTGAGTTCCTGCCCTGAAACTGACGCTGCTGTAAAAAAACATGAGGAGTGGATCAAGAGTCAAGTCTTGGCGGATTCTATGGAAATTGTCCGGGATCTGGAAGAGGGTGAGGAGATATCGTTTGACGACTATTCATTAAAGTTGAAAATAGAAAAAACCTAATTAATATTATTAAAAATCCACGCAATGGCAGAGAAGAACCGTTATTCTGATGAGGAACTTGAAGAGTTCCGTCAGATTATCAATGAAAAACTGGAGATAGCACAGAGGGACTACGATGCACTTAAGGCATCATTGATGAATGCTGACAACAACAGCACAGATGATACGTCACCAACGTACAAAGTGTTGGAGGAGGGCGCAAGTACCCTTTCAAAAGAAGAGACTACCCGACTTGCCCAGCGTCAGATGAAGTTCATCCAGTCACTTCAAGCGGCTTTGGTACGTATAGAGAATAAGACTTATGGTATTTGTCGTGAAACAGGTAAGCTTATTCCCAAAGAGCGTCTGCGTGCAGTGCCTCATGCTACACTGACAATTGAGGCTAAACAGCATAAACATTAAACTTGTTTATGAAAAATGATTTGAAAGAGTCAGGAAAACGTTCCAACCTAAGGTTAATTTCTTTCGTAGTAATCTTAGCGGTATTGATAATAGACCAGGTTATAAAAATCCTGGTCAAAACGAATATGGCTATCGGTGACGAAATTTTTATAACATCCTGGTTCAGAATATTGTTTGTAGAGAACAATGGTATGGCTTTCGGATTGGAGCTGATAGGTAAACTCTTTCTTTCACTATTCCGTATAGCGGCTATATCCTTTTTTTGTTGGTATTTGTACAAAATATCCGGAAGAGGGTTCCCGACAGGTTATGTGATAACGGTTTCATTCATTATTGCAGGTGCACTGGGGAACCTGTTTGACTGTATGTTCTACGGCCTTGTGTTTTCTGAGAGCACGCCAGTGTCCGACGGTGTAGCACATTTCACGGCCATAGGCGAGGGATATGCCCCGTTCCTTTACGGAAAGGTGGTTGACATGTTCTATTTCCCGCTTTTCAAGTGGCCTGAGTGGATGCCTCTGGTCGGAGGGGACACATTTTTCAGTCCTATTTTCAACTTTGCCGATTCATGTATAACCTGCGGGGTGATAGTGGTAATATTCTTCTATTCCAGAATTGTTAATATGGGGTTGAACTATAGTGGTGCCAGACATGAAGCCGTAGTTGCGGATACCAATGATATCTCAGGTACTGAAGATCTTCCCGGACAGGATGATGAGAAGAGTTGAAACTGCTATACTGTTGTCTTTTCTGCTGATTGTTACGGAAGGATGCAGGCAGAAACGTCCGGACGGAGTCCTTTCTCCCAGGAAAATGGAAGTTGTGCTCTATGATTATCATCTTGCGCAGGCTGTGGTGATGGAGTTGCCGAGGGATGAAAGGTATGCCCGTGACGCCTATCTGGACTGGTGCTTCGAGAAAAACGGCATCACTAAGGAACAGTTTGATAATTCATTGAAATGGTACACCCGTTATCCTAAAGAACTTGCTTTAATTTATGAAGATTTAAGTACAAGGATAGATAAAGAATACGAACAGGTTTCTAATTCGGTGCAGCTTGCGGAGAAAAAAGCCTTGCTGGTTGCATCCGGAGACAGCGTAGATATCTGGTATCTGAATCGTGTCAGCATACTGAACACTTCAGATTATATGAAGAAACTTGTTTTTTCATTTCCGGCGGACACGACATTCTATCCATCAGACACGATTGAATGGGATTTCGCACATACTTTTGTCGAAACTCAGGACAGTGTGCCCCATAAGGCATATATTGAACTCTCTGTCTATTATCCTGATAGCGTGTCCACAATTGATACCATGTTATGCAGTACAGGGCACAGTAATCTCTCTTTGGTAATCGATACTGTGAAACCGATGACAAGGATATCAGGGTCAGTCAACTATCTGGATTTAGCAGACGACAGGAAATCCCTATTCATACTATCCGATGTGTCCCTCTTAAGATTTCACAAAAGATAGTTCTGTCACTGACTGCGTCTGCGAAACTCAGCACAAATGATTGCGGTGGCTGCAGCGACGTTGAGTGATTCTGATGTCGGTTTGTCTCCTGGCCAGTCCGGTATAAATAACCTCTCTGTGACCAGATTGCTTACTAAAGGGCTGATTCCATTACCTTCATTGCCCATTATTATCACTCCGTTACCGGTGAGATTGTGCTTGTAAATGTTCTCTCCGTCCAGGAATGTCCCATATATAGCCGTTTCTTCAGGCAGGGAACTTAATGTGCTGAGAAGGTCAATGTAATGGAACCGCACCCTTGCTATTGCACCCATTGTTGCCTGAATGGCTTTAGGGGCGTATATGTCAGCGCAATCCGGAGAACAAAAAACATCTTTGATGCCGAACCAGTCCGCAATTCTTGCTATTGTTCCAATATTACCAGGATCCTGAACGCCATCCAAAGCAAGAACAAGATTCCGAGATACTGCGGTATGTATGTTTGCGGTGTAATTCGGGATTCGGAATATAGCTATCACGTCTTGAGGAGAGCGGAGCAGACTGGCGCGTTTTAACTCATCATGTGTGATGGTTTCGACACGTTCAGCAATTATGTTTTTATGGGTTTCCATCCATTCTTTTGTGGCCGCAAGAAGGACACATTTGAAAATGCCCAAAAGTTCTTCTGTCAGTTTATGCCCTTCGACTACAAATAGATGATTCTCGTCTCGAAACTTCTTTTTTTCCAGACTTTTGATTTTTTTTATATCATTCTTGCTAAACATAAGTTATTATTTGATGGTTGTAAAGATAGTTATTTTTCAAATCAGCTCTTTGAAAGCAGTGCGAGTTTCCGTATCTTTGCCTAATTTATACATTGATATCTTGTAAATATGTACAGGAAAATCATATATACTGTTATGATGTCGGCAGCTGCTATGTGGCTTGCCTCATGCTCTATATATAAACATGTTCCTGAAGGAAGATATCTGTTGGATAAGGTCGAGGTGGTTTCGGCAGAAAGCAGGAATGATGCTGTTTCCAAATATAGGAACTATTCTTACCAGACTCCTAATTCAAAATGGCTTGGATTGTTGAGATTTCCGCTCAGACTATACTCAATGTCGAGTGTAAGGCATCCTGACCGGTGGATAAGCAGGACTCTGCGTAAGATTGGAGAGGAGCCTGTGTTGCTTGATGAGATGCTTTCCGAGGTGTCTGTTCAGGATATGAGGCGTTCGCTGATGAACTCTGGCTATTTGAATGCCAAGGTCAATGTGGAAACTGATTATTCAAGGAAACGTAAAGCTACGGTCAGGTACAAGATTACTCCTGGCAAAATGTTCGTGGTGGATAATATTCGCTATACTGTACAGGACACTATAATCTCTCTCATACTTGATGATAACAGGAAATCCTCCCTCTTACATGAGGGGATGAATCTTGAATCAGGAGTGCTTGATGCCGAACGCACAAGAATTACCAGCCTCTTGCAGAAGCAGGGTTATTGGGCTTTCAATAAAGATTATATATCGTTTGTCGCTGATACGGTAACAGGTAGCAATATGGTTGGGCTGAATATGATTGTCGCGGCAGAAAGATACGATCAGGAAGGTTCAACAAGACAGCACACCCAGTATTATGTGTCGGATATAGATTATGTCCTGATGGACAATCCTAATTTTTCGGCTATCAACTTTGAAATGATGAACTCCGTTGGTTATGACGGTTTTCGCCTATACTATCCATCTGGTGACGATAAACCTATTATACGTCCCTCGATTATAGCCAGTCATTCATTTCTCCGTAATGGTCTTCTTTATAATACCGATTCAATTTCAAAGACTTATACTTCCCTCTCACGACTTGGAATATTGAGCTATACGAACATCCGTTTTGAACCACTTCCTGGGACGAATGACAGACTGAAAGCCAATGTCTATCTCGTAAGCCAGCCTAAACATTCTTTCAGTTTTGAGGTCGAAGGAACTAATACAGCGGGTGACTTGGGAGCTGCAGCATCGCTTTCTTTTACCAATAGGAATCTTTTCAGAGGTTCTGAACAACTCACGTTTAAACTTCGTGGAGCCTATGAATCCATTACGAATCTTCCAGGATATTCAGGTGATACTTATACAGAATATGGTTTGGAGTCAAATCTGGATTTTCCGGAACTGCTTCTTCCATTTGTTTCACAGGCACAGCAACGGCGCAGTCAAGCTACTTCCAGGTTCAGTCTCAAAATGAATTCGCAGAACAGGCCTGAGTTCAATAAGACTATTTTTTCGGCAGGCTGGAGCTATCTTTGGAGTGACGGATGGAGGAAGACTCACCGATTGGATGTGATAGACCTTAACTATATAGTTTTACCCTGGATTTCCGATAATTTCCGTAAAGAATATCTTGACCCTATTTCTTCCAAGAATTCTATCCTAAAGTACAGTTATGAAAATCTTCTCATAACTAAACTTGGCTATACTTTCTATTATTCAAATTCAGGTCTCAAATCTTCAAGTCCATTCCAATACTCTGTTCGTATTGGTGCGGAGACATCAGGTAACGTTCTATATGGGACTTCTAAACTATTGAACAGGGAATGGAATACATCGGGACAGTATGAGGTGATGCACATAGCTTTTGCGCAGTATTTGAAACACGATTTCTCATTTACCGGAAACTGGAGAGTCGATGCTTCAAGTAATTTACTTATACATATGGAATACGGAATAGCTTTTCCATATAATAATTCTTCGAGTCTGCCGTTTGAAAAAAGATACTTCGCCGGGGGTGCGAATAGTGTACGAGGTTGGTCTGTCAGAGAACTTGGTCCAGGTACATACCAGGGTGGCGACAAGATTGTAGACTATATAAAACAGTCCGGTGATATAAAGATAGGGGCCAGTATTGAGTATAGATCTAAGCTGTTCTGGAAACTGAACAGTGCATTGTTTGTCGATGCAGGCAATATATGGACTATCAGAAAATATGATGAGCAACCTGGGGGATTGTTCAGTTTTGACACATTCTATAAACAAGTGGCAGTTGCATACGGGCTTGGAATAAGAATGGATTTGGGTTTTCTGGTATTGAGATTAGATGGAGGCATGAAAGCGTATAATCCAGCCGGAAGTACCTCTTATCAGAAAGTGCCATTATTACACCCCAGTTTCGGAAGAGATTTTGCATTCCATCTTGCGGTAGGATATCCCTTCTGACTGAATATTTATTATTTAATATGAAAGGAATAAAGCAAAATAATAATGAAAATCCATTTTATGAGCCTGTCAAGTGGAAGCAGCGGAAACTGCTATTACCTTGGCACGGAAGAGTATGGAATCCTGATTGATGGAGGTATCCCGGTTAAACAGATCAAAGGATATCTGAAAGATGTTGGAATCCAGTTTGAGAGAGTTATGGCTGTTTTTATAACCCATGACCATGCGGATCATATAAAATCACTCGGGAATCTGGGCGAGAAGTGTGGCATACCTGTATATGCAACCCGGGACACACATTTCGGCATTAACAACAACTATTGCATGACGGAAAAGTTGACTAGTTGTGTTAGGTATATTGACAAGGAAACCCCTTTGGCATTCCGTGATTTTACCATAACGGCTTTTGAAGTTCCACATGACGGTTCTGATAATGTGGGTTATCATATAGAAATAGACGGCAAGGTCTTCTGTTTCGTGACAGACCTTGGGCATATCACCGAGAATGCAGCTAAATATATCCTCAATGCCAATTATCTGATAATTGAGGCAAATTATGATGAGGATATGTTGCGAATGGGAAACTACCCAAAGTTCCTTAAGGAGCGCATAAGCAGCCCGCGCGGACATCTCAGTAATAAGACTACGGCCAAGTTCTTGGCGGAGAATATAACTCCGATAACTAAATATATTTGGTTATGTCATTTAAGCGGAGAGAACAATCACCCTGAAATAGCATATAAGACTGTTGAGTATGAACTTCGTTCAGTTGGTATAATCGCAGGGAAGGATATCCAATTATGTGCACTTAAACGCACTACACCAAGTCAATTGTATGTGTTTGAATGATTACATATGAGAAAGAAAACTTAATTGCATATTAAAAATGGAGACCAAAAAGTCTCCATTCTTAGTACGCGATCAGGGATTCGAACCCTGGACCCATTGATTAAGAGTCAATTGCTCTACCAACTGAGCTAATCGCGCAAAACGCCTTATTTCAAAAGCGATGCAAAGGTACTCTTAAATATTGACTCTGCAAATTATTGCCGTAGTTTTTTTATAAAAAAGTATCCAGCCACTTTTATAACAGGCGGTATCATTTGATAAAGCATTGTAAATCAATGCCGGTCCTCACCATTGTCGTAAACATTTTTTGGTACGAGTTCAATGTAATCAAACAGCATTTCTGCCTGGCTGTTGTCCAAAATTTGTTTCAGGCGCAGGTAGTAATCACGATTGGCATACATATATCCGGTATACAGTATACGGCGGCCCATAGTATTTTGATCACGGTGAAGTGTGCCGTTATTGGTTAATTGTGAGTCAGCACCCTTCATCCATCCGCGGTTTTTCATTGATTTGTCAAGGGCATCTACGGCCTCAGCATCGGGAAGGTCTGAATCAATGATCCAGCCTACGGAAGGATCTGTAAGGTCCACTCTGAGATCTGACGGTATTCCAAGTGGCTGCCAATCTTCAGGAGATCCTTCTGCCCAATACTGCTGGACAATTCCGCAGGCGGCATTACTACGGAAGGACATCCTGAATTGCCATGTTCCGTCATGCGGAATTGGAGGTAGTTTAACGTACATATCAAAATTCCCTTGAATATCTATTCCGTCACCTTCATAGGCATAACTGTGGGTAGAGGCATCACGGAGTGAAAGTACAAAATCCTCATTGAATGTATGGAAGTTTGTGGGGTTCTTAAATCCGCTTCCCTGATAGTCAGCTTCAGGAACACGTTGCCTGCGGCCGGATGTCATAAAGTCAGGAGAGAGAGTTGTAACATCGACTCGGATACGGCGGTCAAGGATTGTATCCCTGACGAGGGTACTGTAAGTCAAAATGTCATCAATATAGTGATACACGCCGTTGTGTGATAGTTGTGCCGTTGAATCAATCTCGGAGGGTTTTCTAATCCTTATGCCAGGATACAACTTTCCTTTGAAGTCTTTAGTTCCATTGCCTTCCTTGTCACGCCGGTTTATATAGATATTTTTATCCTTTGAAGTGGATATTCTCATTAAAGTGTGCGGGCAAAAAGTCTCAAAGTAATCCTCGGGGTCAATAATACCTTTGTTATACATTGACACAATGTCAGACCTTGGATTGAAAGAGTTGTATCCGCACTGGAACGGCAGAATATGGTATGAAACGAACCTGTTGAGTGAATTGCGTCGGTCAGTAAAGTCAGAAACATCAGCATCGTCGGGGTAGGATTCGTCGTAAATATTCTTAGCATAGTCAATAAGCTGTTCTATCGTGTAGATACCTGCTTTGTTGTAAACTTCGTCAGGTTCAACCAGGAATGTGAAACATGTCTTTCGTCTATCCCAATACTTGACTGTGTATTTGTTGCCTGCCGATGATAGAGGTACACCTTTCTCAATAGAGTCAATGCCTATTTTGTAACTATCGTCATACCATACCTTGAACGAATCCTGTAGTCCGCAAAGACGTAAAGCCTCTCCAAAAAGATGAATCTTCCTGTCGTTGTAGATAGCATCGTAGATATAGTTTCCGGAAAAGTCTATACATCTGTCTATAATATGAACAACACCATTCTGGCAGGTGTCATCAGAATGAATAATGTGTGATTTGATATTAACGCAGCGTACCAACCTATATGAACTGTCTCCTTCGGTATTATAGAATGTGGAATCAAATGTGAGCTGTAGGAACCTGTCGTTCTTGTTGACTTTTGGGAAATAACCCTCAACCATCTCTGCAACGAAACAAGTCTGTTCCATAATGTGGGTCCATGCCAGTGTGTCGCAGTCCTCATCGCTGAGATCATCAACACTATTGTAATCAGTGTTATAAAACTTACCTCTCTCCTTTACGAATAAATTGATGGCTTTGTTGGTTGGAGCAAAGCATGTGTATGCTCCATAGGTAGTGAGTTCACCCCATACGTTAGCCCTTTTCAAGATAGTGATAAAGTCACTGAATTGTTCGGAATTTTCTTCAAGATATGATGCGACTGTGTTACCCTGGAAAGTGTAGTACTGTCCCGGGTGCATCTCATCAAGACAACTTGTGGCAAACTGAATTGAGAGTGCAAGACAGGTCAGTGACAGGGTTCTTAATGCAAATCTTCTTCTCATTTTTTACTGTAGGTTAATAATCTTGTTTGCTGTAATATAATTATGCAAAGATACAAATTCAATCATTGTTGTGTAAATAAATTGACATTTTTACTATGATTTTGAATTGAAAACGGCGATAATGAGTTGAAACGTTTGAACTATCAGAATCTGAAGTAGTTTTTAGCATTATAATATGAGATGTCTTCTATCATCTGTTCTATACGAGACATTTCGCTGGGTGGCAATTCACCATTCTCTACGTCGTTTCCTATAAGGTTGCATAGAATACGACGGAAATATTCGTGACGAGCATAAGAAACAAATGAACGGCTATCTGTAAGCATACCCACAAATCTGGACAGCAGTCCGAGCATGCTCAGTACTTGCATCTGTTGTTCCATACCGTTTTTTTGATCCATGAACCACCAACCAGCTCCAAGTTGCATCTTGCCGGGAATGCTTCCGTCCTGGAAGTTTCCGATAGTGGTGGCAACCATCTCAAAATCACTGGGATTGAGGTTGTAAATGATGGTCTTGGTGAGCTTGTCCATGCTGTTCAGACAGTCGAAATAGCAGTTCATGGCCCTAGCGGTGATAACCTGTGACATGGAGTCAAAGCCGGTATCTTTGCCAACAAGATTATACATTTTTGAATTCTGATTTCTTATTACTCCATAGTGGAATTGCTGTGCCCATCCTTTATCAGCATCCATTTTACCGAACTCGATAAGCATGGCGCTCTTGAATTTACGTATTTCGGATTCAGATAGCGACATTCCTCCATATACCTTACGGAATATGGCGTCCAGTTCGGCAGAAGTGAAATCATCGGCATAGAATTCTTCCATTCCGTGGTCGCTAAGGCGACATCCTTGCTCCTCGAAATATTTGTGACGGATGAGTAGGGCTTTTACTATGTCGTCAAAACAGTTTATTGATACACCGCTGACATCGGCAAGTTTGTCAATATATTCATGGTAAGCAGTTGGATTCTCCACAGACATTGCCATATCGGGACGCCATGTGGGAAGAACTTTGACTTTGAAGTCACTCTGTCTGATTTGTTTGTGATACTCCAAAGAATCAACAGGATCATCGGTAGTACATACTGTCTCCACATTATAGTGGAGCATTAGGTTTCGGGCACTGAACTCCGGGCTTGAAAGCTTTTCATTACACTCGTCATAGATATATTTGGCTGTTTGGGGATTAAGCACCTTATCAATTCCAAAACATGTTTTTAACTCCAAATGTGTCCAATGATAGAGGGGGTTACGCATACAATATGGCATGGTCTCAGCCCATTTGAGAAACTTATCCCAGTCGGAGGCATCGCCAGTGATGTATTTTTCGGCTACTCCATTGGTTCGCAGGGCTCGCCATTTGTAATGGTCACCACCGAGCCAAAGTTCTGTAATGGAACGGAATCTATGGTCTTCAGCCACTTCCTGAGGATTAAGATGACAGTGGTAGTCTATGATAGGTAGCTTACTGGCATGATCGTGAAACAGATGTTGTGCCGTTTTGTTATGAAGAAGGAAATTCTCGTGAATATAAGGTCTCTCGGTCATAATTTTATTTTTTGTCAGGTTTGTTAAAGAGGTTACACAGTTTCAGAGGTTCATTGAAATAGGCGGTTGATATGTCTGTATAAAATGTTTTCCTCAACCTCGCCGGCAATTACATCGGAGTTGCGTCTGAGGGCAGCATAATATTCCTCACCGAACTCTGCCGCTATTTTGTAGCTTACGTGAACCAGTTGACGAAAATCGGGATTGTAAAGAACATCCTTGGTATTATGGCGTAGGGCACGTGCATATTCTGTCCCGCTCCAAGATTTTATCTGCTCAGCCGAAGGGAGTTTGGCCGGATTGATGTCAATTACGGTAGCATAAGGGATGCAAAGCTCTTCCATCCGTCCTAAAGCTGCTATGGCAATCTTTTTGGCAAGTTCCAAAGCTTGTTCATCGGCAAGTGCGAGTCCTATGTTTTCCTCAAGCCATGTTGTACCAGCTGTTTTTATGTGTATCCCTTTATTGTATTGACGTATCAGTCTGCCCATGATGGGGTAGATAGAGAATTTATCACTTCCGGAGTGGATACTTAGCTTAAGTCCTTCAGGGAGTCCGAATTCACTGACAGCATATTCAATTACAAGAAGATCCTCACGGAATTCTTTTTCGAACTGGGTAATGTCACCGACATACTCAACGCCTTTGTTGAACCTTCCTGTAAACTTTGGAGCTATGGTTTGAGCGGGTACTCCTTCCTGTGCCAAGGCGCTAAGTATGAAGAATATCTCAATGGGAGTCTGTGGGGTATCAACTTCATCCATCGAAACCTCGGTCACGAAATTGTCCGCTCCTTTGCGGTCAGCAATATGACGATAAATCCGGCCGGCTTCCTGGATAGCGAAGAGATATTTTCCTGCAATAGTTTCAATCAGCGTACGGTCTACCAGGAAAGGTTCCCCAATACCCGGAATCATAAGATTACCGGCATATTTGAGATTCTTTTCAGTGAACATCATAATAGAATCCTTGTCCGCCGGTTTTCCGATATAGTCAGCCACATCTATTGTAAAGAAATCCGATGAATCTGTAAAATGGTCCACATTGTTCATGTTTATGTGGTCAGCATCCACGAAATAGGGATTCGTATAACCGAGTGCTCTGACTGCATCATCGGCTTCGCGTCGGGTATCCATAGGGTTTGTTCCAACGATTTGGTGCTCGCGATTGGATTTGTTCCAGACAGGGACGAAACTGACGGAATATTTCTCCTCAGCCTTAATCAGTGCAGATAACTGGGCTTTCCCTTCGTGCGAAAATCTGTCACCGATACCAAATGAATATTTTCCAAGAACTTTCATATATTACTTAATGAAGGATTTTATACACAATACATAGTATTAAGCGATATAAGTACCTGCGACAGTGTCCCCGCCGTGACCTGTCCAGTTGGTATGGAAGAACTCACCACGAGGCTTGTCGGTTCGCTCATAGGTATGAGCACCAAAGTAGTCACGCTGGGCCTGCAGCAAATTTGCCGGAAGTCTCTTACTGCGGTATCCGTCATAATATTCAAGTCCGGCAGAAAGAGTAGGGACAGGAATTCCATTCATGACAGCTTGGGCTATTACGTTGCGCCAGCTCTGCTGGGCATCTGCCAGTTTTGTCTTGAAGAAAGAGTCAAGCATGAGATTGGCCAGTTCTGGATTCTTGTCGAAAGCTTCCTTTATCTTGCCTAGGAAAACGGAACGTATGATACAGCCACCGCGCCACATGAGAGCAATGCCACCGTAGTTCAGATTCCAATTATATTGTTTGGCGGCAGCCCGCATAAGAGCGTAGCCTTGTGCATATGACACTATCTTTGCAGCAAATAACGCTTTGCGCAGATCTTCCAGAAAGACATTACGGTCACCCGTGAACTTTGCGACTTCGGGTCCCTTAAGTATTGAACTTGCCGCCACACGTTCATCCTTCTGGGCAGATAAACAGCGGGCGAATACCGATTCGGCAATAAGGGTAAGGGGAACACCTTCATCAAGAGCGGCCACAGCAGTCCACTTACCTGTACCCTTCTGTCCGGCAGTATCAAGGATGTAGTCCAGGACATAGCGTCCGTCATCATCCTTCTTGGCAAGGATATCGCGGGTTATCTCTATAAGATATGAGTCCAGGTCTCCACGGTTCCATTCTGCAAACGTTTCATGCATTTCATGATTCGTCATGCCTAAGTATTCCTTCATTATTTGGTAGCATTCGCAGATAAGTTGAATGTCACCGTATTCAATACCGTTATGAACCATCTTAACGAAATGGCCGGCTCCATTCTCACCAACCCAGTCACAGCATGGACTTCCATCCTCAACCTTGGCGCAGATACCTTGGAATATCGGTTTTACGAGTGGCCATGCCGCAGGACTTCCTCCCGGCATCATGCTCGGGCCTTTAAGAGCGCCTTCCTCACCTCCTGACACTCCTGTACCTATGTACAAAAGTCCTTTACTTTCAACGTAGGCTGTCCGGCGGGCAGTGTCAGGGAAGTGCGTGTTGCCTCCGTCTATGATGACATCGCCCGGTTCAAGCAGCGGAATAAGCCTCTCTATGAAGTCATCTACGGCCTGTCCTGCTTTGACCATGAGAAAAACCTTACGGGGACGTTTTAAGGATGCCACCAGTTCTTCAAGACTCATGGCTCCGAATATTTTCTTTCCTTTTCCGCGTCCGTTGATGAAGTTTTCAACTTTCTGGATGGTACGGTTGTAAACACTAACGTGGAACCCCTTGCTCTCCATATTGAGTACAAGATTCTCACCCATTACTGCCAGGCCTATCAGCCCGATGTCAGAAATCTTTTCCATATCTCAGTCTGTTTGTTACTTAACTTCAAATCCAATTTCACGCAGGATTACGGCTGCGCGGCCGTCTGTGTCATTGATTAGGTTAACGGTAAATGCAGGGAATTCGCGTCTCACAGGGTAGTCAGCCCGTTGTTTCTCAAATGAGTATGCATCGGCGCGAAGTCTGGCATCATCGTCCTTAACTCTGTATGTATATAGAATGGCTTCACCGAGAACCTTACGGGGGGACTTCCCCTGTACGTCAATTGTGAATTCAACAGGTTGGGCCGGTAGCGGAATTTCTGGCACAGTCCATTCTTTGCACGGCAGGTCAAACCGTACCCCTATAGCCTGGACACTCATCATTGTGCCATTAGCTTTGCCATCCAGCGAGTAACCGGCTATGTGGGGTGTACCAGTAAAAAGCATGTCCAGTAATTCCCTGTCGATTTCAGGTTCGTTTTCCCATACGTCAAGTGATGCTGCCCGGATCCCGTTTTTCCTGAGAGTCTCTTTGAGAGCGTTACAGTCAACCACTTCTCCACGGGAACTGTTTATGAGGATCTGGTCAGGACGCATGGATCCCAGCCTGTCTGCACCAAACATGTGAAAGGTACAGTCTTCGCCACATCGAATGAGCGGCACATGGCATGTAATTATGTCGCTCTGTTCAATTATCGTGTCAAGATTGACGAATCCTTCCTGACCTTCGCGTCTGGCACGAGGTGGATCACAGAGGAGTATTTTGAAACCAAGCAGGGCACCGATACGTGCCACTTTGCTCCCTACATTGCCGACACCTACCACACCGAGAGTCTTTTGTCTACAATCAAATCCAAGCTCCATTGACATAGTGACAAGCAGAGATCCAATGTACTGTTGTACTGACCGGGAGTTGCATCCGGGAGCGTTAGTCCACTCAATTCCGTTTGCTTCACACCATGCTGTGTCAATGTGGTCATATCCGATAGTCGCAGTGGCAATCATCCTGACTTTGGAACCCTTTAGAAGGGACTCATTGCAGATGGTGCGGGTGCGGGTGATAATAGCATCGGCATCACGTATTACATCAGAATTAGTCTCCTTACCTGGTAAATAAACAACCTCGGCATAGGGCTCAAGAGCTCCTTTGATGAAAGGTATCTTGTTGTCACATACTATCTTCATAAACAATAAGTCTTCATTAATAATTAATCATTAAACCTGTCAGGGTGTGCCCACAAGCCGAGAGCCGGGTTAGATATGTAATATATCTCCTCTCCGTTTACGATGTTCCATCCATCGTGCAGTGAAACTGGAGAGTTTCTCTTCATAACTTCGCCAAGACTGTCCCAACAAAAACCAACCTCTTCTATTTCTGTTCGACTCATGTCCGGTCCAGGACAATAAGTGATTGTAAAGCGGTCTTCACTAGAACCGTGTATAAGATGCGCTGCAGCTCCAAGATTTGCCTTTAGGTCATCGTTCTGTTCCACTGCACGCAACGTGGCCGGAGTGCCTTTATAGCCGTATTTTCGTATCAGGGAGTCAATTGCCGGGTCTTCACCGAACTCTTTCAGGGCAGGCGCCATGATTATCAGTTCGGCACCGTCTGCAAGGGCCATGCGGGTGCGATAGATAGCTTTGTTGCCGAGCCAAGTGCTTTTGAACTCTTCAGGGTCAAGCCAGACGAGGCATTTGCGGATAGGTTTTTCGACCATGATGAAGTTCACCTGAAGGGCTAGGTCGGCGGCACGTCTGAAGCATTCAAAATCATCACCGATGTAGAGACCACGCAGTTTCATCTGACCGTCATAACCTTTGGAAAGTACTGTCTGGATATATACTATCGGCAGATTCTTTATAAAATGCTGCGATGAATATTCCAAGATGTCACGTACCGGACTTTTTGCACGACCCATAATACGTTCCATGCCGTATGTCGCACCCAGAAAATGACTTTTGTTGATACCGTCGCTTCCACCTACTCCAACAAAAATGTTCTTGTTGTAGTTGGCCATGCCTATGACTTCATGAGGAACAACCTGACCAATGGAGAGAATCAGGTCGAAACCGGGATTAAGCAGAAGTTTGTTGACTTGTGCCTTCCAACTATAGTGGAGACGGCCTTCAGATACCTTTTCAATATATGATGATGGTACTTCACCGACTGTAACTACGTCATTTCGCCAGTCATGTTTGCGGAACAGTTCAAGTGGGGTATGGCCGAACATAAAGGACAACTGGTCATCGGTCATAGGTGTATGGGTACCTATTGCTGGCATGATGTCAGTGAGCCTGTCGCCGAAGTACTCGTAACACATCTCTGTGATTGGGCCGGCGAACGAGTTAAGCCGGGTTATGTCAGGTGGAAGTGCAAGGACACGATTACGGCGTCCCATACTGTCGAATACGTCGTGCAGTATGTCACGTACTTCACTGTGGGTAATTACTTCAGTCCTGGAGCCTCTTGCAAAATATAGCATAGCTTATCTCTTGACTCTGGCGTTGCCTGCCCAGACGCTCCATATCTGCTCCTCGTCGGCAGGCTGAACGTAATCTGTCAGGAATGTGGTGGCAAGAGCACCGGTAGCCCATCCGAACTGAATCCATTTCTCTGGTTCCCATCCTCTAAGTATTGCGTAGAGCAGACCGCCCACGAAACCGTCGCCTCCGCCTATTCGGTCCAGTACGTGTATGTTGCGTGGCTCGACTATTTTCCAGCTGTCACCATGAAGCATTATGGCACCCCAGTTGTGGCTGTTGGCGTTTTCCACCTGTCTAAGGGTTGTGGCGAAAACCTGTGCACCCGGATAAATGGTTTTGACGTTATTGATCATGGATTTGAATCCATCAATCTTTGATGCCAAATCCTTACCCCCTGCTTCCGGTCCCTCTATTCCGAGTGCCAACTGGAAATCTTCCTCATTGCCTATCAGAATGTCACTGATACTGCAAATTTCAGAGAATATTTCCCGCAGTTCTTTTTCACGTCCCTTCCAGAATGAGGCCCGGTAATTCAGGTCAAAACTGATTTTGGTTCCATGTTTTTTTGCTATACGGGCTATTTCAAGACAGAAACGGCTCGTCTCGGGACTCAATGCACAAATCAGCCCTGAAAGATGTACGATCTGCACTCCTTCTCTTCCAAAAATACGTTCCAGGTCGAAATCCTTGACATTAAGGGTGCGACCTACTTCACCTGCACGGTCATTCCATACCCTCGGCCCGCGAGAACCGTACCCGCTGTCTGCCACATTGATTTGATGACGATAACCCCATGGGCCTCCTTGAGGTACGTCCGGTCCCTCAAAGTCCATTCCACGGCTCCGCAGGTCACGCTTGATGAAATCAGAGAAGGGCGAGCCTTCTACGAAGGTCGTCAGTACTTTGACAGGAAGTCCGAGATACGAGGATATACTGGCAACATTGGTTTCAGCACTTGTGGCCTGGACACTAAGGAGATTACAACTCTGGACGGGTTGACCAGATGGTGGAGTGACGCGTAATCCCATGCTTGTCGGGACAAGCATAGCATATTTGCATTTTTTTTTCAGTTCAATACTCATATATCATCAAAAATTTCTTGGTGCGATTTTTTTTAGTCTTAAGGCGATTTCTCGGATATGTTCAGGCGTGGTTCCGCAACATCCACCCGCGATGTTGACCAATCCGTCAGCTGCCATCTTCTCCAAGGCATCAGCAGTGTCACATGGACCTTCGTCATAACCGTGGGTAGTAGGTAGTCCAGCGTTAGGATAAATGCTGACAGCACAATCTGCGACAGAAGCAATATTCTGTATTACAGGGTATAGCTCTTTCGCTCCGAACGAGCAGTTGAGTCCGAAGCTCATTAGCTTGAAAGTATTGGGTCCTTTCTTGGTCAGGCTTTCATAAAAATCTACAACACTTAATCCGGTCATTAAGCATCCGCTTGAGTTCATAATGCTTGCTGAAAGCATGATTGGCAGGTCGGTGCCATTCTCCATCTGTACTTTCCTGACAGCATCCAATGCGGCATAGGCATTGCATTCGTCAGTGACGGTCTCTATCAGAAAACCGTCAACCCCACCTTCCGCCAGAGCTTTGGCCTGTACGTAATAGGCATCGGTAAGTACATTAATGTTGAATGTTTCAGTAGGGTCCTGCATCATCGCGGTAATGATGAGTGATTTGGGAGTCGGCCCCATGCTTCCCATTACCCAGACTTTCCTTCCTGCGTTGTCGGCAGCCTCTCTGGCAACCTTCACGGCGGCGAGATTCATTTCACGTACCTGTTCCTGCATGCCATAACCCTCCTGGGAGATTGCGTTTGCTCCGAAGGTGCAGGTGCTGATTATGTCAGCACCTGCATCAATGTACGCTTTGTGGATTCCTGAAATGATATCCGGTCTTGTCAGAGGAAGAGCGTCGTTATTACCGTCGTATTCCAATCCTGTCTGCTGGATGCATGTACCCATTCCTCCGTCCAGGATGAGTATCCTTTTTTTCAGTACTTCCCTGATATCCATGTCGCTGAACTGGTTGAAAGTCGGAATCAGTAGGCGAACATCGGGTAGTCCTTCATTATGTCATTGACACGTGAACGGACCTTGGCGATTACGGCTTCGTCCTCAGGGGCATCAAGAACCTCTTCAATCATATCCGCGATGGTGACCATAAGGTCCTCCTTTGCACCTCGGGTCGTGATGGCGGGAGTGCCGAAGCGCAGTCCGGATGTCTGGAATGCACTGCGTGAGTCAAACGGGACCATATTCTTGTTGGCAGTGATGTCGGCCGCAACAAGAGCCCTCTCTGCGACCTTACCGGTCAGGTCAGGATACTTGGAACGCAGGTCAACCAGCATACTGTGGTTGTCTGTACCGCCGGATACAATTGTGAAACCACGCATGGTCAGTTCTTCGGCCAGTTTCCTGGCATTCTTCTGGACCTGGATCTGGTATTCCTTGAACTCAGGCTGGAGTGCCTCATGGAAAGCTACAGCCTTGGCTGCAATCACATGTTCCAGAGGACCCCCCTGTGTGCCAGGGAATACGGCAGAATCGATAAGTTGTGACATCATCTTGATTTCACCTTTGGGCGTCCTACGGCCGCGAGGATCCTCAAAGTCCTTACCCAGCAGTATAATTCCGCCACGTGGGCCGCGCAGAGTCTTGTGTGTGGTGGAGGTAACAATGTGGGCGTATTTGACAGGATTTTCCAAAAGGCCGGCAGCGATTAGTCCGGCAGGGTGAGCCATATCAACCATAAGAAGGGCACCGACCATGTCTGCAATCTTACGCATGCGGGCATACTCCCATTCACGTGAATAAGCAGAACCTCCGCCAATGATAAGCTTTGGCTTGAGCTCAAGAGCAAGTTGCTCCATTTTGTCATAATCCACGCGACCTGTTTCAGGGTTTAGATCGTAACCTATGGCGTGATAGAGAATTCCTGAGGAATTGACGGAAGAACCGTGTGACAGATGGCCGCCATGGGCTAGGTTAAGCCCCATGAATGTGTCACCTGGATTTAGGACAGCCTGAAGTACAGCTGCATTCGCCTGAGCTCCGGAGTGGGGCTGAACATTGGCGTATTCAGCACCGAAAAGTTGCTTGATACGGGAAATGGCTAGACGCTCAGCCTCATCTACGACTTCACATCCACCGTAGTAGCGTTTACCGGGGTAACCCTCAGCGTATTTATTGGTAAGGCATGACCCCATGGCCTGCATAACCTGATCACTTACAAAGTTTTCTGATGCGATAAGTTCGATTCCTTTTGCCTGACGCAGATGTTCGCGTTCAATGATGTTGAAAATTTCCTGGTCTTTTTTCATAATTATGTAGTGTTTATATAATGTCAGAATGTTATGCCATAAGAAAATGAGAGAATGTTAAGTTTTCTGTTAAGAACAAGTTGTTCCGGTATGGGCTGTGGACAGGTTCCTTCAAACCCTCTGGAAATATTGCTTATTCCACTTTCATATTCGAAGTCAATCATAGTCTTTCCGGAGCGTATCGTGAGTCCGACTGTCCAACCCCAAATGAAATCGGACAGATTCTCTTTAATGTCCTGTCCCTCCAGACCAATAAATGATGAACTATAGCTACTGGTAAATGGAATAATAAATCGAGGTCCTGTATAAACCGACATACTATATGGTGTCTTATTTATAATATGTATTCCGGTTTGAAGCGGTATAAACAAGTTATATGAAGATAATGAAACTCCAATCTCCCTGACTGATTCGGCTTCTGAATTCCAGCTGTTCAAGTCAACATAGAATGTAGATTTGTTACGGCTGAGACCAATACCAGTCTTAAGGAATATGTGTTTTCTATTATAGTAGCCGTCCATGCCGAAAAAATGTCCCACCTGAGTATCCTGGGTATAGCCATCCAGTTTCTTTCCATCGGCCTGCGGATTCCGGACATTTGTTCCTGTTGCGGAAAAACCAAAACGTATGTCCCAAGTGAAAGATGGCATTGACAGGACTCCATGAACATCGGATCCTGCAGCCGATAGGCGCAGAGAAACAAGTAGTAGGATAAGGGCCAATGCGAAATGTCTTTTCATTGGATTCTATTATTTTGTTATGTTCAGAACAGTTTAACTTCGTTCTTCGGAATATCCTTTCCACAATATCTGCAGCGTAAAGTCCCACTGGATTTGTCAACTACATGGAACACGGTTTGCATTGGTTCATGATTGGTTATACACATGGGATTGCAGCATCTTACTATACCTTTGATCTCGTCAGGCATCGGAATGGCCTTTTTTTCAATTACCTCATAACTTCGGATAATGTTCAGGACGATATTTGGAGCAATGACAGATAACTTACTGCACTCCTCCTCACTGAAATAACGGTCGGCTATCTTTATTATTCCTTTACTTCCCATTTTGTGGCTGGAGAGGTTTGCACCAATTGTTATGGGAGTGGCTATTGAGGTTAAACCGAGAAGGTTGACAACATCAAAGACTTTATCTGACGGGATATGATCAATGACAGTCCCGTTCTCTATAGCTGCTACCAGTTGTTCTGATTTATTCTTCTTTTCCATTATTATAGGAGATTCAATGCGTTGCAAATTAAAGCTTCACGAACAAACAGTCCGTTTTTTGCCTGTTGGAAGTAATATGCCTTTGGATTGGAATCAACATCCTGTGATATTTCGTTCACTCTTGGCAGAGGGTGTAGTATACGCAGGTTCGGTTTAGTGTTGGCAAGCATATCGTTATGAAGGATGAACGAATCCTTGACGCGTTCGTATTCCATCAGGTCAGTGAAACGTTCCCTTTGGACGCGGGTCATATAGATGATATCCGCATTCGCAATAACTTTTTCGTTAAAGTCTGAATGTTCTGTAAAACCGATATGGTTCTCCCTGCAAAATTCTTTGTACTCGGCAGGCATTTTTAGTTCTTCAGGGGAGATGAAATGGAATGTCGGGTTAAAGAAACGCATTGCCGTGAGCATGGAATGGACGGTACGTCCGTATTTCAGGTCACCAACAAGTAAAATCTCAAGATTATCAAGCCGTCCTTGAGTCTTGAGCATAGAATAGAGGTCAAGCATGGTTTGGGAGGGATGCTGATTCGCTCCATCACCTGCGTTAATGATAGGGACAGGCGACACCTCACTTGCATATTTTGCAGCACCTTCCAGATAATGCCTCATGATAATCAGATCGGCATAGTTGCTCACCATCATGATGGTATCCTTGAGAGTCTCGCCCTTGGAGGAACTTGTTGTTGCCGCATCGGAAAAACCGATAACTTTCCCTCCCAGCCTGTTCACTGCCGTTTCAAAACTGAGTCTTGTTCTGGTAGATGGCTCAAAGAAAAGTGTAGCCACCACCTTGCCGTCCAGGATTTTACTATTCGGTTGGGCCTCGAATGTGAATGCTTGCCTCAAAAGTCCAAGGATATCATTCCTATCAAGTCCTTCGAGGGAAATCAGACTTCTGCTGGTAATGTCCATATCGTTGATCGTCCGTATTGTTAATTTAGGAATTCCAAAATTACTAATAAAAAGGAAACCTTAATCCACACTGTTGATAACTTTACGTAAAATGATATAAAATGACGGATAGAGGGATTTATTGTCCCAATTTTTGCTATTTTTGCAAAGTTCAGTACAAACTGCAGTGATGATAGGAAAAATACTAAAAAAAATTATTTTATGGCTTTGGATTCTTTTTGGAGCCGGTATAACAGCACTGTTTCTGATATTCATTTCACTTTCCAAAGGGTGGATTGGTGATGTACCTTCAGTAGATGACTTGGAGGATCCTATCGATAAATTTGCAACACAGATCATTTCAGCGGATGGAGTGGTGTTGGGCGCTTTTGCCAGAAGTGAGGATAACCGTGTGTGGATGGGTTTTGATGAGCTTTCCCCATATTTGGTTCAGTCTCTTGTTGCAACCGAGGATGTGCGCTTTCAGGATCATTGCGGAATAGATCTCAAAGCTATTTTACGTGCAGTAGTGAAGAGATTGATACTGCAACAGCGTAGCGCTGGCGGTGGAAGTACCATAACCCAGCAACTTGCGAAACAATTATATACGGAACATGTTGCCAGAAATTCCCTCCAGAGGGCGCTCCAAAAGCCAAGCGAGTGGGTTATTGCCGTGAAATTGGAGAGGTATTACACGAAGGAGGAAATACTCACGCTTTACCTCAATAAATATGACTTCGGAAACAATGCCATTGGTATTTACACTGCATCAAGGACCTATTTTGGCAAAGACCCGATAGAATTGAATCCCGAAGAAGCCGCTATGCTGGTGGGAATGTGCAAAAATTCTTCGCTATACAATCCTTTACGACGCAAGGAACTGACTCGTGAGAGACGTAATGTTGTATTGTCTCAGATGGAAAAAGCTGGTTTCTTGACTGCGGCATCCAAGGATTCACTTCAAAGCAAGGAATTAGTGCTTGATTATCACAAGGTTGATCATAAAGTCGGTCAAGCAACCTATTTCCGTGAATACTTGCGTAAGATTATGCGTGCATCAAAGCCAGAACGGACGAATTACCGTGGTTGGCAGATGCAACAGTTTTATGAGGATTCTTTGGACTGGGAGCAAGATCCGCTTTTCGGCTGGTGTAACAAGAATCATAAACCCGATGGACAGCCGTACAATCTTTATACTGATGGTCTGAAAGTGTACGTGACTATTGATTCCAGAATGCAGGCGTATGCTGAAGCTGCAGTTGATTCACAGCTTAGGGGATATCTGCAACCAGATTTTTTCAAAGCAAAAAAAAGAGTAAAGACTGCCCCTTTCACTTCAAGAATAAGCAGTGATGAAGTGGAGAGGATTATGGTTCGTTCAATGCAGCAGACTGAGCAGTACAATGCCCTCCGTAGGAAAGGATTGGATGACAAACAAATACGTGAGATATTTGATACACCTCGAAAGATGACAGTGTTCTCATATTCCGGCGATATCGACACGTTCATGTCCCCCATGGATTCGTTGAGGTATATGAAGTTTTTTCTTAGGACTGGCTTTATGTGTATGGAAACCAAATCCGGATATGTTAAGGCGTATGTGGGAGGTACGGACTACAGAGTTTTCATGTATGATATGGTAACTACAGGAAGGAGGCAAGTCGGTTCTACCATGAAACCATACCTCTTTTCCCTTGCTATGGAAAGCGGCTATTCCCCGTGTGACCAGGTTATCAACCAACCGCAGACCATACTTACAGAGTCCGGTCAGATATGGCAGCCAAAGGATGACGGAAAACAGATGTTGGGTCAGTTAGTAACCTTGAAATGGGGACTGTCGCGCTCAAATAACAATGTTACGGCATATCTTATGAGTAAGCTTAGTCCATATTCATTTGTTGAACTGCTTCATGAATATGGATTGAGGAACCAATCTATAGATCCGGTATACTCTCTTTGTCTTGGAACATGTGACGTTTCTGTTCAAGAGATGGTAAGCGCATATACCGCATTTCCAAACAGAGGAATCAGGACAGTACCGCTGTTCGTGACACGCATAGAAGATTCTGAAGGTAACGAACTTGCTCGCTTTACAGCCAGAAGCAATGAAGTAATCAGTGAGGAGGCATCATACAAAATGATAGACATGATGCGTGCTGTTGTCAATGAGGGGACAGCTCTGAGGCTACGTGGTACAAGAGCTTACCCGGTTATAAGCAAAGTTGACTGTGGGGGCAAAACCGGAACAACCGACAATCATTCCGATGCTTGGTTTATGGGCTATACTCCCGAGTTGGTGGCAGGTTGTTGGGTTGGAGGCGAGGATCGCGACATTCATTTTGACGATATGGACCATGGACAGGGCGCACATGCAGCACTTCCTATATGGGGAATGTTCATGGAGAAAGTTTATGCCGATTCTTTGAATCTGGGTTATTCTCCTAGTGCCCGTTTCGATTTGCCAGAAGGCTTTGATCCTTGTACCGGTTATACAGATAGTAGTTCAGAACCTGTTGAAAACTATACTAAAATGGAATCTTTCTGATGGAGTACGTTGCAATAATACCAGCCAGATACGCTTCAACTCGTTTTCCCGGAAAACCGTTAGCGCTACTTGGGAACAAACCAGTTGTTATACATGTTTGTGAACAGGCATTGAAAGTATTTGACCATGTTTTCGTGGCAACCGATGACGAGCGTATAGCAGCAGTTGTTATGGCGGCGGGATTCTGTGCCATTATGACGCAGGAAAATCACAAGAGTGGTACAGACCGTTGCTGTGAGGCTTTCAAAAAGTGTGGAATAGACGCTGGAGTGGTGATTAACATTCAGGGTGATGAACCCTTCATTCAACCGTCACAACTAATTACCTTGTGCGAATTGTTTGATGACCAGTCGACTGATATAGCAACTCTAGTAAAACCTTTTCCGTCAGATACCCCTTACGAGAAGTTGGCTAATCCAAATTGTCCTAAGGTGGTTGTTGATGATAATATGCATGCTCTTTATTTCAGTAGGAGCGTCATACCGTATGTAAGAGGAATCCCAGAACAGGGTTGGGCATCAAGACATGTATATTATAAACATATTGGCCTGTATGCTTTCAAGTCTCATGTTCTTGAAAAGATTACCACTCTGCCACAGTCAACAATAGAGAAGGCGGAGAGTCTTGAACAGTTACGTTGGCTTTCCGCCGGATATAAGATTAAGGTCGGAGTGACCAATGTAGAAACCATAGGCATAGATTCACCTGATGATCTTGCCGCTGCAGAGTTGTTCCTCAAACAAAACAGTTTATGAATGTCTGGAAAAAATATATTCGAATATCGGTTGTCTCATTGAGTCTCTTGTTTTTTTGTGCGGAGAATTATGCGGCAAAACCAGACAGTGTCAGGATTGATAGACGTTCTACTTATTTTTTTGATGACGGGTCTGTCTATATTGGGCAGAAGAGATTTGGCAAGCCTTTTGGAACAGGATATACCGAGTTTGTAAACGGAGACAAATACGAAGGTGAATATGTTAAAGGCTTGCGTGAAGGCATCGGAATACATAAATATGCAGACGGAAATGTTTATTCGGGCTATTGGCATGATGACAAACAGAATGGTGAGGGCGAACTCCGATATTTATGCGGTGATGTCTATAAGGGCGAATGGGTAGATGGTAACCGTACCGGAAAAGGTGTCTATATATGGAAAGATGGTTCCTATTACTCTGGAGAATGGACGGATAACAGAAGAAACGGGACAGGTATGATGATGTGGGCAGACAGTTCAGTATATCGCGGTTCATGGATTGATGGAATGCGTGAGGGACTGGGAGAGTTCAACGGAAAGGACTATACATACAAAGGTAGTTGGAAACAGAATAAGGAGAACGGTAATGGAGAGTGCCGTTTTGTGAATGGTGATTACTATAAGGGTGAATTCAAGGATGGAAAAATAACGGGGAACGGATTGTTTACCTTCGCAAACGGTGACAGATATAAAGGAAGTCTTAGGAATGGGTTGGCTGACGGGAAAGGGACTTTCTTTTGGGCTGATGGCTCTAAATATGAAGGTGATTGGAAAGAGAATCGCAGACACGGAACAGGACAGATGGTTTGGGTAAATGGAGACAGATATTATGGAGAATGGCAGGGTGATAAACCTTGGGGTGAGGGTTCAATGCACCTAAATGACGGGACAAAGTATAAAGGTGGTTTTACTAATGGTGCAGTTGATGGAAAGGGAGTTATTGAAGAGGAAGACGGTACTCGACTAGAGGGAATGTTCAAGGAAGGTATGAGGACTGGTGTTTTTACTGTACGTGACAGATCCGGCAAAAAAATAAGAACAATTGTTTACTGAAATGATACTTGACACAATAGACAGAATAGGAAGATATGAGAGTATAAGTCCTTTTATGGAACAGGTAATGAAATTTCTGGAAGAGACTAACCTCTCAACCCTTGCGCCGGGAAAGATAAACCTTCAAGGCGACGATTTGTTTGTAAATGTAAACAAACATAAGGCTCAAAGTCGTACTGAAGTTCCTATTGAGGTTCATAGGGAATATATAGATATCCAGATACCTTTATCCGGAAATGAAGAGATGGGATTTGTCTCCGGTTCTTTTCTTTCTGAAGCACGCATTCCATATTCGTCAGATAAAGATGTGGCATTCTATCCAGGTTTGTGCGATACATATGTTAATGTAAGGCAAGGAATGTTCACTGTTTTTTTCCCTGGAGAAGGACATGCTCCTGCTATCACTGAAAAAGGTATAACCAAATTAGTGATTAAAATACGCAAGTCATGTTGAAGATTATCGAAAATGATCCTTGGCTTACTCCTTATAAGGATGCCATCGAGGGACGACATGAACATGCCATATGGCGTGAGGAGAGACTTACAGGTGGAGAATGTACTCTTCCTGATTTCTCTCAAGGTTACAACTATTATGGGTTACACCACGAAGGGGATGAGTGGGTGTTTCGGGAATGGGCTCCTAATGCGCAGTATATCTATCTTATAGGTGATTTTAATGAATGGAAGGAACAAGAGGAATTCAGCCTACACCGTTTGAATGACAATGGTGATTGGGAGGTTAGAGTCCCATACAAAAGCATTATTCATGGTCAACATTATAAGATGCGTGTGAAGTGGAACGGAGGTGAAGGAGATCGCATTCCTGCTTGGTGTCAGAGAGTTGTTCAAGACAGTTCCACACACATATTTTCGGCACAGGTTTGGAATCCTGACAAACCATACAAGTTTACAGTCGATAATTTTACACCCAAAAAAGATCCTCTGCTTATATACGAGTGTCATATCGGAATGGCCCAGGAGAAGGAGGAGGTAGGGACTTATTTAGAATTCATGGATAATGTGCTTCCTCGTGTCAAGGATGCCGGATATAACTGTATACAGATTATGGCTATACAGGAACATCCATATTATGGTAGTTTCGGATACCATGTTTCAAGTTTTTTTGCTCCTTCATCCCGTTTCGGAACTCCGGAGGAATTGAAGGAACTGATTGACACAGCTCATGGTATGGGTATTTCTGTAATAATGGATCTTGTTCATTCTCATTCTGTTAAAAATGAAAATGAAGGGTTGGGAAACCTTGCAGGCGACACAAATCAATATTTCATGCCAGGGGAAAGACATGAGCATTCGGCTTGGGGCTCACTATGCTTTGATTACGGAAAAGATCAAGTGTTGCATTTCCTTCTGTCCAACTGCCGCTATTGGCTGGAAAAGTTTCATTTTGATGGATTTCGTTTTGATGGGGTTACATCCATGCTTTATTACAGTCATGGGTTGGGGGAGGCATTTTGTAACTATGATGATTATTACAACGGTCATCAAGACGATGAGGCTATTGCTTACCTCACACTTTCAAACAAAATGATACATGAGTTCAGACCGAATGCCATAACGATTGCCGAGGAGGTTAGTGGGATGCCAGGACTTGCTGCGCCTTTCGAAGATGGAGGTTATGGATTCGATTACCGTATGGCCATGAATATTCCTGATTTTTGGATAAAGACTATTAAGGAAAGAAAAGACGAGGATTGGTCAATGGCCGGTATTTTTTGGGAGTTGACAAACCGTAGGTCTGATGAAAAGACTATATCCTATGTGGAGAGTCATGATCAGGCACTCGTAGGCGATAAGACTGTTATATTCAGACTTGTTGATGCCGATATGTACTGGCATTTCAACAAAAAGGGAGGAAATGATGTTACCGCCAGAGGTATTGCTCTCCATAAAATGATAAGGCTTGTTACTGCATCTACTATAAACGGAGGTTATCTTAATTTTATGGGTAACGAGTTCGGTCATCCGGAATGGATTGACTTCCCACGCGAAGGAAACGGATGGAGTTATAAATATGCCCGTCGGCAATGGAGTCTCATAGATAATTCAGATCTTGCATATGGGTGGTTAGGCTCTTTTGACAAGGCCATGACAGGGATTATTGGCTCGTTTAGAAATTTCCAAGAGAGCCCGGTTGTGGAATATTGGCACAATGATTCCGATCAGGTGTTGGCTTTCGGGCGTGACGATCTCGTTTTCGTGTTTAACTTTAATCCGGTCAGATCGTTCCAGGATTATGGATTCTTGGTTCCGGCAGGAAAATATTCTGTTATTCTTGACAGTGATGGCATAGCATTTGGTGGTTATGGCCGAATAGATGACTCATGCGAGCATTTTACTCTTTTTGATCCTTTATACTGCGAACAGCAGAAAGGCTGGTTGAAACTTTATTTGCCTTCAAGGACAGCATTGGTACTTAAAAAGAATAATACCGATGAGAAAGGATAGGGATATCATAGGTGTTAGGTTTATGTGTTTTTTCATATTCCTGACCTTTACTCTTTGCTGGCTTTCCATTCAAAGGGACTTAATGGTATACACAATCCGCACTTTATCAAATTCAAGAGCGAGTATTGGCTCATTCGGCTTCCTATATATTTCTGTATTGCTGATATGTTTTGTTTTATCTGCTGTGCCGATCTCCAGATCCCTTTTTAAATATAAGAACGGACAGTATGCCTGCAATTATGCCATATCCTCATTTCTGTTAGGTTGTTTAGCAGGATTTGATGGGGATTGTTTCATTTCTTTACCTTATTCCAGATGGATAATAGGCATGTCATTCCTTATCTTCATTCTTGTTGTTCCGAAAATCGTATCCTTTTTTAAACGTCATGTAACCTATAGCGTTCCGAAAATGATTGCTTCCAATCTCATGATATTATTCTTCCTTATTTGTATTACAGTCGTAATGGGAAATACAGATGAAAATCTTCATCGCCGTTTAAGGATTGAGTCTCTGCTTTTAAAAGGAGAATACGAAAAAGTGCTTGATGTCGGTGCAAAAGAAGAGGAAACAGACCCCTCTATCGCTTTGCTTAGAGTAAGAGCAATGCTTGGTATGGATACAGCCCAACCTGGAACTGGGGTGGGGGAACATCTTTTTCTGTATCCAATAACTGATGTTGAAAAACTTATAGATGGTTTGACCGTGCTGGCTCGTGATTCGATATATGATGACTGTTCAATTCAGATTGCGTTGGCCATGTTGGAAATGGATATACAAAGGGCTGATTCATTAATAGCTCCTTTAATTCTTGAAAAGAAAATGCCAAGGTATTATATGCAGTTACTTGTAATGAGCGGTAATAATGAGGCAGCAGTACATTTTCCTGAAGAATATGAGGCTGAACAAAAGAACTACGAGAATTTCAATGATGTCATTAGCCAGCAAAAAAAAGAATCTCCCCAAGCTCTTGCCAACAGCACCTATTTAAAATATAGTCAGACATACTACTGGTTTTATAATTTCTGTAGGTAAATGTTGCCAGGTTAAAGTTTTTATATTCCTTTATATTGTAAAATAAAATAGGTGGAAAACCAATTGGTTTTCCACCTTAATTTTAATATGCCTCCTTTTTTAGGTTTTTGCGGTTTCCTGTCATACTCAACGACGGTTAAAACCCGTCAATAAGGGTTGAGTACATTAATATAAAAAAGTTAGCAGTTTTCAATGGCACCCTGTGCGGCAGCCAGACGTGCGATAGGCACGCGGAACGGTGAGCAACTCACGTAGTTCAGACCCACCTTGTCGCAGAACTTTACTGATGAAGGCTCGCCGCCATGCTCGCCGCAGATACCGCACTTGAGGTCAGGACGAACTGAACGACCCTTGTCAACAGCCATCTTGATAAGCTGACCAACACCCTTCTGGTCAAGAACCTGGAACGGGTCAACCTTAAGTATCTTCTTCTCCAGATAAACTGGCAGGAATGTGGCGATATCGTCACGTGAGTAACCGAATGTCATCTGAGTAAGGTCATTTGTGCCGAATGAGAAATACTCGGCACGGGCGGCAACTGCATCAGCGGTAAGGGCTGCACGCGGAATCTCGATCATTGTACCAACCTTGAACTCGAACGGCTCAACACCTTCCTCCTCAAACAGCTTGGCCGCTGTAGCGCGGATTATTTCCTCCTGCTGCTCAAACTCGTAGTGCTTACCTACCAACGGAACCATGATTTCAGGTTGCGGGTTCAGGCCTTCCTTGCGAAGCTGGATGGCAGCGCCTATAATAGCCTTGGTCTGCATTTCGGTGATTTCCGGATAGGTGTTACCCAGACGGCAACCGCGGTGACCCAGCATCGGGTTGTTCTCAGACAATGACTCAACGCGAGCCTTGATCTGTTCAAGGGTTACACCCATGGCATCAGCCATTTCCTGCTGTCCCTTTCTGTCATGAGGAACGAACTCATGGAGTGGGGGATCAAGCAGGCGGATGTTGACGGGCAGTCCGTCCATAGCCTTAAGTATTCCATAGAAGTCCTTGGTCTGGTAGGGGAGCAGTTTCTCAAGAGCCTTCTCGCGTCCTTCCTTGTTATCGGCCAGGATCATCTCACGCATAGCTTTGATCTTCTCTCCCTCAAAGAACATGTGCTCGGTACGGCAGAGACCGATACCAACGGCACCGAATGTGCGAGCCACCTGAGCGTCGTGAGGAGTGTCGGCGTTGGTACGTACAACCAGACGTGTGTATTTGTTGCACAAGTCCATGAGTTCGGCAAAATCACCACTAATCTCGGCAGCCTTGGTCTCAATCTCACCTTGGAATACCTGACCGGTAGATCCGTTGATTGAAATATAGTCACCTTCCTTCAGAATTACGTCCTCAATCTTGACAGTCTTCTTGACATAATCAACGTTAAGGGCACCTGCACCTGATACGCAGCACTTACCCAT
>DBYG01000017.1:33416-36708 GCA_002310175.1 Bacteroidales bacterium UBA1192
ATACCGGCCAGATCCTCAGGAGAGGTTTCAATACGTACCATGATAACCTTGTGACCGTTCTTGTGCCAAGCCTCAGCATCATCGGCACTGAATACAATCTGACCGCAGGCGGCACCCGGCGAAGCGGGCAGACCGGTTGTCAGGACCTTAGCCTTCTTAAGTGCGTTCTTGTCGAATACGGGGTGGAGTAGTTCGTCGAGTTTCTGGGGCTCGCAACGCTCAAGGGCGGTCTTTTCGTCAATCAGGCCCTCGTGCATCAGGTCCATGGCAATCTTTACCATAGCGGTACCTGTACGCTTGCCGTTACGTGTCTGGAGGAACCAAAGTTTGCCCTCTTGAACGGTGAACTCCATATCCTGCATATCGTGGTAATGGTTCTCAAGCTTGGTCTGCAGTGCATCTAGCTCCTTGTAAATCTCAGGCATTGCCTCTTCCATTGAAGGATACTTGGCCTTGCGCTCTTCCTCTGATACGCCAGCCAGGGCAGCCCATCGCTTTGAACCCTCGATGGTGATTTGCTGCGGAGTACGGATGCCTGCAACGACATCCTCACCCTGGGCGTTAACCAGATATTCACCGTTGAACAGGTTCTCACCGGTAGCGGCGTCACGGCTGAAGCATACGCCAGTGGCCGATGTATCACCCATGTTACCGAATACCATAGCCATGACTGATACGGCGGTACCCCACTCATCGGGTATTCCCTCCATCTTGCGGTACAGGATGGCACGCTCGTTGTTCCATGAACCGAATACGGCGCAGATAGCACCCCAGAGCTGATCCATAGCGTTTGTGGGGAAGTCATGTCCTGTACGCTCCTTGACGGCAGCCTTGAACAGCTTCACAAGTTTCTTCAGGTCGTCAACGCTTAGGTCCTTGTCCAGAACCACGCCGCTCTCCTCCTTAACCTTCTCAATTATGGCTTCGAAAGGATCTACATCGGTCTTGTTCAGAGGCTTCATGCCCAGAACCACGTCACCGTACATCTGTACAAAGCGACGGTAGCTGTCCCAAGCAAAGTGAGGGTTGTTGGTCTTGCGTGACAGGCCCTCAACAACCTCGTCGTTGAGTCCCAGGTTCAGAATGGTATCCATCATACCCGGCATAGAGGCGCGGGCACCTGAACGTACAGAAACCAGCAGAGGATTCTCCACATCACCGAACTTTGAATTCATAAGCTTTTCGATGTGGCGGATAGCGTCCTCAACATCATTTTTAAGAATGGCAACAACCTTGTCGCGGCCGATCTCGTAGTATTCGTTGCAAACATCGGTGGTGATGGTGAAACCAGGGGGCACTGGAACACCAAGCAAATTCATCTCAGCCAGGTTGGCACCTTTGCCACCAAGCAGATTGCGCATTTGGGCATTTCCCTCAGCTTGTCCGTTTCCGAACTTGTAAACTCTTTTTTCGCTCATAAATTTGGATATATTATGTTATTTATGTCGGATGAAGCCATTTCTTCTTTTTTGCGGGTGCAAAGGTACTCATTATTATTAGAATCTGTTTAAGTTTGCTTCCATAAATTTCTTACGGCCTCTTTTTTCCCTCTGTTTTCATTGTTCCTCAGTCAGAACAGACCACCATTATTCCCTCAGGAACGACAAAATCAGAGGGCAAATTATAGTGTAAGCTGAGTGATGAGAATAGAAATTCATCCTTTTTATTCCGTGGCGCAGCATATATTCAAGCATAACTCAAAAACAATCCATAAATCATCTTCTTTTGATTTTGATAGAGTTTCTTTCATCTAAATAACTACCTTTGCGCCCCGAAAAAGTATATGTATGTCTAAAAAAAAGCGTGAACAACCTATAGTAGAGAATGTGACTATTACCGATGTCGCGGCCGAAGGCAAATCACTTGCAAGAATCAACGATTTGGTAATATTTGTGCCGTTTGTGGTTCCGGGTGATGTGGTTGACCTCAAGATCCTGAAGAGAAAGCACAGTTATGCCGAGGCTGTGGCTGTAAATATTCGCAGATTATCCGATGTCCGTGCAGTGCCTTTCTGTCGTCATTTTGGAGTTTGCGGCGGTTGCAAATGGCAGAATCTTCCGTATAAGGAACAGTTACGCTATAAGCAGAAACAGGTGTTTGACCACCTTACCCGGATTGCAAAGGTGGAGTTACCCGAAATCTTGCCTATTTTGGGCTCTGAAGATACTATCCGCTACAGGAACAAGTTGGAGTATTCGTTTAGCAATATGCGCTGGCTAACACAGGATGAATTGTCCAAACTTGATGAATCCGGGGATAATACCCGGCGTAAACAACCTGGTCTTGGCTTTCACATTCCAGGGGCTTTTGACAAGGTTCTTCACATCTGGGAATGTTGGCTTCAGGACGTGATTTCTGACCGTATTCGCAATTCAGCGTATGAGTATGCTGTGGAACATGAAATACCTTTTATCAATCTGCGCTCCCAAGAGGGGGTGTTGCGTGACATGATGGTCAGGGTGGTAACAACAGGTCAGATAATGGTCCTTGTGCAGGCCAAAATAGTGACTTCGGCCGAGAATGAGCAATTCATGGGACTGATGCAACACCTTTCCGACAGTTTTCCGGAGATTACCTCACTGTTGTTCGTGATCAACAATAAGTGCAATGATACCTTCGGTGACCTGGATGTTAATGTGTTCAGAGGAGAAGAATTTATATATGAAACCATGGAAAACCTGCGATTTAAGATAGGCCCCAAGTCGTTTTTCCAGACCAACAGCCGTCAGGCGTATAATTTATATTCCGTGGTCCGCGATTTTGCCAGGCTTGACAGGGACGATGTGGTCTATGACCTTTATACCGGTACAGGGACTATAGCCCTTTTCATCGCGTCAAGGGTTTGTAAGGTGATAGGGATAGAGTATGTCCTGGAGGCGATTGAGGATGCAAAGGTGAATGCAGAACTAAATGACATAAGGAATGTTGAGTTCTATGCCGGTGACATGAAGGATGTGTTGAATGCTGATTTCATGGCAGAACACGGAACTCCCAATGTCATAATCACCGATCCTCCCAGAGCCGGGATGCACAAGGATGTGGTCGATGTCATTCTGTCAGTTGCACCGGAAAGGATTGTCTATGTAAGCTGCAATCCGGCAACACAGGCCCGTGACGTGGCTTTGCTTGACTGTGAATACCGTGTTGTGGCTGTTCAGCCCATTGATATGTTTCCGCACACCCAACATGTGGAGGTCGTGACGCTTTTGGAAAAGCGATGCTAGTGTCTTCCAGGCAGCGATCACTCTGCTTCAAGCCATACTCATTGTCTTACGCTGAAATAAGTTGACAC
>DBYG01000032.1 GCA_002310175.1 Bacteroidales bacterium UBA1192
GGGATAGCGCGAAGCGCGTAGTTTCAGATACTGATCCCCCAAAAGTTCTCCTATAGAATCTCGCCAAAGTGTAACACGCCCATCGGCCCCAGAGTAGGCTGGGAGGCTGGTGAGTGTGGGACACTTTGGCGGAGCGGAGCGCTTACTTGAGATTCTCGTCAAAGAAGCGTAGGATGCGGGTGAAGAGGTGCTTGCGGTGGGAGTAGCCGGTGATGCTGTGCTCTTTGCCGGGATAGACCTGCATGTCAAAATCCACTCCTGCATTTATCAGAGCCTCGATGTATGAGGCAGTGTTGCTGAAGAATACGTTGTCATCATCCAGGCCGTGAACTATAAGCAGGCGGCCATGTAGCTTATTGATGCGGTCAATGGCCGATGCATCGTGGTAGCCGTCAGCATTCTGCTTGGGCTCCTGCATGAAACGCTCGGTGTATGGGGCATCGTAGTAACGCCAGTCTGTTACAGGAGCTACGGCAACGCCGCATTTGAATATGGGAGTACCTTCACTCATGGACATCAGGGTGTTATAACCGCCATAACTCCAGCCCCAGATGGCGATGCGGTCATTATCAATGTAGGGGAGCGAGCCTAAGTATTTGGCTGCAGCCACTTGATCCAGGCTTTCCATAACGCCCAGGTGCTTGTAAGTCTGCTTCTTGAAGTCCGAACCACGACGGCCGGTGCCGCGCCCGTCAACAACGGCAACAGCGTATCCTTTCTGTGTAAGCAGTGCCTCAAATGCTGCTCCAGGATAGAATCCGGCACCCCATTCATTGAGCATCTCGTTTGATCCGGGGCCGCTGTACTGGTACAGGATAACGGGGCAGGGGTGGGACTCATTGGCACCTGCGGGCTTGACCATCCAGCCGTAGAGCATAGTGCCGTCGACAGTCTTGAATGAGAACTGTTCCTTGGCGGGAAAAACGTATTCAAGGGTGGCTTGATATATATCGGCATTACTTTCAATGGTTCTCAATATAGTGCCTTTGGCGTCATTGCATGTTACAACATACGGTGTGGACATATCGGACCACGTGTTGATGAAATATTTGTATCCGGTACTGAAACGTGCGTGGCTGGTGCCTCTTTCCTGGGTCAGCCTTGTCTTCTTGTCCTTGCTGTCAATTTTCCAGACGGCGCAGTCATACATGCCGGATTCATTACTCTCATAATAGACGGTGCCTGATTTGGCATCATACCCGTGAAGGGCAATCACGTCAAAATCCCCTTTTGTAATCTGGCGCTCCAGTCTGCCGTTAAGGCCGTAAAGGTAGAGGTGGTTATGACCGTCACGCTCGCTCTGCATTATGAATTGTGTGCCGTAGAACTGTGTTTGCATGTAACTGAACTCGTCCAGATAGCGACTGTCCTCTTCGCGCAGTATGAGCGTGCAGAGAGTGGAGCGTGGGTTGCCCGAATATATCTCAAGCTTGTTCTGGAGACGGTTGAGAGTGAATATAAACAGAGTGTTGTCATCGTTTTCTAAGAACTTAATGCGCGGTATGTAGCTGGTACTGTCAAGTTTGAGGTCCATGTCACGGATAACGGAACTCTTTATATCAAACGAGTGGACCGATACCTTTGAGTTTGTGCCTCCAGCTGTGGGATACTGCTGAGGGCGGTATGAGACGAGCTCCTGTGAATAGGAATCGCGGTCGGGGCCGGTAAGGAAGAACGGCAGCTCATAGCTTCCAACCTGGGATTCATCAAAACGGATCCATGCCAGCATACGGCTGTCAGCGCTGAACTCGTATGCCCGGGTTACTCCGAACTCCTCCTCGTATGCCCAGTCCGGTATGCCGTTACGTATCTTGCCTAACTCTCCGTCTTTGGTTACCTGTACTTCAGCATTATTGAATAACAACTTGACTAAAAATATGTTATTGTCTCTGACAAATGCTATGTTATGACCGTCGGGAGAGAATGAAGGCACCTGGACGGGACCGCCGGTGGTCAGTTTTTCGGCCTTGTTGTTGCGGATGGTGAATATGTAATAGTTTGCTGTGTATGAGCGGCGGAAAATCTTGCTTACATACTCCTCAAGCAGAATGACATCCTCTGTGGGAGATAAGATGAAACGGCCCAGCATATAAGGCTTGTCGCCCTTTACCGTATTCAGGTTAAGGATAGTGTCTATAACTGCGCCGGTCTTGAATGAATATTGCAGTATGCAGTTGCCTTCGGCTGCCAGATAGCTTTCACCATCGGCCATAGGGGTGATAGCCGGTGCTCCGCTGGCTGAGAATTTTCCTCCGATGACGTCGTCAAGGGTAAGTCTCTTGTTCTGTGCTGTCAGTGAAACGGCCGAAATCAAAGCTGCTGTCAGCAGTATGGTTATCCTCTTCATGTTTTTATACTTAATTTGTTGTCCAAAAATCAATTATTAATTATCAATCATCAATAGTCCAACTCTCCTTTGCCCTGACGTATTATCTCTTGGTCTCCATCAACGCAATAGACCACAGTGGAGTACTCAAATCCGCCTGCACCGCCGTTTATCACTATATCCACATCATCACCAAGACGCTCGTCAATCAGTTCGGGGTCGGTCAGGTAACCTATGTCATCGGATTCATCGTACGGAATGGTGGTGGAGAGCAGTGGAGCTCCCAGCTGACGGCATATCTCACGTGTTATGTCATTGTCCGGCACGCGTATACCTACCTCCTTGCGGTTGCTGAATATCTTGGGTAAGCGGCTGCCGGCACGCAGTACGAATGTGAACGGGCCCGGAAGGTTACGTTTCATTGTCTTGAACGTGGCGTTGTCTATCTGCACATACTGGCTTATGTCACTCAGGTCATAGCAGACTATTGAAAAACGGTGCTTTTGGGGATTCATGCCCTTGATCTTGCATATACGCTCTATAGGACGCTCCTTGAGAGCGTGGCATCCCAAGGCGTAGGCTGTGTCTGTTGGATAAACAATTACCCCGCCGCCGTTCAGAATGTCCAAAATGCGGTCCAGTTCGCGCTGGTTGGTGTTCTTTTCGTACAGTCTTATGAGCATGTCTTGTCCTTAATATAATCTATTATACTCTGTGCATCGTCCGGGTTAAACCAGCGGGTGTTGGGGTCGCGCTTGAACCAGGTCATCTGCTTGCGTGAGTATATGCGGGTATTCTGCTTTATCTTTTCTATGGCGAAATCCAGCGTCCAAGGCTTGCCGTCAGGTGTAAGGGCACCGTCCATCCAACAGAAAAGCTCCTTCATACCGACAGTGTTGAGCGAGTTGAGCCCGCGTCTGGGATACATGCGCCTTGCCTCGTCTATAAGCCCGTTTTCAACCATAATGTCAACGCGGCGGTTTATGCGCTCGTATAGCTGCTCACGGGGACGGGTAAGCCCGATGCGGATTATGTTGAACGGACGTTGAACCTTATGCCCCTTGCGCAGGTCAGAGTAGGGATGACCGGTCATGTAACAGACCTCAAGTGCATGTAGCACCCGCTTGGGATTGCGCCTGTCAACCTCTTTATAGTAGGCAGGATCCAGCAGTTTGAGTTCTTGTACCAGATTGTCCAGTCCCTCCTTGTGATAACGCTCCAGAAGAGGCTTGCGGATGTCATCTGGGATAGTTGGAATCATGTCTATACCATAACACAGGGCATCTATGTACATCATTGAGCCTCCTGTGACAATTAGAATGTCTTGGTCTGCGAATAGCCTATCCGTAAGACTGATAGCATCCTCTTCGTATTTAGCCGCGCTATAGTAGTCATCAAGTTCAAGGTTACCTATAAAGTAATGTTTCACGCGTGCCTTTTCATCAGCGGTGGGGGCGGCAGTGCATATCGGAATATCGGCATACATCTGCCTGGAATCGGCCGAAATTACAGGGGTATGAAACAATTCGGCGAGGTTCAGGCACAATTTTGTCTTCCCCACGCCGGTAGGTCCTAATATGATGATTAGATTTTTCACTCAATAAAGGTCGTCAATGGAATCCAAGCTCACTGTGCCTCCTCCTTCACTGCCCTCCATACCGAATCCTTCCTCATCAAGTTCATCGGATTCAAATCCTTCATCGCCGTAGAAATTCTCATCCACATCAATAACGGGGTTGGCTTTGGCTATCTCATCAAAGTCAATGGTCTGTTTGGGCGGGATGCCCTGGCTTGCGGTACAAATGGCTTCACTCAAATTTTTACCAGTGATAATCTCCTTTAATTCAATAAAAAAGCAACGTTCTGTTAAAGGGTCGAATACATATATTAGACGCTGCTTTTCGTCCTCAATGAGTTCGTCAAGAGGGGTGTCAGCCATTACAAAATTATCCACCTCGGAACTGGTGTTCATCTCCTCACGGGTAATCTCCTCCCGTTTTTCCCAGTTGTCCTCGCAGATGAAGAATGAGGTTATCTGGTCGTCGGGGTATCCTACAGATTTCAGGATAGCATTGCTGAAATCCAGGAAAGATGCCGATGAACTGATCTGGATTTCGCGATAGAAGTCATCAACCTCGTCGGAAATGAAAATGAATCTGTAAATCATATATTTATTGTTTTTTATCTGTCACGTATAATCCCACGTTGAGAGCGGGAAATGAAATCAATGATATATTGTACTTGCGGGTTAGAGGCTATCTTGTCCTTCTTTATGGCTGTTATAGCCTGTGAAACATTCAATCCCTGTTGGTACATTATGCGATATGCGTTGTGTATGGCTTCAATAGTTTCATTACCGAAGTTTTCACGACGAAGACGAACCAGATTAAGTCCCATGTAGGTCAGCGGATTACGTCCCGACATTGTAAATGGTGGAACGTCTTGGCTTACTCCGCTTCCTCCTTGAATCATAACATAGCCTCCGATATGTACGAACTGGTGAATTAGCACACCGGCACTTATTGTCGCGTGATCTTCAACCTCAACTTCGCCTCCCAGTTTGGTGCTGTTGCCTATAATGCAACGGTTACCCACCACACAGTCATGGGCTACATGCATACTCTCCATAAGCAAGTTATCATTTCCAACTATGGTCTTTCCTTTTGAAGCGGTTCCACGATTAATGGTGACATTTTCGCGAATACGGTTGTTATCGCCAATTTCGGCCGTGCTTTCCTCACCAACAAACTTTAGGTCCTGTGGAATACCGCCTATGACAGCTCCCGGATGGATTGTATTGCCATTTCCTATTCGTGAACCGTACATGATACTTACATGGGGCATCAGAATGTTGTTGTCTCCTATGACTACGTTTTTGTCAATGTAACAGAATGGACCTATTTCGGTATTATTCCCGATTTTAGCTGTAGGGTCAACGTATGCTAAGGGGCTGATCATATTCAATTTTTCTTGATGATTTGTACCATAAATTCAGATTCTGCTACAAGTTTATCGGCCACAAAAGAATAACCTTTTAATGAAAGCATTCCATGGCGGACAGGAGCTGTTCTGACAACTCGCATAAGCAATGTGTCGCCAGGAACAACAGAGTGGCGGAATCGGGTGTTGTCTATTTTTGCGAAAAGAGCTTCATATTCGGCAGGATTATCAGCATACTGCATTGCGAGCATTCCTCCCAATTGGGCCATTGCCTCAATTATCAGAACTCCGGGCATGATTGGATGCTCAGGGAAATGACCTGTGAAGAAAATCTCCCCGTTGGTAACGTTTTTCACACCTTCGGCATAGAGGTCGGTGAGTGTTATTACTTTGTCAATAAGCAGCATAGGGAAGCGATGAGGCATGATGGCCAAAATCTGCTCGTGATTCAAGAGCGGAGGCACCGACGGGTTGTATGCAGGCGCTTGTACATCGTTCAACTTGATGTTTTTACGAAGGATACGTGCGAACTTGTTGTTAATGGTATGTCCGGGACGGGTGGCAATTATGCGGCCTTTGATGGGTTTGCCCACCAGTGCCAGGTCACCTATTATGTCAAGTAGTTTGTGACGAGCAGGTTCATTATCCCACTGAAGGGGTTTGTGCATAATATAACCTAACTTGGTAGCATCCATCTTAGGTACTCCCATAACATCACATATTTTATCATAGCGTTCCTGAGGCATTTCCCGTTCATAGATAACAATAGCGTTATCCAAATCCCCTCCCTTAATGAGTCCAACACCTAAAAGAGGTTCTATTTCGCGCACGAAAACGAATGTACGGCTCTTGGCTATCTCAGAAGGAAAATCCTTCATATTGTCAAGAGATGCATATTGGTTGTTGAGAATTTTGGAATCATATGAGATGAGTACGTTCACGCTGAATTCGTTGTCAGGGAGCAGTATTATGGATGAGCCTGTTGTTTCATCCTTGACTTCTATCTTGTTTTTAACTACATAATAGTCTTTCAAAGCATCCAGTTCACGTATACCTACACGTTGAATGTTCTCCACATATTCAACAGCACTACCGTCTAAGATGGGAAATTCCGGACCGTTTACCTCTATGTGACAATTGTCAATCCCAGCAGAGTAAAGTGCTGCAAGAGCATGTTCTACTGTGCTGACCTTTGTGTTGCCTTTGAAAAGTACTGTACCTCGTTGGGTTTCCCTCACGTTCTCGGCGAATGCCTCTATTACAGGCTGGCTGTCAAGATCGATTCTTTGTATCTTGTAACCATAGTCTGCAGGTGCTGGTTTGAATGTCACTTTTAAGTCAATACCTGTGTGAAGGCCTTTTCCACTCAATGAAAAACTGTCCTTTAAAGTCTTTTGTTTATACATTTTAAATTACTTTTCATGAAGTTTTGCTTTTAATTCATCAACCTCTTTGCGCAGTGCATCAAGTTCCTTGTTCATTTCAGGCAACTTGCGGAAGATTACTGATGATCGCATAAATGATTTGTAATCAAAAGCCGGATACCCCATAATGGTCTGTCCGTCCTTTATATTGCCAAGGATACCTGACTGGGCTCCTATGTTCACATGGTCTCCGAGTGAAATGTGTCCTGAGATGCCGGTCTGCCCGCCCACCATACACCATGAGCCGACCTTGCTTGAGCCGGCTATTCCAGTCTGGGCAGACATGACCGTATTCTCACCTATCTCCACATTGTGTGCCACTTGGATTAGATTGTCAAGCTTTACACCCTTGTGAATGACGGTGCGGCCCATGGTAGAACGGTCAATACAGGTGTTTGCGCCAATTTCTACATCGTCCTCCAGTTCGACAATACCTATCTGCGGAATCTTGTCGTAACCGTCAGATGTTGGAGCGAACCCGAATCCGTCGGCACCTATCACGCTGCCTGCGTGCAGGATGCAACGGCTGCCGATCCTGCACCCGTAGTAGATGGTAACATGTGGATAAAGGATGCAGCCGTCACCGATGTGGGCACCTTCACCTACTGTCACATGGGGATATATCTGTGTATTGTCACCGACCGTTGCACCATCCTCAATTACCGCAAAAGGCCCGATATAGACGTTCCGGCCTACAGTGGCCTTGTCCGATACCGATGCGAGCGGGCTGATTCCCGTTCTCCTGGGTTTCATGGACGCGTAAAGCGACATGAGCCTGGCAAGGCTTTCGTATGCGTTATCTACCCTCACAAGAGTGGCGTTTACGGGTTGCTCGGGCTTGAAATCCTTGTTGACCAGCACGATACTGGATTTGGTGGAATATAGAAAATGTGTGTATTTGCTGTTTGAAAGAAAAGAGAGCGCACCAGGCTGCCCCTCCTCAATCTTGGCGAAAGTATTAACGGTCGCGTTCCTGTCACCGTCAACGGCACCCCCCAGATACTCCGCTATCTGTCTTGCTGTAAATTCCATGTATGAAGTCTGTTTGCGTATAGACTTGCAAATTTAATATAATATTGTGAATTCCGGTAATCCGAGGGTTATTACTTTGGCCTTTTGAGTTGTGCTTTACACCGGATGGCGGCCAGCTTCAATGCCAACACCGATGTTAATACCTTAAAGGAAAGACTCCATTTCCCGTTGGATTTCCATAGCCTTGATGCGGGCCACCTCAGCAAACCTCTCTGTCTTGTCGGCGTAAATGATCGCGCGGCTGTTGTTTACTATCAGACCGCAATTGCTGTTCATGCCGAACCTGCATACCTCTGCCAGTGATCCGCCCTGTGCTCCAATGCCTGGAACGAGCAGGAAACTGTCCGGTACGGTGCGGCGTATTTCTGTGAGCATCCCGGCGCGTGTGGCACCCACCACATACATCATGTTGTCAGGGTTACCGCCCCATTCAAGTGACTTTAGCAGTACTTTCTGATAAAGAGGAGTGCCCTGGGCATCCTGCATATACTGGAAGTCATCGGCACCCTTGTTGCTGGTGAGTGCAAGAAGGATTACCCAGCGTCCTTCATGTCCTAAGAACGGTGTCACGCTGTCCTGGCCCATGTATGGTGCTACTGTCACGGCATCGGCATTCATCCCGTTGAAGAAGCTCCCGGCGTACATCGTTGATGTGTTGCCTATGTCACCGCGCTTGGCATCGGCTATTATGAACTGGTCAGGATAGCTGGCGCGTATGTAATCTATGGTCTTGTAGAGCGACTGCAAGCCATTGAGGCCCATGCATTCGTAGAAGGCCATATTCGGTTTGTAGGCAATGCAGTAGTCAGCGGTGGCATCGATTATGGCCTTGTTGAAAGCGAAAACCGGATCCTCCTCACTGAGAAGATGTTCCGGCAACTTGCGCAGGTCAGTGTCAAGACCGACACACAGGAATGATTTCTTGCGCCGTATGTTTGCGTACAGTTCGTTTCTTGTCATATCTTATAATGGTGAAAAATATTTACATTTCAGATTCTTTCATACGTTCTGCATTCTCGGCTATGGTGAGCTGGTCTATGCATTCCTGTATGGCTCCGTCCATGAAGCCAGGCAGGTTGTATGAGGTCCAGTTTATGCGATGGTCGGTTATGCGTCCCTGCGGATAGTTATAGGTCCGTATCTTGGCAGAGCGGTCACCTGTGGAGACCATTGTCTTGCGGCGGGCCGCTATATCATCCACGTATTTCTGATGTTCGCGGTCATATATCATGGTGCGCAGGCGGGAGAGCGCACGCTCCTTGTTCTTGGGCTGGTCACGTGTCTCGGTACATTCGATGAGTATCTCCTCGACCGTTCCAGTGTTAGGATTTTTCCAATTGTAGCGTAGCCTCACGCCGGACTCTACCTTGTTAACGTTCTGTCCTCCGGCACCTCCGCTGCGGAATGTGTCCCATTTGATCTCTCCCTCGTTTATCTCGACTTCGAATGCATCGGCCTCAGGCAGTACGGCAACCGTTGCTGCCGATGTATGGATGCGTCCCTGTGTCTCGGTTACAGGAACCCGCTGCACGCGATGAACACCTGATTCATATTTGAGCGTACCATAGACCTTCTCGCCGCTCACAGTGAAAATGATCTCCTTGAATCCACCTGATGGGCCTTCTGAGCAGGATGATACTGCTGTCTTCCAGCCGCGTGACTCGCAATACTTGCTGTACATGCGGAACAGGTCCCCTGCAAAAATCGCAGCCTCGTCACCTCCCGTACCGCCGCGTATCTCCATAATCACGTCCTTGTCATCCTGCGGGTCGGCAGGGATGAGCATCTGCTTTATCTCCTCTTCAAGCTGTGGCAGTCGCGCCATGGCGCTGTCAAGCTCCTCACGGGCTATCTGGCGCATCTCCGGATCGTTCTCGGTTAACATCAGCTCCCGTGCCTCGGTTATGCTGTTCTGAAGCTTTATGTATTCCTTTCGTGCGGCCACTACCGGTTCCAGGTCCCGGTACTCGCGGTTTAACTTGACAAACCGTTTCATGTCGGCTATCACAGACGGGTCTGTTATGAGCAGGCTCACCTCCTGGAAACGGGCTTCAAGTCCATCAAGCTTGTCAAGCAGACTAACGTTTGCAGCCATCATTTCCCGTTTACCTTGTTTACAAATGCAACCGGACCGCCCTCGTAGAAGTTGATTATGTTGCGTGACACAAACTCTGCCATCTCATTGCGCACATCGTATGTCTGTGTGCCTATATGAGGTGTGATTACGGCGTTGTTGCAGGCAAGGATTTCAGGGCTTACCTTGTCACCGAACTCGAATACATCCAGGCCTGCACCCCAGATGCGTTTCTCCTTGAGCGCCTCAGCGAGAGCAAGTTCATCTACAATAGGTCCGCGCGCGGTGTTGACAAGAATGGCTGTAGGTTTCATCAGCTCTATCTGCTCCTTCCCGATGAGGTGCCACGTTTCCTTGGAATAGGGAACATTGACCGATATGAAATCCGAAATCCTTAGCAGCTCTTCAAATTCCACGTATCTTGCGTTGTACTGCTGTTCTGTTTCGGGACTTACACGGTGGCGGTTGTGATAAACCACATTCATGCAGCTGGCCGCGGCCCTGCGCGCCAGCGCCTGACCGATGCGTCCCATTCCCAATATTCCTAAAGTCTTACCTCCTAAGGAGTAGCCAAGGTTGGCCAGTAAAGTCCATTCCAACGCTCCCGGTATGCGCAGGCGACGGTCCACATCAGTGATGCGGCGTGCTACAGCCAGCATGAGGCCGAATGCCAGGTCAGCAGTAGGTTCGGTGACAGGGCCGGGAGTGTTTGTTATCGCGATGCCAAGTCCGGTTGCCGCAGGTATGTCTATATTGTCAAATCCTACAGCATAGTTGCTCACCAGCTCCAGTCGGGGAAGGCCGCGCTCCATCAGCTTGCGGTCAACAGGGAAATTGAACATGGACTGAAGCACATCATATTCAGGGAGCATCTCATACACCTCATCGTAAGTGAATGTCTCACGGCCTTCGGGTGGAAATGTCACATCAAATTTCCTGATCAGTTCCGCATATCCTGTGCGGAACATGTTGTATGTTACGAGAACACGTTTCTTCATACCTGTTGATTTTGGTTTGCGAAGATACTTATTTTTTTTGTGCAGGGTTGGCTTAGAATCTGTTTAAATTTGTCTCCATAAATTTCCTATAGTTTTTTTACCCTCTGCTTTCATCGTTTCTCTGTAAAAATGGACCCCATTATTTCCTCAGAAACGATGAAACCAGAGAATTAAATAGCCCATAATTTCATGGAACGAATTTAAACAGATTCTTATTTGAAAAACCTTTCACTATACCAGTCTCCGGAATCCCCTGAATGAAGACCGGTGCTGCTCCGGAATTAAAAATAGTTAACTGCTTTTATATTCCCGCGGGTTGCAGTATCTTTGTGCAATAGCCGTAATTTGAAAACTTATGAAACGTTTTTTGCTAATCACTGCTACTGTTTTATGTGCTTTGGTTTCCTGTTCTGAACCAACGGATCACGGAAAGCTTGAGATTAATGAGAAGGGGTATTTCGAGACCCGCGGTGTGAATGTGCTGGTCTATTCAAACCAGTATCATGGTATATTCTGTGATGAGAAGACAGCAGGAATAGAGATTATCCAGCAGGGGGTAAGGATAGCCACAGGTGGAGGAGTGCGTCTGATGAACACCCCCGAGCAGTGGGATATATACGCTGATATGACCCAGCGCACCGTTGATACGCTGGGCGGCGAGATCAAGTGCCTATTCAGGTATCAGGATTACGGATTCGAGTACGGAATAAACGTGAAGCAGGAGGATAAGGGCTTCCGTATGTCTGTCACTCTGGACAAGCCGCTTCCTCAGGAGCTTGCCGGCAAGGCTGGTCTTAACATGGAGTTCTTCCCTGCTTCGTACTATGGCAAGACTTATCTGGTGGACGGACAGTCTGAGATTTTTCCGCGCTATCCTTCCAGCGATACTGAGATGAGGCCGCTAAAGGAGAAGGTCACACAGTTCTATGGTCTCACTACTTTTGATGACCGCGGTCGTGACGAATTCATAGTACCCAAGCCAATATCCAAGGGGCATACACTGGTTCTGGCTCCCGAGGATGAGTCTCTGCGTGTAATGTTCCGTTCGGATACCGAGCTGAACCTGTTTGATGGCCGTAACCTATCCCAGAACGGAACGTTTGTGGTGCGCTCATTCCTGCCTTCGGGTAAGACTGGTACCGTCCTTGAATGGTATGTGGAGCCCACTTCCAATCCTGAGTGGATCAGAGAACCTAATGTGGGGTTCTCACAGATAGGTTACACTCCGGCTCAGAAGAAGGTGGCCGTGATAGAGCTGGATCCCAATGACAAGGTCGCTCCTAAAGCCAGGATATACCGCGTGAACCCAGACGGAAGCAGCACCTTGGTGCTGGAGCCGGTTGTGAAGGAGTGGGGAATTTTCTATGACCGTTATAACTATGCTCAGTGTGATTTCAGCGCAGTTAGTGAACCAGGTACCTACTTTATAGAATACAACGGTGTTAAGACCAACCCGTTCCCCATCAACAGGAATGTTTATGATGGAAAATGGTACAACACTATGGACGTGTGGCTTCCTGTCCAGATGGATCACATGATGGTGAATGAGGCATACCGGGTATGGCACGGCCGTTCCCATATGGATGATGCTATCCAGGCCCCCACAAACTATCAGCAGCATGACGGCTATCGCATGGGTAACAGCACCAACACAAAATATAAACCCTACGAACATATCCCTGGGCTGGCTGTAGGGGCGTGGTACGATGCCGGTGACTTTGATATCCAGTCAGGTACGGTTATCGGTATGACCAACCAGCTTGCTGAAGTGTGGGATGTTCTGCGTCCCGAACGCGATGAAACCTTTATTGACCAGAAAACCCAGTTTGTTGACATACACCGTCCCGATGGCCTGCCCGATATGATACAGCAGGTGGAGCACGGCGCATTGAACCTTTGTGCACAGATTGAGAACATCGGATTCATTGCAGGCGGTATAGTACAGGGTAACATGCATCAGTATCACCATTTGGGTGATGCTGTGACCATTACCGACGGATATATATATGATCCCAAACTCAAACCCTACGAGGTTCGTGACAACCGGTATTCAGGTACTCTTGACGATCGTTTTGCGTTCACTAATAATTCAGGCAACCCTATGAGCAACGTAAGTGTATGCGCCGCCCTTGCACATGCCGCACGTGTGCTTGCACCTTATATTCCGGAAACGGCTGAGCGATGCAGGAGGAACGCCCTCAAACTCTGGAAGGATATGGACGATTACCAGGCTCGCCAACAATCCGGTTCCAACGTTAACTCCAATGCCCAGAGAAACAATCGTGGTGGAGGCGGCGACCGTTCAAGTGCAGCTATCCAGTTGTGGCTGCTTACAGGTGAACAGAAGTACAAGGATATTTTCCTTCCGGGAGTAATGCGCCAGCTTGAAAACGCACGCACTGCTCCGCAGGGTGCTGAGGACAACCGCACAGGTGGCGGCAGTGCCATGAGGGCTCCGCGCGTGAATCTGACTACCGTACTTTCTCTGCTTCCATATATGGACGATGATTTCAAGGCTCAAGTGCGTGAGGTGGTTCCCGTATTTGTAGAGGATGCCAAACGTACCGCTGCTTCCACTCCTTACGGAGTGCCTGTTGCCGGCGGGACCTGGGGCGGAAGTGAGCGTGTAATCAGTTGGGCTCAGAACAACTATATGGTTTGGCGTTATTTCCCGGACCTGATCGATCCCGAACTTGTGCTTTCCGGTCTGAACTTCATATACGGCTGTCATCCGTACTCCAACGTGTCTTTCGTTACTGCAGTGGGCGTAAACACCAAAAAGGTGGCCTACGGCAATAACCGTGCCGACTACACTTTCATCCCTGGTGGTATAGTACCTGGTCTGGTACTTCTTCAGCCGGATTTCCTTGAGCACAAGGATGACTATCCATTCCTCTGGGGAGAGAATGAGTGCTGTACTAGAACAGTCCCCTCTTACGTTACTCTGTCTATTGGTGCCGAAGAGGTCGCTGCGGCAATTAACAGATGATTTTTATATTTTGTAAAATTAGGTCATTTTAAAGATAGCCTTCCCTGAAGTTGATTCTATCATGTCGATAACAATAAAAGGCTTAAGTCATTATTATCCAAACGGCAAGAGAGCGCTAACCGATATCAATCTGGAGATACCTTCTGGCATGTTCGGGCTTTTGGGTCCGAACGGTGCAGGAAAATCCACTTTGATGCGTATATTGGTAACTTTAATGGAGCCATCCGAAGGTCAGATAGATGTATGTGGCTATGATATACGTACTCAGCGTAAAGAGGTACGTCGCATTTTGGGTTATCTGCCACAGGATTTCCGTTTTTTTGCCAGGTATAAGGTTCGTGAATTTCTGGAGTATGCAGCTGCTCTCTCAGGTATGACGAACTCTTCAGAGCGCGGCAAGGCAGTCGATGCCATGCTTGAACAAGTAGGCCTGTATGAAGCCCGTGACAGGTATGCACAGAATCTGTCTGGCGGCATGAAAAGACGTCTTGGTATCGCTCAGGCACTGATTCATAAACCTAAAGTCTTGGTGGTTGATGAGCCTACAACCGGACTTGATCCGGAGGAACGCATCAGGTTCCGTAACCTACTGAGTGAGGCCAGTTCAAAAGACACTACAATTATTCTCTCTACCCATATTGTCGGTGATATTTCCAGTTCATGTACAGAAATGGCAATGCTTAATCATGGTCATGTAATGTTCAGGGGATCACCTGCCGGGATGCTCAAGGAGACTGAAGGCAAGGTCTGGCGGCTCAAGGTAACTAACGAACAGTATGCAGAAATCAATCAGAAATATGCAGTGATTTCGACTATACCAAACGGGTTGGGATGGGATATCCAGGTTGTGGCCAAAAGTATTCCTGGTTACGATGCGGTCAGCTATCCTCCAAACCTGGAGCATGCATACGTTTATTTTATGGAGATTAAGGATAAGGACTGATGTGGATAGGAATAACTAACATACGTATAGTCTCCAAGTATGAGACAAAACTGCTGGTCCGCGGCTGGTTCTTCAAGGTGTTTGCCTTCCTGGCACTGTTTGCTGCTGTTATTTTAGGGTCGATGTATATACTATCGCAGTACCAGCAGCCACAGATGGTGAACAGGTCGGTTATTCCCTATATGTTCATGCTGGTAATGAATGTGGGGCAGGCCGTTGTGTCGGTTTTCTTAGCATCGGAGTATCTCAAGCGCGATAAACAGCTTGATACGTCGGAAATATTCTACACCCGACCTCTGAGCAATGCCGAGTACCTTCTGGGAAAGATGTGCGCAACGTTGAAGGTGTTCTTCATCCTTGACATTATAGTGGCATTGATAGCTTTAATCATGAGTCTGATCAAATATGGATTTGACTTGGACTATGTCAGTTATATATGGTATTTTCTGCTGTTGTGTGTTCCAACATTGGTGTTCATAGTGGGCTTGTCAACGACACTGATGTTGTTGCTCAACAATCAGGCTATCACAATGGTGATTCTTTTGGCATATATAGGCGTGACTCTGTTCTATATAGACAATGTATATTATTATCTCTTTGATTATATTGGTTTCAACTTGCCAATGATAAAGTCTGTGATAACTGGTTTCAGCGGATTGCCCAGACTGATAAACCACAGACTTTGCTATCTGTTGCTTGGCATAGGTCTCATTTTTTCAGATGTGTCGCTATTCCATCGCCTCGCCAATTCAAAGTTCAGTCTTCTGCCCTGGCGAATCGCAACTGCAGTTTTTTTAATAGGAGGGTTATATGCAGGATATAGACATGTGCATCTATTCAAGATAGATGAGAAATACAGGACCGAAATGGTTGAGTTGGACAATAAGTATGTACATATAGGCGGCGCGGTTGCTGACTCTTGCATGTTATCGGTAATCCAAAACGGTGATATGTTGGATATGAGGGCCGAAATGACCGTAATACCGAAGCATAATACCGTTTCGCTGGTATTTACACTTAATCCCGGTTTCAAGTTAAACAGTGTCGATGCACCCGGCCATCGGATGAACTGTGAACGGCTGATGCATCTGATAGTGTTGGATTTTGCTGATTCATTGTCTGCAGGAAAGCCCATACATCTTGTTATGGATTATAGCGGTATGGCTGATGAGCGTATCTGCTATTTGGATATATCGGCCGATAAACTGATAGAGAACAAGAAAGCCCTTTCCATGCTCAATATCGGTAAACGTTACCTCTTTCAGGACAGGAAGTTCACAATGCTCACACCCGAGAGTTACTGGTACCCCCGTCCTGGTGTGGCATTCAGTGATAAAAGTCCAGAATGGCAGATCTCATACTTTACCGATTTCCAAATCAACGTAACTCCCAATCCCGGGTTGACACCTATCTCGCAGGGTCATTGCACGACAAATGCCGATTCTACCAGTTTCACTTTCACACCAGAGTCATCACTGCCGTCAGTATCACTCTTGATAGGTGACTATCATCCCAAGTCGCTGACGGTTGACTCAACTGTGTATACAGTATGGGAGCTGGGCAACTGGGACGACCAGTTTGAGGTGTTAGACTCCATACGTGACACCATTCCCACGATCATACGCGACCAGCGTTGGAGTATGGAGTATCAGGCTGAAATGAAGTACCCGTTCAGACGCTTTTCGTTTGTGGAAGTGCCTCTTCAATTTACATCCTACAAGCGGGTATGGACTTCAGTTTATGAGGAACTTCAGCCAGAGATGGCATTTGTCCGTGAGAGGGCCTTTGACATGGGTAGATTCCAGTTCCGCAACATGAAACGACAGTGGAGTGGCGGCCGTTATAGGAGAGGAAACAATAATATGTCCGAAAAGCAGATACTAATCAATATTCTGAACAACACCATGTACTTCATGATGGAATCAGGCAGTTATAGCGGCAATGGCGGCAGAAACGGGCAGTTCACCATGACTCAGGTCGATAATCCGTACTTCTATCGTCCTATGTTCTACAATTTCAGATATAATATCTATTCGTCGGACTGGCCCATGGCAAACAGGATGGTAGAGTCCATTACAGGCGTGAATGAGTCTGGCGGTCAGAACTGGATTAGGAGAATGAATGGCTTGTCTGAGGATGAGAAAGCTTTGATATTGATGGGCAAGTACGATTTTGAGCGTATAATGTCTGATCCAGAGTGGGAAGATATAGCTGACAATGCATTGTCGCTCAAGACAAAGGATTTCTTTGCTCCTATTTCAGAAGTATTGGGTTACGAGACCCTTGTTGATACTATTTCCGCACTTACCAGGGCTAACGAGTTTGCCAATGCATCGTTTGATTCAATTCTGGATTGGGTACAGAGCTATTCCGGAGTAAGTCTGCAGAAAAAGATTGATTCTTGGGACGAACCGGCGAAATTGGCCTGTTATAAGATTGGCATTCCTCAAATAACTACCGTCACCACTGATACCGCAGACATATACCAGGCGGAGGTTACGCTTGAAAACATATCGGACAATCCTGGATTCGTGAATGTAGAATACGTATTCTATGAGATGGAGAATGCCGGTGATGAGGATAAGCCCAAGAGTATGGTTATGAGAGTGGGAGCGCACGAGACTCGTAAGATGGTGACCCACTGGTTCAATACCCCTAGCTATATAAGGGTAAACACCATGCTGTCATCAAATCTTCCACATGAGGTCAATCTTAATAATTCTGACTGGAGTACATACGAAAGTACAAATCTTGAGCCCGAGGGAGTCTTTACGGTACGTGGTGGCGTTGATAATACACCCCCCGGTGAGATAGTCATAGATAATGAGGACGATGGACTGTTTTCTCTTTCAAGACCACTTAGGACCGGTTATCTGTCAAAATGGATTGACAAGTCAAGGGAGAAGAACAACGAGTTCATGTATGAGGGATTCTCTGATTGGCGAACGTTCAGTCAGTGGACTTTGGTTACTGACCAGAATCTGTACGGAGATTACATTCGCTCTGCCTACATCGTTTCGCCGGGTGACGGCTCCCAATATGCCCGTTGGAGCGTGCCGGTGACTGTGCCCGGAGTATATGACGTATACTTTTATGCATCGCCAGCTATGTACAGTAACAATAACAGTAACCGAAGGTGGAACAATAACAACAACAATAATAATAACAATAATGGTCGCAGAGTGACCAATGACTACAATTTTGAGATAGAGCAGTTCAATATGAGTGATCATGTATCTATGAACATGTGGCGTGCAGATGAAGGATGGAACCTTCTGGGCACGTTCAGGTTTGAAGCGGATACTGTCAGAGTCACACTGAACAACAGGTCAGGTATAAGGGTTATTGTGGCCGATGCGGTGAGGTTAGTAAAAAGAGAAAGATAAAAAACAATGAAATGATAAATATGAGAAGGAAAAAACAATTATTACCGGCAATTATAGCTCTAATAGCGATGCCAGTCTTGGAGACAGGAGCCAATGCGCAGATTGTCATGACCATGGAACAGGCTCTTGAGTACAGCGCCGAGCATAATCCAGATCTGATTAATTCACGTTTGAGTATGGAGCGATATGAGCAGAACCTGATTGCCCAGAAGGCATCATTGAAATCAAGATTCTCTCTTAATCTGGAGCCTTTCTCATATTCGCAATCACGTCAGTTTGACAGCCGTTTTTCAGACTGGTACACAAACCGCTCATTGTCATCATCCGGGACTTTCAGTATATCTCAGCCTATAATATGGACTGATGCTACACTATCATTGAACAACAGTCTGTCATGGCAGAACAACGAATCCACCGTAGGCGGTAACACCAACACCAACCGCGCATTCAGCAACAGGCTTTATCTGAGTCTGAACCAGCCCATCTTTACCTATAACCGGACTAAGATGAACATGCGTCAGATAGAGATGGACTATGAGAACGCCCGCATAAGCTACGCCCTGCAGAGACTTAACGTGGAGCGCAACATTACAAGCCAGTTCTACAGTCTGTTCATGTCACAGCAGAACCTTGCCATAAGTGAATCGGAACTGGAGAACGCCGAGAGGAACTTCAATATAATAAAGGACAAGGTGGAGGCTGACCTGACTACAAAGGACGAATACTATCAGGCAGAGCTTAACCTGGCCCAGTCGCGTTCCAGCCTGGAGAACCAGAGGGTGAGTCTGGAGAACGCCAAGGACAATTTCAAGCAGGTGCTGGGAATACCACTGGAGGAGGATATAATAGTGGTGTGCGACATTGAGGCCGAACCGGTAATAGTGGATTTTGACAAGGCACTGGAGAGTGCTTTGACAACCAGACTTGAGCTCAGACAGCGTGAGATCTCCAGGGAACAGCAGGAGATGTCTATGATTCAGGTCAAGGACAATGACAGTTTCAACGGCAGCATATCGCTTTCGCTCGGTATCATGGGCGATAATCAGGAATTTACGCAAATTTACGACAATCCTACAAACAACCCGCGAGTGTCTGTTTCATTTAGCGTGCCTATATTTGATTGGGGTGCACGCAAGGCACGCATCAAGGCTGCGGAGATAGGAAGGCAGATGTTTGAGCTGAGCGCCGAGGAGGAACTCAAGAGCATAGAGATGAACGTACGCAGCACTTGCCGCAGTCTGGATAATCTGGTAGGACAGATTTCGATAGCCGAGCAAAGCCAGCGCAACGCCCAGCTTACATACGACCTCAATGAGGAACGTTACCGCAACGGCGAGCTGACCGGACTGCAGATGAACCAGTTCCAGAATCAGCTGTCAAACAGCAAGATGTCTTACACACAGGCCATCATAAACTATAAGGTCCAGCTTCTTAATATCAAGGTCCTGACCCTTTATGACTTTGAGAAGAACGCTCCTGTAGTTCCTATAACATATGAGCAAAATACAAATACAAAATAATAAACAAACAGAAATAACAGAAATGATACAGTATATGAAATCAGGAATCAGCGCACTAACACTGGCTGTGCTCTCTGTAATAATGACAGGGTGCAGGCAAGAGAACACAATGAACCGCAATGAAATACCCACACCGGTATCAGTCTCTGACATCACCTACGGTTCTGTAAGCCGAGTTTTCACAACAAACAGCACTGCTGTGTCAAATGCAGAGGCTGAACTGTCAACGGAGATGGCTGGTAAATATCTCCTTCAGAGAAATCCGGCGACAGGTAAACCGTACAAGCTTGGTGACAAGGTCAGGAAGGGAGCCGTGATAGTACGCATTGAAGACAAATCGTATGAAAATGGCATTTCGATCGAGACCAAGCGATTGAACCTGGAACTGGCAGAACAGGAGCAGGCCAAGACAAAGTCGCTTTATGACAAGGGTGGTGCCACGCTGACTGAGGTGAAGAACTCAGATATCAAGATTATGAGTTCGCGCCTGGACTACGAGAATGCCGAGATGAACCTTGAGAAGATGAATATAAGAGCTCCGTTTGAAGGTGTGATTGTTAATCTTCCTCATTATTCGAATGAAGCCAAGCTTAATAGTGGGACATCTGTTGTTACCATTATGGACTATAGTTCAATGCTGCTTGAAATAAACTTGCCTGAGAGTGCAATCAACGAAGTGAAAATTGGTCAGGAGGCTTACATTACCCATTATACTCTTCCAGGTGATACCATAATAGGTGAAGTGACGGAACTTTCTCCGGCAATAAGTGCCGAGACCCGCACATTCAAGGGTAAACTTGTGATCAACAACAAGGACCTCCTTATCAGGCCTGGTATGTTTGTTAAGGCAGATATCGTTACAGAGAGTCACAGTTCAACGATAGTGATACCCAAGAATATCGTTCGCAACGAACGTAACAGACGTACAGTGTTCGTTGTTGACCAGGGCATTGCCAGAGCAAGAAATATCAAGTTAGGTCTTGAAGATAAGAACAGTGTGGAAGTGCTGAGTGGTCTTGATAAGGACGATCAGTTAGTGGTACGTGGTTTTGAGACTCTGAGAGACGGTTCAAAGGTAAAAATCCAGAGATAAGATATAGGATGAAAAAACTGGTTAGTTGGGCGGTCAGGAATCCGGTTACTGTCACGATGGCGGTACTGGCCATTCTGCTGCTCGGAAAGATATCATATGACAGGCTGAGCGTGGAATTGCTTCCAAGCATGAACAGCCCTCGTCTGTTTGTTGAGATAGATGCTGGTGAACGTCCGCCGGAAGAGATTGAGAAGCAGTTCGTAAGAAACATGGAGTCTCAGATTGCCCGTCAGAGCGATGTGCGCAATGTATCATCGGTAGTTAAGGTTGGAACTGCCAGGATAACGGTTGAGTATTCCTGGAGAAAAAATATGGATGAGGCTTTTCTGGATTTGGAGAAGGCCATGAGCAGTTTTTCTCAGGATAGTCGAGTTACGGATCTGAGAATATTACAGAAGGATCCCACTACTTCGCCGATTATGATTATCGGTTTCTCTAATCCGGACATCAACGATATGGCCGAATTGCGTAAGGTGGCTGACTCATACGTATGCAATGAACTAATGAGGGTTGAAGGAGTGGCAGATGTCTCATTGGCCGGTGACGAGTTTACTAATCTGGTCATTGAGGCGGATCCGTATAAACTGCAGGCTTTCAATATTACAGTGGATAATATTTCGTCGCGCATTCAGGAGAGCAACCAAAGGGTATCGGGGGGAAGGATAACGGAGCAGGGAGCCCAGTATCTAGTAACCGGTTCAAATACTCTGACTGACGAAACGGCATTCGGTAATATTATTGTAGGGTATAGGAATACAGAAACTTCACCCGGTCAGGTGGGTGAGTTTGAATCTGCCAGCATGGCACCCATTTATCTTCGTGATGTGGCAACCATACACTTTGAAAACCGCAGCCCTGAGAATATTGTAAGGGTGAACGGTAACCGCAGCATTGGCATATCGGTATTTAAGGAGATGGACTACAACACAGTCAAGGCTGTTGAAGGGATAAATACCAGCCTTAGCAAGATACGGAAATCATTGCCGGGATATGACTTTATTGTAATCAGCGACCAGGCTACTTTTATAAACAACTCTATTGGTGAGGTCAAGAACAGTGCACTGCTTGGAATCCTGCTGGCTGTAATAGTGTTGTTCGTGTTCTTGCGTAGAGTGGGAACCACTCTTATTGTGGCAGTTTCTATCCCTGTTTCCATAATTGCGACCTTTAATCTGATGTTTTTCAGTGGATTGACCATAAATATCCTGACATTGGGAGGACTTGCATTAGGAGCAGGAATGTTGGTGGATAATGCAATAGTGGTTATTGAAAGTATATTCAGAAACCAGGAACGAGGGCTTTCTGTACGTGATGCTTCTATATCCGGAACTTCAGAGGTTGCCGGTGCTGTATCGGCATCAACTCTTACGACTATTGTGGTGTTCCTGCCTATAGTATATTTGCATGGTGCTACCGGTGAACTGTTCAAGGATGAGGCCTGGACTGTAACGTTTTCGCTACTTTCATCCCTGTTCGTGGCAATTCTGGTAATTCCTACACTGTACGATAAAATATTCGGACGGAAAAAGGCTGTTCCTCTGAAGAGTTTCAGTTCAGTAAATATAAAGGGGTATAGCTCATTCCTCAAAAATCTTGTCGAAAGGCGCTGGTGGGTTATAGCCGCTTCTGTGGTTCTGGTCTCAGGGACTATATTCCTTCTTCCGTATGTGGGCACAGAGTTTATGCCCAAGACGGAGGACAACACCATTAATGTAAAGGTCCGTATGGCTGAAGGAACCAGTTTGGAACGTACATCGTCCACGCTGGAGAGTCTTGAGAACATGGTATTTGATCTGTCGCAGGATAGTGCTTGCGTGATATATACTCATGTGGGTCCTGGCGCATCATCTCAGAATCTGGATTTTGAGGGTGAAAATACAGCAACAATGAAGATTCAACTCTCTAATAATTCGGCTGTTACTCCCGATGACCTATCAGAGATCCTTGCTGCATACATAGATGGTGTTGATGGAATGGAACTCTCATTTACGCAAGATGACAACTCTTTGAGTTCGATGATGGGTACAGAAGACGCTCCGCTCGTTGTGGAGATCAAGGGTGAGGACCTGGATTTGTTGACACAACTTACCAGTCAGGTAGAAGATGTTGTCGATTCGATTGACTGCCTGTATAATGTGGAAAGTTCACTGGCGGGCGGTGCACCAGAGATTATCATTACTGTTGACCGTGCTTTGGCCGGTATGAACAATATCAATGTGTCCACGATAATCACCCAGATACAACAGCATCTTGACGGTCGTGCGGCCGGACAGATGGATTACAAAGGTGACATGAGGGATATTAATATAAAGGTACCTGGAGTGTCTCTGGCAGATTTGAACAGTATGGTTATCACATCAGGCCAGAAGGATTTCCGCTTGGCTGAATTGGCTAATATAAGCGAGAGCACTGCCCCCAAGGAAATATACAGACTTAATCAGAATAGGGTTACTCGTGTTACTGCTGATATTGATGAATCCGTCTCGCTTGACAAAGCCGCTCAGAGTGTCAGGGAAGCTGTGTCGGGTATAGAACTGCCGCAGAACTACTCCATTACCGTGACTGGTGAGGAGGAACGAAGGGCTGAGTCCATGAATAGTCTTCTGCTGGCTCTGTTGTTGTCTGTAGTACTTGTATATATGGTGATGGCATCGCAGTTTGAATCACTCCTGCATCCTTTTACTATTCTTCTTACAATCCCTCTTGCATTGGTGGGAGCTGTATTGATGTTTCTTATTACAGGAATAACGGTGAATATAATGGGTATAATTGGTATGGTGATGTTGGCCGGTATTGCTGTTAACAACTCAATTATCCTTGTGGATAGGATAGGGCAGCTTAAGGACTCAGGCCTCAGCCTTACAGATGCTATAGCAGAGGCAGGTCAGCAGCGTATCCGACCCATTCTCATGACAAGCCTTACTACAATTCTGGCGCTTGTGCCTATGGCTCTGGGAATAGGAGAGGGGTCATCTCTCAGTTCTCCGATGGCAATTGCCGTTATAGGCGGCCTGTTCACTTCAACTCTGCTTAGTCTTGTGGTGATACCGTGTGTATATTATGTATTCGAGAGCGCTAAAATAAGGATCACAGGAAAATGAAGTCATTTATTGACAGAAGGGTTACTATCTGCATGCTTCTGGTGGCGCTGACACTACTGGGCTATTTCTCTTACAAGCAGTTGCCGGTTGAATTGTTACCCAATACCGAGCTACCCCAGTTGTATGTGAATGCCTCATCGCAAAGTGACCTTACTCCGGCTTCCATGGAGCAGCAGGTTGTTATTCCGCTTGAAGGAGCAATCAGTGCTGTGGGTGGTGTTGAGAATATGGAATCAACGGTGTCCGGTAGACAAGGTTCCATACGGGTTGATTTTAAGAGGGGGACCAATCTTAAAATGACCACCGTGAAACTTCAGGAGAAGATCAGTTCTATACGGTCCGATTTTCCATCAGGTGTTTCGGTGAATGTCCAACAGGCTAACATTAATGGCATAAGCAATCAGTTTATGTCATTGCAGGTGCGCGGGTCTGGTGGCGTTGACCGTTTGAGGGCAATTGTTGATAAGGATGTGGTTCCTCGGCTTGAGAGCATCGACGGCATAGCAGGAGTGACTGTTTATGGCGGAAGAGTCAAATCCATCGAGATTCGCTCTAATCCTGAAGCTATGCAAGCATTGAACATTTCAAATTCACAGATCAGCCAGGCTCTGAGCCAGTATAATCAGGAACGTACATTCCTCGGCTACATAAGTGAACCTGACAGGAAGTATTATGTTCAGCTTGACGCCAGCTACGATGACGTGTCACAGGTAGAGAATCTGGTGGTGGCCAACGGGCCGATTTATCTTAAGAATGTAGCTACCGTTTTCTTTGACTATAAAGAGGAGACGACAATCAGTAGGGTTAACGGCATGGATGCGATTTCGGTGTCTCTGGTTAATGGAGCCGGTGAAAATCTTCTGAATCTATCCAAGAGGACTCTTAAGCGCATTGACGAGGTGAACAGGGAAGTTGCAAATCAGGATCTTGAACTGGTCTTGCAGTCCAATTCTGCCGATCAGATAAGCAACAACATTTCGCAGATAGTAAGGCTGGCGTTAATAGGCGGTATTCTGGCGATTCTGGTTCTGTGGTTTTTCTTGCGTAACCTAAGTCTGGTTTTCTTTATTGCACTGTCGATACCGGTTTCAATATTTTCAGCGTTCAATATATTTTATGCTGCAAATATATCCATAAATACACTTACTCTTTTAGGTATGGCCTTGGCTATAGGTATGTTGTTGGACAGCAGTATTGTGGTGTTGGAAAACATATACCGTTTGGCCTCTACGGGTATGCCTCCTCGACTTGCGGCATTGCAGGGTGTAAAAGAGGTGAGAAAAGCCCTCGTTGCATCCACACTTACAACTATAACGGTGTTCCTTCCTTTTGTGTTCTCCGATGAACCTATGATTAAGCTCTTGGGTAGGAACATTGGTTTTTCGATCATATCCACGCTGATATTCTCGCTTTTGGTAGCTGTCACGTTCATTCCAATGGCAACAGCTGCCATGATGGAACACGGAGGCGGCGGCAGCAGTGTGTTCTTCAAGAAAATGTCCATCCATGACCGTCCGCTTCAGATGTACTCCACACTGCTCAAAACCTCTTTGCGCAAGCCTGGACCTACAGTAGGGACCGCGGTTGTTGTTCTGGTCATTGCTTTCATATTAGCCTTGTCCCGTAATACGGGCCAGAACCGTCAGGTGGATAGTGACAGAATTAACGTAAACATAACCATGCCCAGTGGCAGCGTCCTTGATGATACGGATGAGGCTACTGCAACTCTTGAAGCACGTCTGGACAGTTTTCCTCAGAAAAAAGATGTAATAAGTCGGATACAGGAGGACCAAGCATCGATCACGGTAACTTTACAGGAAGGATATAATAAAAAGGGTGGCATATCAATAAGCAATCTGGTTGAAGAATTGAGCGATGCCCTCACTCTGGATGATGATGATATTGACGTGCGCGTTACTCCCGGATATGCCAGAGGACAACAAAGCGCTTCCGGGTTAAGTTCGCTGACCCGTTTCATGAGTGTACTCGGCGTTGGAGACAATACGGAAAGGATCGTTGTGAAAGGCTCTGATATTGAGACGATGCGTATAGTCTCCAATAATCTCAGATACTATCTGGAACAGTTGGAGTTTGTACGCGATATAAGAGTTGATAATCCTGGTGGGCGAAGAGAGGTTCAACTTACTTTTGATCCTGTGTCATTGGCTTCGTATAATATTTCCAATCAGGCCATTACATCAGCGTTAGGTTCGCTTAACCGTTCCACAAGCAGCGGAACCAGTTTTAAGGTTGGTGTCGATGAATATGACATTGTAATAATGGATGACCTGACAGAGGAGGAAGAGGAGGCAGGACGATGGGAGAAGACACTGGATGACCTCAGACGCGTCATTGTTACAGATGCTAACGGAGGGACGCATGAGTTGCAGCAGTTGGCAAATATTCGCCTTAGCCGTGGACCGTCGGAGGTAAGACGTGTGAACCGTGACCGTAGGGTGAACGTGACATATGCCATTTCACAAAGCGAGGATCTTCCTAAGGACGTGCTTGAAGGTTATCATGAACAGATTGATGATATTATAGCTAACTACAACCTTCCCTCAGGACTGGCACTTGAGGTGCAGCGTGGTGATGACTCCACTAATGAGTTCAAGTTCCTGATACTGGCGGCTATCATACTTATATTTATGATATTGGCTTCATCGTTCGAGTCACTTACCACGCCTTTGGTTCTGCTGTTCTCCATACCGCTGGCCGCCATAGGCTCTTTGCTGGCACTGCTGCTGTCGGGTAATAGCCTCTTGAATGCCAATACACTGACCGGATTCCTGATCCTGCTTGGCGTAGTGGTCAACAACGGCATCATACTGATAGACTACTCATCTACTTTACGCAGGAGGGGTTACGGCCGTATGCGTGCAATCATGACCAGCGGATACTCCCGACTCAGACCTATATTCATAACCACGATCACCACCATAGTCACGCTTATCCCCATGGCTATGGGTGACAATGAGTATGCAGGTGCCATAGGTGCTCCGTTTGCACTGACGGTCATAGGCGGTCTGGCCTTCTCGGCTATACTTACACTGCTTCTCATACCTACCCTCTACATATCGTTCGAGAACATGAGGGCATGGTACAAGAGTCTTGGCCGCTATACCCATATACTGCATGCAGTACTGTTTGGAGTAGGACTTATGGTGATATTCACCACTGTAAGCGGAATATTCAAGATACTTCTGTACATAATTGTCCTGTGTCTTGCCGTCCCCGGAGTGACATATTTCATAAAGAGCTCTGTCAGGATTGCCCGCAAGGATATTGTCAAGCCCGATGAGCCGATTGTGATAGAGGTGCGTAACCTGGTCAAGGTATATGACTGGTACAGCCTGTTCCTGCGTCAGTGGCGTAGCGGGCTGAACATTCGCCGCAGATTAGGACTGGCTCGCTCTTTCCATCATCCGAAGGATTTTGTGAGCATAATCTGGCAGGTGGTGGTGTTTGCATATACCGGTTATTTGGCAGGGTGGTATTTTGAAAAGCAGGGATGGATACTGCTTATGACAATAATTACACTTGCTGGTGTAAACAATATCATAAAGGCAATACTTGAATATGTTTCTTATAAATCCTCTCGAGGAGCAAAAATTTCGCTGAAACTGAAAAAAATCCTATACTGGGCATTACCGGTATGTGCGATGTTGTTCCTGAGCCGACGCATTGAGAGTAATGGATTCATGGTATTCATCGCTGTTGTTTGGCTATTGGGTCTCTGCATACGTAAGACATCGGATTACCTTTATGACAACAACATAAATGTGGAACGTCTTGGCGATGAGACCGCCGGTGTAAAACGTGCCTGGTATGTGTTTGTGAAGAGCATCCCCATCATTGGCAAACGCAAGAAACCGTTCAAGGCCCTGCGTGGAGTCTCGTTCGAAATACACAGCGGCATGTTCGGCCTCTTGGGTCCCAACGGAGCGGGAAAATCTACATTCATGCGCATTGTCACCGGAATACTGCGCCAGAGTTACGGAACGGTGTTCATCAACGGTATGGATACTCTCAAATACAGGGAGGAGTTGCAGAGCCTTATAGGTTTTCTGCCTCAGGAATTCGGTATGTATGAGGCGATGAGCGCCTGGGATTTCCTCAATTATCAGGCTATTCTCAAAGGTATTACCGATGAGAAAGTGCGTAATGAGAGGCTGGAGTATGTGCTCACTGCTGTACATATGTATGAGCAGAGAAACTCAGAGATAGGATCTTTCTCGGGTGGAATGAAGCAGCGCATAGGAATAGCGCTGATACTGCTTAATCTGCCACGTATCCTTGTGGTGGATGAACCTACCGCCGGTCTTGACCCAAGGGAGCGGATAAGGTTCAGGAACCTGCTGGTTGAACTGAGCCGTGACCGTATCGTGATATTCTCTACCCATATTATTGAGGATATTGCCAGTTCATGCAATCAGGTCGTGGTTATTGAAAAGGGTTCGCTGAAATACTTTGGTCTGCCATCGGAAATGGTCAATCTGGCCAAAGACAAGGTATGGCTGTTTGACATAGAAGCATCACGTTTGGGTGAACTTGACGAGAAGCTGATAGCCAATCACATTCAAGACGGTGATTTGATCAAAGTGCGATACATATCGCCTACATGTCCGTTCCCTGGTGCAGAACCTGCTGAGCCCAATCTTGAAGATGCATACCTGTGCTTATTAAAGAACCTTTAAAGAATTTGACCGATGTCAGTATTACAGACAGTGAAATCTTTCGCAAAGTTGTGCGGTTACAATATGAGGATTATTTTCTCCGGCAAGTTCATCTGGTTCCTGCTGGTTGGTCTGGCACTTTTCTTTTTCCTTATGTTTACCGCTGCATCCAGAGGCACTACCTTGAGTCATGGCATGGTCTATAACCAGCTCATAATACCAGGACTTCTGCTGGTTTTCTACCCTGCATGTTTCGGTATCCAGAATGATGCTGACCACCGTATCTTGGAACTGTTGTTCGGTATTCCAAACTATATGTATAAGGTTTGGCTGTTCAGGCTGATTATGATTTACGTTGAGGTTTATCTGATACTTGTGGCATATGCCTTTTTGGCCAGAATTCTTCTGTATCCTGTAGCGCCGTTCTCAATGGCTGCCAAGCTAATGATTCCGGTCATGCTATTCGGTAATCTAGCGTTCTTGTATTCCACGCTTATCCGTAACGGAAACGCTGCAGCTGTGCTTTCTGTGCTTACGGTGATACTGGCATTGGTGCTGGGGAATATTCAACTTGTTGAGAACAAGGTATGGGATGTAACTATAAATCCGTATGAGGAGCCTGAAAACATAAACGCTGCTATCTGGAGCGTGATTCTGCTAAAGAACCGCATCATGATGGTTGTTGCAGGAATCATTTTCCTTATGTCCGGTCTGTTGGGATTGCAGAACCGCGGTAAGTTCCTTGGATAATAAATCTTTAAATATTAACTTTGGCATATCGGTCGCGATGAGTGCGGCTGGTATGCTTTTTTGTATATAACCAATTAAACAATTGAGAATATGACTATCAAGGATTTGCAGCCCAAGATTGTTTGGGACAACTTTTACGGTATAACACGACAGCCGCGTCCATCCAAGCATGAGGAGAAGATTCGTGCATGGTTGCTGGACTGGGCTAAACAGCGTGGAATTGAGGCTTTTGCCGATGAGACCGGCAATGTGATAATGCGCAAGGCGGCCACTCCGGGGATGGAGAACCTGAAGGGCGTAATCATGCAGGGCCATATGGATATGGTTCCACAGAAGAATGCTGATGTCAAGCATGATTTTGAGAATGACCCCATTGAGACCTGGGTGGACGGTGAATGGCTAAAGGCTAAAGGTACCACCCTGGGTGCCGATAACGGTCTGGGCGTAGCTCTGGCTCTTTCTGTGCTGGAGTCAAATGATATCAAGCATGGTCCGCTGGAACTGCTTGTGACATACGATGAGGAGACCGGTATGACCGGTGCACAGGCTCTCAAACCGGGTGTACTCAAGGGTGAGATACTGCTCAATCTTGACTCCGAGACAGAGGGTGAGCTCTACGTGGGCTGTGCCGGTGGCCTTGACGCATCAGTCAAGGGTACATACGAGCGTAAGCCGGAGCCTAAGGGCTGGCTCTGCTACAGCCTGGCTGTAAAGGGATTCCAGGGCGGCCATTCAGGTATGGACATCATACTGTGTCGTGCCAATGCAAACAAGATGGGTGCCCGCGTACTCTACGCTCTACTGACCAGGGCCGATGTCAAGCTCATCGATATGGAGGGCGGTACACTGCGCAATGCCATCCCGCGTGAGTGCTTTGCAACAGTTTATGTAGCTCCCGATAAGGAGGAGGTGGCAAAGAAGGTGGTAGCGGATGTGTTTTCAGAAATCAAGGCAGAGTATGCCGCAACCGATCCGGATTGCAACTACGTTTTTGAGCCCTATAAGTGTGCCGAAGGTGAGAGCTGTGATTCCGATGAGTGCTTCTATGTGGAGGAGGGTACTGCCCTGCGTTATATCCAGGCTATCCTGGCTTGCCCCGATGGCGTGGAGCGCATGAGTGACCAGATGCCGGGCTTGGTTGAGACATCAAACAATATGGCTATGGTCAAGATATATAAGGGTGAGTTCTTTATCGGCAACCTGTTGCGCAGCTCTGTTGACTCAGCCAAGGAACTGTTGGCCCTGCGCGTCCGCAGCGTAGCTGAACTGGCCGGTTGCAGGATTGAGCTGACCGGAGGCTATTCAGGCTGGGCTCCAAACGCCGCGTCGCCCATACTGCACGTTATGAAGGCTGAGTACCAGAAGATGTTCGGCTGCGAGCCCAAGGTAATGGCTATCCATGCAGGCCTGGAGTGCGGTATCCTGAGCGGTGCCTATCCCAACTGGGATATGGTATCCTTCGGTCCCACACTGATGAGCCCCCATTCACCTGATGAGCGCTGTTACATCCCGTCAGTCCAGAAAGTCTGGGACTACCTTAAAGCAGTTCTTGCCGCCATCCCTGACAAATGATAAGAAAAGGGTATGACCTGGGGCGTTAGGTTAGCTTCTTTTTGCCCCGGATTTCACCCTGCGGTAACTTTTGTAAATATTTTTCTTGCTAACCGGTGGCTCTCGGCTGGAGCCATAGCCTTTTATCCTGGGCCATCACTCCAGTAGGGAAAAATTTACGCCCTAACTTCTA